>CALAIL010000013.1 GCA_937923255.1 uncultured Propionivibrio sp. | reverse complement strand
TTGTCTTTTGGCAAAGTCGAGCCGCTATAGATTGTCTGGTTTTTAAAAAGGGCTGTCCGCAACTCCGTATGAATAGGGCGTTTCCGGGTAGGCACCTCTGGAACCCTTATAAATAAAGGGCTGGCGGGTAGGGGGGCCGGAGATGCCCTGTTTACACGGGCTTCAGGGCATCCTTTTGGGAAGCCTCTGGCTGGCGCGGGCGCTTCGGGTTTTGCGGCGATCCCCCTTCGGTTGAGATTTTGCGCTAAATGCCGCAGAATGATGCCCGTGATACAGAGCCAGTAAGCGCATGATTATTTACGAATATCCTTTCAGCGAACGGATTCGCACGCTGTTGCGGCTGGAGGATCTGTTCGCCAAGGCTGACTATTTCCTTGCGCAGAGTGGCGCGTATGAACATCATGCGGCGCTGCTGGCGCTATTCGAGATTATTGACGTTTCCGGGCGCGTCGATCTGAAGCTGGACCTGATTCAGGAACTGGAACGCCAGCGCCAGGCTTTGCTCGGTTTCCGCAATAATCCGGCGATTTCTGAAGATGCGCTGTCCAGCGTGCTTGCTGAACTGGAGCAGGCATCTACCGCCCTGCTCGCCATGCCCGGCAAACTGGGGCAGCATCTGCGCGATAACGACTGGCTGATGGCGATCAAGAGCCGCTCGTCGATCCCCGGCGGCATGTGTGAGTTCGATCTGCCGTCCTATCATTACTGGCTGCACCTGCCGCCGGAAGTGCGGAGCGAGGAGCTGCTGGGCTGGTTTTACCCCTTCCAGCCCTTGCGGCAGGGGGTGGAGGTCGTCCTCCGTCTGCTGCGCGGCAGCAGCGGTAAGCCGGAGCATCACCTGGCGCCGGGCGGGGCGTTCCAGCGCATGATGAGCGGCATCGTCTCCCAGCAGATGGTGCGTGTCATGCTCGACCCGCAGACCCCGTTTATCCCCGAAATCAGCGCCAACCGCTACGCGCTTAATATCCGCTTCACGCAGCTGGGGCTCAGCGGGCAGCGTTCCCGCCAGTGCGGGAGTGATGTCGAGGTGCCGTTCGATCTCGTGTTCTGCATTCTATGAAACGCTCTGAAAATTCCGAAAACACCTCGCCCGCCGAACGCATCGTGCGCTGCCCGCAGTGTGGCGGCGATTCGCGCTGGAGTCCGGAAAATCCCTACCGGCCGTTTTGCAGCCAGCGCTGCAAGCTGATCGATTTGGGTGCCTGGGCGTCGGAGTCTTACCGCATCCCGGCGCAGGCGCCGGCCGACGATCCCGATGCCGGGAATGCCGGCGATGGCGGAAATGGCATCTCGCCGGCGGGCGGCTCACCAGCTGCGTAGCATGGCGATGCCGTGTGCGCCGTGGGTACAGGCCTCATCGAGCCGCGCCGGCGTCATACCGCCGAGCGCAAAGACGGGCAGTGGCGCATTTTCGACACGGCGGGCAAACGGCCGCCAGCCCATGCCCGTCGAACCGGGGTGGGAGGGCGTCGGCAGCACGGGGCTGAGCAGCGCAAAGTCAAGATCGAGCGCCGCGGCGCGGGCCAGTTCCTCGTCCGTATGGCATGAGGCGGCCAGCCAGGAGAAACTGGCGCGCAGGTTGTGGCAGGCATCAGGCGCCATCAGGCGCGCAGCGGAAAGGTGCAAGCCCTGCGCGCCGATTTGGCGTGCCAGCGCCTCGTCATCATTGACCAGCACAATGGCGTCTGCGTAGTTCCGGGTTTTCTGCATGACGGCTTGTGCAAAGCGCAGCCGCGATGCCGGCGGCAGCCCCTTGTCACGGATCTGAATCAGGCGCAGGCCGTTGTGCAGCGCGGCTTCCAGACGGGCCAGCTCGGCGTCGATTCCGTTTTCTTCCGCATTCGTCAGCGCATAAACCGGCGGCAGGCCGAGCGCGCGCAGAATCGGCCCGTTGGCGGGCAGGACAGGCGAAACGGCCGGGGAATCGCCGATGCGCGTCCAGGTGATGCCGCTGTGTTCGAGCGGCACAATATCGCCGCGCCAGGCCGTGACGCGGAAGAATTTCAGGCGGACGCGCGCGTGCGGATAGACGAATTCCCGCATCAGCCACGGCCAGGCGTGCGTGACGTTGATGCCCAATTCTTCACGCAATTCGCGCGTCAGCGCGTCGTGGTAGGTTTCACCCGATTCGACCTTGCCGCCCGGAAATTCCCAGTAGCCCGCATAGACCTTGCCTGACGGGCGCTGGGCGAGCAGATATTCGCTGTTTTTGTTTTCGTCTCGATCATTTTTTCCGCTGCGCAGAATGATTCCCGCCGAAACCTGGGTAATGCCGCTGAGCGATGCGTTCATGGCGCTTTTTTCGCCGTTTTCCCCGCAGATTGGACAGCCTGTGCGCCGGCCCAGTCCTTGGCGAACTGCCAGGCAACACGGCCGCTGCGGGAACCGCGCATCAATGCCCAGTTGAGCGCATCGCGCTCGGCGCGGGCAATGGCGTTCTTGTCGCAGCCAAAATGCTTGAGCCAGTGGGCGACGATATTGAGATAGGCATCCTGGTCGAAAGGATAGAACGAGAGCCAGAGGCCAAAACGTTCGGAGAGCGAGATTTTTTCTTCGATCGCTTCGCCAGGGTGGATTTCTTCGCCGACGCGGCTGGTTTCAAGGTTCTCCTCAAAATATTCCGGCATCAGGTGGCGGCGGTTCGACGTGGCGTAGATCAGGACGTTCTCCGGCGCCGAGGCCAGCGAGCCGTCGAGCGCGACCTTGAGCGCCTTGTAGGTGGCATCGCCGGCATCAAAAGAAAGGTCGTCGCAAAAGACGATGAAGCGTTCGGGGCGTTCCTCGATAAGTTCGACGATCAGCGGCAGATCGACGAGATCGTTCTTGTCGACCTCGATGACGCGCAGGCCTTTTTTTGCATATTCATTGAGCAGTGCCTTGATCAGCGAGGACTTTCCGGAACCGCGCGTGCCGGTGAGCAAGACGTTGTTGGCCGGCTGGCCGGCGACGAACTGGCGCGTGTTGGCGTTGATGCGTGCTTTCTGCTCGTCGATGTCCTTCAGGTCGCTGAGGCGGATTCGGGAAAGCTTGCGTACCGGTGCCAGGAAGCCGGCCGCGCCCTGCTTGCGCCAGCGGAAGGCCACGGCATTGCGCCAGTCGGGAGCGGCGGAAGCGGGCGGCAGCAAAGGGTCGAGGCGATCAAGCAGCGTTTCGGCGCGTTGCAGGAAATGCAGAAAAAGGGCGAAGGTCTGGTCGGGTCTCTGGTCGGAGCTCTGGTCGGTTTTGCGGGTGGTGTCGGTCATGGCGCGAATTGCCTTTTCAAATTGTCTTTTCGGTGTAGGGTCCTGTTCGTCTTTCCGCGATGGTTAGGCGGCAAGTGCGTCGGCCAGTGGTTTTTTCTGGACGCTGTGTGGCCTGATCAATCGTGGGTTCGGCGACAAGGAATAAAGCCAAACAGGCGGGTGGCAGAGGGCGCTGCAAAAAGCGGCAATGCCGTAGGAAAACAGCGTGTTTGGCTATACTTCGTGCTTTCAGAAGAATCTTTACTCTATCAAATGATGCAAGAAAGACCCAAGCAGGCGATGCATTTTTATGTCGCAGCGTTGGCGGCGCTGTGGCTTTCAGCGTGTTCGACGGCGCCGGAATGTCCGGTTTGCCCGACGACACCGGCGACCTCTTCGCCGCCGGCAAAAACGGCTTCTGATACGGCGGCTGATCTGCTGGCAGACAGCCCGACAAGACCGATGCAGCCGGCCAGCTGGCGCGATCTGCCCGGCTGGGAAAACGAGGATCTGTCCGCTGCCTGGCCGGCCTTCCTGCAATCTTGCCTGGCCCTGTCAAAGCGCCCGCAATGGCCACAATGGCGGGCGGCGTGTGAGGCGGCGAAACCACTCGCGGCGGCGGATCAGGCCGCGCTGCGCCGCTTTTTCGAGGCGCATTTTCGCCCCTATCGCCTAACCAACCCGGATGGCTCGACGAGCGGCCTCATCACCGGTTATTACGAGCCGCTACTGCAAGGCGCCCGCCAGCGCACGGCAAAATTCGCCTATCCGGCGCTGGGTGTGCCGGACGACCTGCTGACCATCGAACTGTCCGCGATTCTGCCCGACCTTAAGCACCAGCGTCTGCGCGGCCGTTTACAGGGCAATCAGGTGGTGCCGTACTACTCGCGCGCCCAAATCACCGGTCAGATGCAGAAATACGCCGATCATGCGCTGCTCTGGGTGGATGATGCGGTCGATCTGTTCTTTTTGCAGGTGCAAGGCTCCGGGCGTGTGCGCCTGACCGATGGCCGCATGGTGCGGCTCAGTTACGCCAACCAGAACGGACACCCCTACCGCAGCATTGGCCGCGAACTGGTCGAGCGCGGTGAATTGACGGTCGAACAGGCGTCGATGCAAGGCATCCGCACCTGGGTGCGCGCCAATCCGGGCCGGGCGGGCGCTTTGTTCAACAGCAATCCGAGCTACGTGTTTTTCCGCGAATCCGCCGTCAATGGCGACGAAGGGCCGAACGGCGCGCTGGGCGTGCCATTGACCGCCGGGCGCAGCATCGCTGTCGATCCGCGCCATGTACCGCTGGGGGCGCCCGTTTTTCTGGCGACAACGCAGCCGGACTCGGCAGCACCGCTGCATCGTCTGATGCTGGCGCAGGATACGGGCGGCGCCATTCGCGGCGTCGTGCGCGCCGATTATTTTTGGGGCTTCGGCGCGGAAGCCGGCGACCGGGCAGGCAAAATGCGCCAGCAGGGGCAGATGTGGGTGATTCTGCCGCCGGGCGCCGCGCCGCGTACGGACTAAAACCTGGCCGACCTCGGCGTTTGACGCCATATCGGAAAACGTGAATGATGCAGTTATTGCTGAATGAATAAAAATTCCTCTCAAGATGCGCGGTTCGGCGGGCGTTGCGCTTGCACGACCTGCTAAAGGTTTTGCGGAGAATCACTGATGAAAAAAATCCTGCCCGTCGTTCTCGGCATCATCGTACTTGCCGTACTGGTGGTGGGCGGTTGGCTCATTCACCGGCAGGAACAGCTTGGCGCGCCGCCCGACGGTCTGGCCCGATCTAACGGCCGGCTGGAACTGGAGCGTATTGATGTGGCGACACTGTATCCGGGGCGGGTGAAGGCTGTGTTCGCCGAAGAGGGCGATGAAGTGCGCGCAGGCGATGTGCTGGCCGAGCTGTCATCCGATACGGCATCCAGCCGTGTCGAAGCGGCCAAGGCGCAGAAACAGCGGGTGCAAGAAACGGCTGCCCGCGCCAATGCCGAAATCAAAGCCTACGAACAGCGGCTGCACGTGGCGCAAATGGAGCTGGATAACGCACACGCCATGCGCCGCAGCGAACTGATTTCCGAAAGCGAGCTGCGCAAGCGCCGCGCCGAACGCGACAGCGCCGCCGCATCGGTGGCTGCCGCCAAGGCAGCGCATGCCGAAGCGCAGGCGGCCATCAGCGCCGCGCAGGCGCAGATGAGCGAAGCGGCTTCGGCCAACGACGACATGCTCATCCGCAGCCCGATTGACGGGCGCGTGGAGTACAAAATCGCCGATGTCGGCAACGTGCTGGCGGCGGGCGGCAAGGTCGTCAGCCTGCTCGACCCGGCCGATGCCAGCATGAATATCTTTCTGCCTGCACCGCAGGTCGCGCAGTTGAAGCTGGGCGACGAAGCGCGCATCGTGCTCGACAGCATCGATGCCGTATTCCCCGCCAGAATCAGCTACGTTGCCAGCGATGCCCAGTTCACGCCGAAAAATGTGGAAACCGTCAACGAACGGGCGAAGCTGATGTTCAAAGTCAAACTGAAAGTGCCGTCGGCGACCGCCCTGCAATATAAGGGCCTGCTCAAAGGCGGTATGACGGGCAACGGCTACGTGCGCGTGAATGAGCAGGCGCAATGGCCTGCCGATTTGGTGGTGAAGCTGCCGCAGTGACGGCACGGCGCTTTTCCGTTCACCCTGCCGTTCATCTGTATCTGGAATTTGGGAAAAGTTGGGAAAGCGTGATTCATAGCAGAAAGGACAAAGATGAACTCCGAACCGACGCTTGCCGAAGTACAAACGCGCATCGATGAAATCCAGCAGCTTTACCGCGAATGGATGCAGTGGCAGCCCAAACTGCAAGCCGCGCAGAGTGATTGGCAGCACGCTGCCGCTCTCATGCAAAAGCTGTCGCAGTTTTACTTTGGCGGCGAGTACAACCGCTATTACAACGCGCTGGCGAACGGGTTGGACGTGGACTTGCGCACCCAGGGCGAATACAGCGTGATGAGCGAAGACGCGCTGTGGAACGCCTTTGGCGAACAGCAGACATTGGCCTGGCAATGGCTGCGCGCGGCCGTCGCTGCCTTGGATCCGGAAGCCCAGCCGGCGCCGGAGGCAAGGAATCAGGAGTAAAGCGCCATGACGCTGAACGACATCCTCAATCGCCGCCGCTCCGTGCGCCACTACGATGAAGCCGCGCCCCTCGACGCCGAAATCAACATGATTGTCGCCTGCGGCATCCGCAAAGCAGGCCACGGCATCTGGGGCGAGCGCTTCAGGCTGCCGTTTGGCGAAATTTATCGGGAGATCTGAAACGTATTTGCCTAAGCTGCCTGAACGCAACGCCTCGTTGTCCTGCCGTGTGAACGTGCGGCGGGAAATCCATCATGAGGCAGGCATGAACGGTGACGCAGATCAGAAGCAAAGATGACGGGCACGATGAAAACCGCAACGCCTCTGGCCGCTTCCCTGCAAGGGGTTTCGCATCGCTATGGCAAAACGCAGGCGCTTAATGATGTGTCGCTGACCATTCCGCAAGGCGTAACGGTAGGGTTAATCGGCCCTGACGGGGTGGGCAAATCAACCTTGCTATCGCTGGTGGCGGGTGTGCGCGCTATTCAAACGGGCAGCGTGCACGTGCTGGGCGGCGATATGGCCAACAAGAAAGCGCGCGAGGGTTTGTCGCTGCGTATTGCATATATGCCGCAGGGCTTGGGTAAAAACCTGTATCCCACGCTGAGCGTGCAGGAAAACATCGATTTTCACGCGCGGCTGTTTGGTTTGAACGCAGCCGAACGCAAGGCGCGCATCCGGCGGCTGCTCGATGCGACAGGACTGGCGCCGTTTCCGGATCGTGCGGCGGGAAAGCTTTCTGGCGGGATGAAACAGAAGCTCAGCCTGTGCTGTGCGCTGGTGCATTCGCCCGATTTGCTGATTCTGGATGAACCGACGACGGGCGTTGACCCGCTCTCGCGCCGCCAGTTTTGGGCGCTGGTCAACGAATTGCGCCAGGAAACCAGGAATATGACGGTTATCGTCGCCACCGCTTACATCGAAGAAGCCGAGCAGTTTGAATACCTGCTGGCCATGGATGCCGGTAAATTGCTGGTCAACAAACACACCCGCGAAGTGCTGGCGCAATACGGCACGGAGACGCTGGAAGAAGCGTATATCGCCATGCTGCCTCCCGAGAAACAGCAAGGCGCGGGCGGGTTGACGCTCACCCCTTTTGTTCCCGAAGCGAACGCTCCGCCGGTGATTGAGGCGCATGGACTGACCAAGCGTTTCGGCGATTTCACCGCCGTGGATCATGTCAGCTTCAAAATTGAAAAAGGGGAAATTTTCGGCTTTCTCGGTGCCAATGGTTGCGGCAAATCCACCACCATGAAGATGCTCACCGGCCTTCTCGATGCGACTGAAGGCACGGCCGAACTCCTCGGTCAGCCGGTCGATGCAGGCAACATCGCCACGCGGATGCGCGTGGGTTATATGTCGCAGGCGTTTTCGCTGTATGAAGAGTTGACCGTGCGCCAGAATCTGGAGCTGCACGCCCGGCTCTACCAGATGGGCGACAAGGGCGCAGCGGCGGTAGAAGAAGCCTTGCGGCAATTCGACCTGGCCGATGTGGCCGACACCGCGCCCGCCGCCCTGCCGCTCGGCATTCGCCAGCGGTTGCAACTCGCCGCTGCCTGCCTGCACCACCCTGAAGTGCTGATTCTCGATGAGCCTACATCGGGCGTCGATCCGGCTGCGCGCGATATGTTCTGGCGGCATTTGTTGAAGCTGTCGCGCCAGGACAAAATCACTATTTTTGTTTCTACCCATTTCATGAATGAGGTAGAGCGCTGCGACCGCACGTCGCTGATGAACAGGGGACGCGTGCTGGCGGTGGGCACGCCGGCGCAACTGCTGGAACAAAGCGGGCAGGCGAATACAGAAGAGGCGTTCATTTATTATCTGGAAAAAGATGCCGAGCAGGCGCATGCAATGGGGGCAATAGACGTTTGATTCCCGGTGCTTTGCCTTTTCCGGCTTTTTCTGGGCGAACAGGATTTTCGATGAATACGTCGCGCTTTATTGGTCGCCGCGTCTTGCTCAAAGCGGGCGTTGCCGCCGCCGTTGTGTCGGGCATCGGCGCCCGCCGTACCTGCGCCCAACCCCAGGCCGCGCAGGCCCAACCCATGATTTATTCAGAGAGGAGTGCCACCATGTTATCCCAGACGCTTGAATACCAGGGCGCACGCCTGCATTACCAAACCGGCGGACAGGTGCAAGCGCCCATACTCGTGCTGCTGCACGGTGGTTTGGGATCGATAGACGACTTTTCCCCGCTGCTGCCGCGCTTGCAGGAAAGGTTTCGCGTGATTGCTGTGGATACCCGCGGACACGGGCGTTCCACCTTTGGCGACGTCGCGCTGACCTATGCCCAGGCGGCCGATGACGTGCGTTGCATCCTGCGTCGGCTCGGCGTTGGTGCATACAGCCTGTTTGGCTTCAGCGACGGCGGGACAACCGCCTACCGTCTCGGCGCAGAAGATGAAAACGTGCAAAAAATCATTACCGTGGGCGCCGATTGGCACAAAGACCATCTGGCCGGAAATCGCCCGATGTTCGAAGCGATAGACGCAAAATTTCTCAAAGAAAATTTGCCCGATCAGCTGGCGGCCTACCAGGCATGCAATCCTGCGCCCGATGTGGACAAAATGGCGGCCGGCCTGAAAGCCATGTGGCTGGACGAATGCTCAAGCGGGTATCCGAATGAAGCCGTGCGCAAAATCAAAGCGCCCGTGCTGGCGATCCGCGGCGAAGCGGATTTTCTCTACGCCTTTGCCGATTGGGCGGCGCTTGCCGGCGAACTGCCGGATGTGCATCTGATGAACGTACCGTTTGCCGCGCACGAAGCGATGAAAGAACAGCCCGAAATGGTGTGGGCCGCAGTTAAGGCGTTTTTTCAGGTTGCCTGAATGTCCAGGCCCGGCAATCCACGATTCCGTTATCCCGTAGCTGAGCGCCTGTGCCCCGGCCGTTTCGTAAAACCGGTCAGCGCTGGGTGAGATGCCGGCCGGCCTGATGGAAACGCCGGCCCGGCGCCTTCATTTCACTTCATTCAAGGAGATTGCCATGCCTAAAACCCTGATCATTCTCGCCCATCCCAATCTTGCTCAATCCACCGTCAATAAACACTGGGCGGCCGCGCTCAAGCAGCACGCCGATCGCTTCACGGTTCACGAACTCTACGCCGTCTACCCCCAGGGCAAGATTGACGTGGCCGCCGAACAGAAATTGGTAGAGAACCACGATGCGCTGGTGTGGCAGTTCCCCGTGTACTGGTTTAACTGCCCGCCATTGCTGAAGCAGTGGATCGATGAAGTGCTGACCTATGGCTGGGCATACGGCTCGAAGGGCAAGGCGCTGACAGGCAGAAAAATCGCGCTCGCCGTTTCGCTCGGCGCGCCTGCCGGAGACTACCGCGCAGACGGCGCCGTTGGCTGCACCGTTGCCGAGGCGCTGCGCCCGTTTGAACTCACGGCGAAATACTGCAACGCGGATTACCGCCCGCCATTTACCTTCCATACGATAGACAGCAACGCAGGGTACAGCGAAGCCGCGCAGCAGGCGGTAGCGCGGAGCGCAGCGGACTATTTGGCCTGGCTGGCGGCGCTGCAACAGGCGTGATGCCGTCGGCAAACGGATTGGGCCGTCAGGCCGCCGGAAACCAGCCCTGCCGTACGCCTGGTTTCAGC
This sequence comes from uncultured Propionivibrio sp., assembly GCA_937923255.1. GTDB lineage: Bacteria > Pseudomonadota > Gammaproteobacteria > Burkholderiales > Rhodocyclaceae > Propionivibrio > Propionivibrio hellwigii. The sequence goes on along the minus strand of CALAIL010000013.1, from coordinate 24,410 downwards.
GATGCCCTGTCTGAAATGCCCAAAGGACACGGGTTCCAGCGATGCCCCCTCTGAAACGCCCAATTGACGCGGGTTCCAGCAATATCCCTTCTGAAACGCCCAAGGGACGCGGGCTTCCGGGCAGCTACTGCGGATGGGGATTCGCCGCGGATGTTCGGGCGCGACAGACGTTCAGCGCACCGTGCGCAGATGCTGCCGCGCTTAACGCGCAATGTAGGCAGACGCCGGTAGCGATGGAGCAGGCCCGAACCCCGCGCGGAATAAGGGTTCCAGCGCTGCCTTTCCGCAAATGCCCAATTGACGCGGGTTCCAGAGCTACCCCCTCTGAAACGCCCAAAGGACGCGGGCTTCCGGGCAGCCGTCGTAGACGTTCAATCCGCCGCCGCAGACAGTACAGGGCGTACGACAAGGCCGCGCAACACTATGACGATTTTTAGATATGCGCGGCAAGGCCAGCAAGCCGCCTGCCTGTTCAGGCAGCCTGAAAAAATCCTGCTTACCCACGGGCGCTGCAATCTGGAAAACGGCACGGCAGAACTGGCAGGCATTCCTCTGGTTGCAATGAAGCCCGTGGGTACGGTCGGCGCCAGCCCTCGAGCGGTCTGACCGTACGCAATGCCGCAATTTAAAAGTTAAGCGGGTGTGCGGGCGGGGCGCTGTCAGGCGAGCGTGCCGTTCATTTTCCGCCGTTTGGTGGGTGTTCTGCCGGCGTCCGGATCGGGAGGCGCAAGCAGGCTGACGCTGTAAATTAAAATATTGACTTCGATCAATCGGACTTTTTCTCAGGACATTGTTTGCCATGCATCCCATAGTCAAATTTCTTCTCTTTCTGATGACCGCTGGCGTCCTTGCCTTTGTCGGCTTTTGGGGGATGGTGATGATCGTGTTTACCGGCCATCCCGAAGTCGCCGTGCCCTGCCTGGTCATTTTTCTGCTGGCCCTGCTGCTGTGCCTGTTTACGCGCTACAAGAAGCAGACGGGCATCGTCATGTTGCTTTCGGCCGTGATAGGCGGTGGGCATTACGGCTACCATATGTGGCAATACGAGCAGGCGCGCAAAGTGCCGCAAATGACGGCCGGTAACATCGACTTGCGCGTGTATGAACCGTTTTCCCAGAACAACCAACTGGCGAGGCTGGATGCGCCCAGTACCCTGCAAATCCCTGCCGGAGAGCGTCCGCGGCTGGATGGGGCGGTGGCGCTGTATCCGCTTTACGCCGCTTTTGTTCAAGCGGTTTATCCGCCGCCCGGCGCTGGAGATACGCGGGAATACGACCACTGGTCGTCCGACTTCGTGCGCATGACCAATACGCCACAGGCGTATGAGCGTCTAATCGCGGGGGAGACGGACATGATTTTTGTCGCCGCGCCGTCCGACGAACAGGTCAAGGCCGCCAAGGCCGCGGGCAAAACCTTCAAGCTCACGCCGATCGGCAAGGAAGCATTTGTCTTCTTCGTGAATGGGCAGAACCCGGTGAGCAATTTGACGACGGGGCAGGTGGTCGACATTTATTCGGGCCGCCTGAAAAACTGGCGCGAAGTGGGCGGGCCGGATCAGGCCATTCGCGCTTTCCAGCGTAATGAAAATTCCGGCAGCCAGTCCACCATGCAGAAGATTATGGGCAATACGCCCCTGATGACGCCGCCGCGCGAAGACCGCCTCGGCAGCATGGGCGGCATCGTCAATGACGTGGCGGATTACCGCAATTACAGCAACGCGCTGGGTTATTCATTCCTGTATTACACGCAAACCATGCTGAAAAACAATCAGATCAAGTTGTTGAACATCAACGGCGTTGCGCCCACGCGCGACAACATCATCAATGGCACGTATCCTTACGCGAAAGCGTTTTACGTAGTGACTACAGGCAACGAGAGTCCGGCCGTGCAGCAGTTCATCGCATGGATAAAATCGCCGCAGGGCAAGATATTGATTAATAGAACGGGTTATGTGGCAATTGAGGAATAACCGTGTTTCAGGCCAATAAAAGCTGCGCATCCGGCTGCGCTCCATGCCCCGTGCCGCCGCGCGGGAAAGGCGCCGGCTGGCATAAGGTTTGGGTGGTTTGGGCGGTTTGGCGGGTTTGGGTGGTTTCGGCAGGTTTCCGGTGTGGGCGCGCCGGCTGGTCTGTCCGCTTCGCAAAGGAAGCGCCATGAAATACTGGTTTGCGACCATCCTGACCTTTGCCGCGCGCGAAGCGAAGGAATTGCTGCGCGACCGCGTGCGTACATTTTTTGCCGTGTTCGGCCCCGTGGTTCTGATGGCCGCCGTCTCGTGGGGCGTGTCATTTGATGTGAACGGACTGAGTTTCGCCGTACTCGATCGTGACCAAAGTGTGGAAAGCCGCCGTCTGCTGGAGCAGTTTCGCGGTTCGGCCTATTTTACCGAGCGCCCGCCGCTGGCTGCCGATACCGATGCCGATCACGCGCTGGAGAGCACCGACGCCAAACTGGTGATTGATATTCCGCCCAATTTCGGGCGCGACCTGCTGCGCGGCGATACGCCTGAAATCGGCCTGTTTATCGACGGTGCCGAGACTTTCAACGCCAGTAACATTATCGCCTACGCCAACGGCGCCGTAACGGCTTATCTGAAGGAATTTGCCCGTAAAAATGGCTTGCCCCCACTACAGTCAGCCGCCGGTATCGAGCCGCGTTTTATTTACAACCAGGATTTCAAAAGCATTTTTTCCATCGCACCCGGCATCCTGATGATGGCGCTGACGCTGTTCCCCGCCATGATGGCGGCGGTGGGCGTGGTGCGCGAGCGTGAACTCGGTTCGATTTCCAATTTCTATGGTTCGCCGGCAGGGAAATTGCAGTTTCTGTTTGGCAAGCAGTTGCCGTATGTGGTGGCCAGCATGGCCAGCTTTGTTGCGCTGTATCTGATGATCGTGCTGTGGTTCGGCGTGTCGCTGAAAGGCTCGGCGGCAGCGCTGGTGCTGGGAACGTTGCTGTTCGTCTGCACGACCACTGCGATGGGGCTACTGGTGTCGTGCTTTATGCGTTCGCAGGTGGCAGCGATTTTTCTGACCGCCATCGTCACGTCCGCGCCGGCCATAAGTTTTTCGGGCTTTATAACTCCGGTGACGTCTTTGCAGGGCAGCGCTTATGTGGCGGGCAGAATTCTGCCTTATTCGTGGTACAACACTATCACCGTCGGCACCTTCACCAAGGGGTTGAGGTTTGCCGAACTTGCGCAGGAACTGGTTGTGTTGGCGGGGTTTTACGTACTGTTTTTCACACTGGCGTGCATCTGTCTGAAAAAACAGGAGGCATAGCTTTCAGGCGAAGCGGATGTACGGTTTGCAATCTGCATGCAGGCGGTCATGCAATCGACGGTCACGAAAATTTCTCAGGACATCACCATGGCAATAGCCTCAAAACCGATTGATTCAGGGGGTGCGTATGCGTTGGAAATGCAGCCTTCGCGACTGGACAGGGAAGACCACACGACCGGCAAAAATTGCGCGCGGATGCGGATGAAATCCGGCGTTGGCAAGGTTGCGCCCGGAGACGTGTCATTGCCCGCCATCTTCGCCATCTGAACCGAGCCAGGAAGCAGCCGAAAAGTAACCAAAATCCAGCCAAGATAGGGCCTATGAAAACCTTTCTGACGAATCTGCACGCATTGATTCGCAAAGAATACCGCAGCCTGTTTGCTGACCTGACCATGGTTATCCTGATTGCCTATATGTTTACCGGCATGGTGGCGTCGCAAACAAAAGCCAGCTCGGAGCTGCGGAATGTCGCCGTGGCCGTGGTGGATTACGACCGTTCCATACTGTCCTACCGTATCCGCGATGCCATCGGCGCACCGTATTTCCTGATGCCTGAAGAGACGACGCCACAGCAGGCGGAAATCGGCATGGATAAGGGCGACTATGTGTTTACGCTGGAATTTCCCCCCAATTTCCAGCGCGATGTCCAGCTGGGGCGACGGCCGAAAGTGCTGCTGCAGGTGGATGCGACGCGGATGTCGCAGGCAGGCATCGGCGCAGGCTACATCAGCCAGATGTTCGAGCGTGAAATCCGCAATTTCATCGGCGTGCAGCCGCCGTTACCCGTTGCCCCCGTCGTGCGGATGCGCTACAACGCCAATGCCGATAACGCTTACCAGATTCCTACCGGCGCGATCAACGGCGCAATTATGCTGCTCCTGATGTTGCTGGTCGGCTCGGCGGTTATCCGCGAACGCGAACGCGGCACAATGGAACATCTGCTGGTGATGCCCGTATCGGCAGCCGAAATCATGCTGGCCAAAATCATCTCCAACGGCGTGGTGATCTTGCTTGCGTCGACCCTATCGCTGTATTTCATCGCGCATCTGGCTCTCGGAATGCCGATCAACGGCTCAATCGCCCTGTTTGTGGCGGGGACGGTGGTGTATCTGTTTTCCGTAGCGTCGATGGCGATCATGCTTGCCACGTTTACGCCGACTATGCCGCAGTTCAGCCTGCTGGTATTGCCGTTGTATCTGACGATGATCATGTTTTCCGGCATGCACACCTCGCGCAACAATATGCCGCAGACGGCGCAGTGGATCAGCGAATACTGGCCGAGCACGCAGTTTTATCAGTTCAGTCAAAGTGTCGTCGCCCGTGGCGGCGGCGTGGAGATCGTGTGGCACAATCTGGTGATCATGGCGATTACCGGCGCGCTGTTTCTTGGGCTGGCTTTGGTGCGGTTCCGAAAAATGCTGGAGAAACAGGGCTAAGGGTATGCCAGAGCGCCGAAAGCCCAGGTTGGCCGCGAAGAAATTGCCATTGATTCCCCATGCGGCGATGTTTTGCCTGCTTTTTTCTCGATTCAGCGGCAGGAGAGGCGCTGGGTGGTGAGTTGAGTCATATCGCCCACTCCGTCAGTAATCTCGCCGTACAGGTACGGCCCCTGTCCGGCAACTGTGGATACGGCTGCGGAACGGTCTGCGGATGCAACAAACGGCCGGCCGGATGTGCCGGAAACTTTTCAGGAAAACAGGAAAAGGCAGGATGACCCTGAAGGACGTCATGAGATTCCACGCTTTTGGGGCTTTTGAGATATTTGGCGCCAGATGGTGCAAGCCGTCTGCGGGTGAATAGGAAAGGCGGACGGTGGATTTTGATGCCTTGTTGACGATGTTGGCCTGTACTGCCGACCCGGCGCGCGCCGCGCCCATGCGGGCTTACATGAAAAACCGCTTCGATTTTCTCGGCATTGCCAAACCGCAATTGATGCGGGTGTGCAAGCCGTTTTTCAAAGGCGCGGCCCAAGCCGATGTGGATTGGCGCTTTGTCAAGCAATGCTGGGCGGCCCCGCACCGCGAGCTGCAATACTGCGCGCTTGAGTACCTGCGCGCCGTGCAATCCAAGCTGACGCCGCAAGACATTCCCCAGCTGCAACAACTGATCACCACCAAATCGTGGTGGGACACGGCGGATTTTCTCGACCGCATCGTCGGCGGCATCGCCCTGCGCCATCCCGAAGTGAATGCGGTGTTGCTGGACTGGAGCCGAAGCGACAACATCTGGCTGCGGCGCGTTGCCATCGATCACCAGCTGTTGCGTAAAGAAAAAACCGATACCGCGCTGCTGGAGCAAATTCTGCGCAACAACCTGGGGCAGAGCGAATTTTTCATCAACAAGGCCATCGGCTGGGCGCTGCGCGATTACAGCAAAACCCACCCCGACTGGGTGCGCCGCTTCATCGCAGACTACCGGCAAGGCATGAGCCGGCTGAGTCTCCGCGAGGCGCAAAAATACCTGTGATGGGGCCTATCCATGCGGTTGCTGTTGTGTCCTGTACCAGTTTTCGTACGAAAATCCGCACATATCCGCAAATGCAAGTGCGCTGCGCAATCAACGTTAACCTGAATATATTGTCCCGGAAAAAACCATGAACCTGCATCCCTACCGTTTATTGCCGCTTGCCCTTGCATTACTTGCTGCCTGCCAGAATACGGTGATTTCGAGACCAAGCAGCGTTGCTTTGCCGGCAGCGTTTGACCATGCCCAAAGCGCCCGGAACAGTGCCGACATCGCACAGTGGTGGCGGCAGTGGCGCGATCCGGTGCTGGATGCGCTGATCGAACGCGGCTTGCAGCAGAACTACGACATTGCCATTGCCCGCAGCCGTCTGGAAGAAGCGCGCGCCGTAGTCCGTCTTGCACAGGCCGATCTGGGGCCGAAAGTGGGTGCGTCGGCAACATTCATGCGTATGGATGCGCGCATCGACAACCCGCTGGACGATCGTGCGCGTGATGCGCTGGGGCGTTATCCGCAAGCGGTGGCGCTCAATCGAGATCACTTCACCCTGGAGGGTTCCAGCCTCAGCGGCGGTTTGAACGCCGCGTGGGAGCCTGACATCTTTGGTCAAAAGCGCAGTGATGCCGATGCCGCCCGCTACGCTGCGCTCGGCGCGCAGGAACAGGCCTATGGCGCGCAGCTTCTCGTCGCCGGCGATATTGCGACGCACTACCTTCTGGCGCGTGCCGCCCAATCTCGCCAACGTGCCGCCGAGCGCAGTATTGTCGTCCTGAAGCGTCTGACCGACTATGTGCAGAGCCGCTTTCAGGCGGGGCATCTGAGCGCCTACGAGGTCGAACAGGCGCGCGCCCAGCTCTCTGCCGCGCAGGCGCGCGAAAGTACCCTGACGGCGGAATACGCCGCCCATGTTCGCGCCATTGCCGTTTTGACGGGGCACGTTCCGCAGGCATTCCGTCTGGCCGAAAGTCATAGCGATCTGCTGGATAAGCTTCCGGAGGCGCCGGGCGGACACACGCCGCAGGGCATGGTCGAGCGCCGCCCCGATATTCGCGCCGCCGCCGCGCAGGTTCAGGCATACGCGGCTAGGCTGGCCAGCGCCCGGGCCGATTTGTTACCGCGCTTCTCCATTAATTTTTTGGGGCAGGGCATGATCGGCATCGACGGCGAACGCAGTCTGAGCGGCTGGAGCAGTCTGCTTTCGGTCGGTCTCCAGATTCCGCTGCTGACCAATGGCCGTATCCAGGCCAACATTGACGCCGCCGATGCACGGCTGAAAACGGCGCTGTTGCAATATGACCGAACGCTGCTGCAAGCCTTGGCCGAGGTCGATACGGCCTATCACAACCAGAATTCTCTGGTGCGGCAGAATGCGTTGCTGGTGCAGGCGCATCGTCAGACGGACAAGCAAGCGGCGGACGCGGAAAAGCTTTTCCGATACGGCGGCAAAACGCTGGACAATGTTTTGACTGCACGTCTTCAAGAAATTCAGGCACAAGAAAACCTGATTGCCGCACAATTGGCGCGGGCTCAGACACTGGTCGGACTTTACAAAGCACTCGGCGGCGGCTGGCAAGGCGCTGACGGGTAAAAGGCGAATGCCGTAGCCGTTTTTTTAATTTGACAATGTTTTTCATGAAATGAAGTCACGCCGGAATGGCGGGTTAGGCCGCTTGAGAAAAGGGTGCCTCGCGCTTTGGGTTTTTCTGCTTTCGGCGTGTTCCGTCGTGCAGTTCCGCCCTGTGGAAACGATCAATCAGGTGCGCGCCGGCGAGGGCTATCGCCTGCAGCAGGCGATGGATCGTGCCAGGGAAAAGGAAAATTTCATCGTGATGATGATTTCCGGCGGCGGTACGCGGGCGGCGGCCTTTGGCTACGGGATTCTGGAAGCGCTGGATAGCCAACCGATTTACCTGCACGGGCGGCGCAGCACGTGGCTGGACCATATCGATGTGGTGTACGGCGTCTCAGGAGGGGCGGTGCTGGCGGCGTATCTTGCCCTGCACGGCAGGGATACGATCCCTGACTTCGAGAATCGCTTCCTGAAACAGAATTTCCAGCGCCAGATCAGCCGGCAGATACTTTCGTTCGCCAATATGCCGCGCCTCCAATCGCCGGAATTCGGGCGCGGCGATTTATTGCAGGAACAGTTCGAAAACACCCTGTTTGGCAAAGCGACGTTCGGTGATCTGGTGCAGAACCGCCGCGGCCCGTTTGCCGTCATTAGCGCGACGGATATGACGGCGGGGCGACGCATCGATTTTACGCAGGAGTATTTCGATGTTCTGTGCCTGAACCTGTCCACTCTCAGGATTGCCCGTGCGGTCGCCGCTTCCAGTGCCGTTCCTCTCGTTTTTGCACCGGTGACGCTCAACAACAATGGCGGCAATTGCGGCTATACGCTGCCGGAGCCGATGCGCGATGCGGTGATCGGCCAGGAAGCACATGCGCTGCAACGGCAAACCCGTCGGGAATACCTGGCGTATATCGGACACTACGCAAAGAGCAGCGAACGCCCGTATCTGCATCTGCTCGATGGCGGGCTGACCGATAATCTCGGTTTGCGGCATTTGCTTGAACTGAATGAAATTTATGCGCCTTTCACGCTCAACAACCGGCTGCTCGGCGGGAAGATTCGGCGCATCATCGTGATCGCCATCAACGCACAGAACCAGATCAATAGTGACATTGACCAGAGCGCGGTCGTGCCGGGGTTTGCCGATGTACTCAATGCCGCCATCAATATTCCCATCGACCAGAATTCCCAGGAATCGCTGCGGCGTTTTCGCAGCATAATCGACGAAGTCAATGCGTCGGCGTACAACAGGGATGGCGATAAGGTGAACGCGTACTTCGTCAGCCTGAATCTGCATGATTTGCCCGATTCGCCGTTGCGCCGCGAATTGCTGAACATCCCGACCCGCTTCTATCTGCCGCATGAAGATATCAACCTGCTGAAGTCGGCCGCCCCCATACTGCTCAGGCAATCGGCCGAGTACCAACGCCTGCTGGCCGATCTGATGTCAGCCCCCGATGCAGCGCAGGAATAACGGGCGGCGGTGAGCCGTATCGTTGCCGGACGTGAAGTTGTGCCTTGCGGCAGATTGTCTATTCCGCCCGTTTTCGGGGTTGTCTGTGTCGGTACGCGGGTATGGTTTTCGGCGACTGGAGGCATCCGGCCGCGTGCGATCACGATCGGTGGCCGGAATTTACGCGGGCAGGCGCGCGCGCCTGTTCACGATCCAAATGGCGTGCCGGGTGATTCGCCGAGAACGGCGTGCCGGATGATCGACAGTGCGGCGCGCAGATCTTCAATAGCGATTTGACCCGGCGCCGAGCAGCCCTGACCGATGGCAAAGGTGGCTGACGAGCCGTAGATCCAGCCCGCAATACGCGAAAGTGCGCCGAGGCCGCCCATGGCGATGCTGATCAACGGCAGATCGTGCTTCTCGCGGGCGCGGCGGGTAGCCGCCAATAGTTCGAGCACGTCACGGTCATTGTGTGGCATGACCGCTACCTTGGCCACGTCGGCGCCCAGGCGTACGGCAGCGGCGAATTTCTCGTCGAGCGTTGATGCATCGGGCGTCATCTGAAAGTTGTGGGACGACAGGATCATGCCGATGCCGTTGGCGCGCGAGACCTTGCGCAGCGCTTCAATGTCGGCGGGAGCGTTGGAGAGTTCATAGTCGATCAGCTCAATGCATTTGGCCTGGCAGGCGGCGGTGTACATGGCCGTGACGACTGCCTCGTCGATCGCCAGCGATTGGCCGCCTTCGGCGGCGCTGCGGCGAGTCAGCAGTACGGGAATGGATGCAGCCTGGCGAATCGCCAGGGCCGTGTCGATGACGGCCTGGTGATCGCCGATCGCTTCAAAAAAGTCGATCCGCCATTCGAGCAGATCGGGTTTTTTGGGAGCGATTGCGGCGACTTCTTCGAGAATCATGGCGCGCGTCCTGCCGACCAGCGGCGTGATGATGGCGGGCATGGCGTCCCCGCCCAATGGGCGTCCGCCGATCAAAATCGGTATGCTGGCTTTCATGGCAACGTTTCCTTAAGTGTTTGGCGGAATGATAAGCGATGGAAGATGGCGGTGTCGCTGGGCCGTCAAGCATCACTGTACGCCTCACGCAATTGGGGCCCCTGATGTTGCCCTGATCCGCCTGCCAGAGACGCCTGGAGAGTGGCCTCAGTCGCCTGTTCCGGAGGACTCTGGGTTTTGCACGGGGATTTTCCCCGAATGACGGCGACGATGGCATGATGATTACGGCTATGCGAGAATCCACGGAACTTTTGTGTCATTGCACTCTCTGTCGTAATCATTGAGCGCTTATCCTGAGTCAGAGAGTTTTCAGCGTATGTGTATGTATTTCCATGAGTGATCTGTTCGGTTACTGGATCGTTCGCCACAAGAATGAGGTGCTGGCGGTCGGTGGCAAGGGCGCTGCCGGTATTTTTCCGACGGCAGCGGCGGCGGACTGGGGGCATCCGGCGGGTGTGCTGCGTATTGGTCAATGGCAGGGGAAACCGTGCTATGCCGTCGATCTGGACGTGCTGCCATCTGATGCGCCCGGTAGTTTGACGCCGGTGCGTGCGCTATATGGTCTGGGCGGTATGGAAGCTTTTGCCTTGGCCGGTCGTGCGACGCAGTTGCTGGACTGGCGGCGCAACCATCATTTTTGCGGTCGTTGTGCCACGCCGACGCGCATGAAAACCACCGAATTTGCGATGGAATGCCCGGCCTGCGGGCTGCTCGCGTATCCACGTATTTCTCCGGCTATCATGGTGCTGATATCGCGCGGCGACGAATTGCTGCTGGCGCGCAGCCCGCATTTCAAACCGGGCGTTTTCAGTGCGCTGGCCGGTTTCGTCGAAGCGGGCGAGACGCTGGAAGCCTGCGCCGTCCGCGAGGTGCGCGAGGAGGTCAATATTGAAATTACCAATTTGCGGTACTTCAGCAGTCAGCCCTGGCCTTTCCCGGATTCGCTGATGCTGGCATTTTTCGCCGATTACGCGGGCGGCACGATTTCGCCCGATCCGGCGGAAATCGAAGCCGCCGGCTGGTTTCGTCGGGATGCTCTGCCGCCGCTGCCCGATCCAGTCAGCATTGCCCGCCGGCTGATCGACGCAGCGTGCCTTCAGGGATGAAGCCCTGGGTGCGCACAGAGCGTGTACCGTTTCGTACTAAAGGTTTCGTAATGAAAGAAAAGGATGAAAATTGAAAATGAACACTTTATACAGGCAGTTGGCGCTGGCAGTAGCGCTGGGCGTGTCAGCCATGACAGCGCAGGCTGAAGTTGTCGAAATCGACGCCGCCGAGCTGGCGCGTCTGACGGCCAAAGGCATCCCGCTGATTGATATTCGTACCGAAAGCGAATGGAAAAGCAGCGGCGTGATTGACGGTAGCCAGCTGCTGACTTTCTTCGATGAGCATGGTCGGGCGGATCCGGCGCAATGGCTGGCCGCAGCACGCCCGATTGCCGGGCCGGAACAGCCGCTGATTCTGATCTGCCGCAGCGGTAAACGTACACGTGTGGCCGCACAGTTTCTGTCCGAGCAGGCCGGTTACAAAAAGGTCTATCATGTCAGCGGTGGTATCGGCGGCTGGGTGGGCGCAGGTCGACCACTGACGCCTTATCGTCGGTGAGATTGATTTCGTCGAAGATATACGGCAAATGGCGGGGAACATTGCGGCGAAGAAGGGAAACGAAAAAAGGGAATACGGGTGGGTAGATAGAAATGCCGAATGTTTTCAGAAAATGAGCGTATGAATGTGTTAGATTACGCAGCATCCGTATTACATTGAATTTACGGGATTTTTAAATTTAATTTTGCCAATGATGAATGAACTTGATGCGCTTGAAGACAAAGTAGCCCGGATCGTGGACTTGTGTCATAGCCTGCGCGCTAAAAATGCCGAATTGCAGCAACGGCTCGCCGCAGCCGAGGCGATGCGTGCGGCGCTGATCAGCCGCATGGATGCGGCGCGCATGCAGATCGAACAGCTTGCCGCACAGCTGCCCGATCTTTCCGATAATGAAGAATCTGTCTGATTTCCGACCATGACCAACGAAGCCAATTATCTCGATATCGTCCTGCTCGGCAAGGAATACCGCGTGGCTTGCCCACCTGAAGAGCGCGATGCTTTGAGCGCTGCGGCCGCCCATGTGAGCGCGACAATGGATGAAATTACCGAGCAAACGCGCAGTAACAGTCCGGAGCGCGTCGCCGTCATGGCCGCGCTCAATATTGCGCACGAGCTGTTGATGCAGCGCTCGGCAACATCGACGCCAGATGATTTTTCGCAAACAATGCTGGACTTTGCGCAGGCAAAGCGTAGAATCCAAGCCATGGAGGCGCAGATTGACACGGTGCTGCCGCCGCAGGAAGACCTGTTCTAATCTGCCTGTCTCCTCAGGGTGTTCCCTGCGGTGTTCGTCAAGGTCATATATTCCTTGAACCAATGCTGATAGGCATTGGCTGCTGACTTTAGAAACCGCTGTTGTGCCCGCCCCTTGCCGAGTGAGCCTGATGCGGAAAGGAGGCAGCCTCCTCTGAACCTCGGTTCAGGATGCCGGCCTAACGGCACTCGCGGGGAACCATGTATAGGGTGGTCGGTGTAGCGCGGAGCTTGTCTCCGCGCTGTTTTTTTTGTCGAAATTGTTGTTCGATTGCTGTTCGTCTTCCTCGTATTTCCTGTGTTATGGAAGCTTTTTTCGTTTCACTACTGGCGGTTGGTTTGGCCGAAGTCGGCGATAAGACGCAAGGGCTGACTGCCCTGTTGGCCGCCAGATATCGCAGACCCGCCGTCCTGTGCCTGGCGCTTGCCGCAGCTACGCTGATCAATAATGCGCTCGCTGGCGCGTTCTCGGAACTGCTGCGCTTGCTCGTGCGTGCCGACGCCTTGCCCTGGACATTGTGCATCGGTCTGATCGGCCTGGCGGCCTGGTCACTGAACGCTGAACATTGCAAGGAAAAATCGGGAGAGCAGGGTGCCGCAAATATTTTTTCCGCAGCCTTTACCGATTTTTTTCTGAGCGGATTATGGGGGAAGGCACAAATTGCGGCGTGCGTGCTGGCGCTGAACAGTCAGGCGCCGGTCATGAGCGTGGCCGGCGCGACGCTGGGCGTGCTGCTGGCCTGTCTGCCCGCTGCACTGGCTGACGATCGCCTGCTCAAGCGCCTGCCGGTCAATACGGCACACTGGGGCGCCGCGGTAATTTATGCCGTGCTGGCCTATATCGCCGTCACCAAGGGCGGGATCGCCCTCTGGTTCCTGTCCGGGAAACACGTGAGCTGAAGGCGCCCTGATCGCGGCTTCCTTTGCAAAGGTACGGCGTTGCTGTGTTGGCTTTGCCTGACCGTACTGCTTGTACTGTCTACGGCTTACCGCCTTGTCTTTTGCCAACGTCGCGCCGCTATATTTTGGGCGTCTCAAATATGGGTGCCCTGAACCCCGCGTAGATAGGGCGTTTCCGGGTAGGCGCCTCTGGAGCCCTTATAAATAAAGGGCTGGCGGGCAGGGTGCCCGGAGATGCCCTTTTTACAAGGGCTTCAGAGCATCTACTTTGGAAGATGCCCTAAATACGCGGGGCTCAGGGCGTCCTGGCCTTGTCGGCAGGCTGCAGAATTATTGCGCCAGCGGAGTGAGCGTCGTGATGAATTCTTCCGCTTTCTGGAAGCCGATGATGCGCGGCGTGGTGATTTCCCGCCCATTTTTGTCGAAAAAGATGATGCCCGGCGGGCCGTAGAGATTAAAGCGTTTCAGCAGCGCCTTGTCGTCGGCGGTATTGGCGCTGACATCGGCGCGCAGCAGCAGCCAACCCGCCAGCGCCTGCTGAACCTGCGGTTGAGCGAAGGTCTTGCGTTCCATTTCCTTGCAGGCGGTGCACCAGTCGGCGTAAAAATCGAGCAGAACGGGTTTGCCGGAATTACGTGCGTACGCTTCGACTTCGGCAACGGTGTGCACGGGCGTAAAGGGCAGGTCCGCCGTCTCGTAGGCAGGCTTGCCGGAGAGCACGGCGAACAGTTCAGCGGCGCTCTTGCCGCCGGAGAGCGCGCTGACCAGCAACAGGGTGCCCGCCAGCAACAGTATGAGGCCGATAAATTTGCCGGCGCGCTGCGCGCCGCGGGCGCCTGTCTGCGGCAAACGCCGGTGTATGCCGAAGAGCAACGCGGGCGCAATGAGCAGAAGCCCCCAGCCGGCGGTCGCCAGCCGGGGCGGGAGAAAGGGGGAAATCAGCCAGTGGGCGGTGCCGAGCAGAATGAAGCCAAAGATTTTTTTGACCGTTTCCATCCACGGTCCCGCCTTGGGCAACAGCGCGCCGGCGGAGGCGCCGATGAGCAGCAGCGGCACGCCCATCCCCAGCCCCATGGCGAACAGCGCCGCGCCGCCGAGCGGCGCATTGCCGGTCTGGCCGATATAGAGCAACGCGCCCGCCAGCGCCGGGCCGACACAGGGGCTGGCCAGCAATGCCGACAACGCTCCCATGAGCGCCAGGCTGGACAAGGAACCGCCGCGGATGCGCGCGCTGCCCGCCGCCAGCCGGTCGCGCAGGCCTGCGGGAAGCTGGAGTTCGTAAAACCCGAACATCGACAGCGAAAGCGCCACGAAAATCAGTGCAAATGCACCGATCGCCCACGGATTCTGGAAAGCCGTCGACAGCAGCGTTCCCGTTAAACCCGCGGCAACGCCCGCGGCTGCGTAGGCCGCCGCCATGCCGAAGATGTAGGCAGTTGCCAGCGCCAGACCGCGGCGCTGCGAAACAGGCGCCGTCTGGCTGCCCGAGCGGACGATCATCGAGGAAAGAATCGGGAACATGGGCCAGACGCAGGGCGTCAGCGATAAGGCTAGGCCGAAGCCGAAAAAGCTGGCGATGATCAGCCAGAGACTGGCTTCGCTGAACAGACGCCCGACGCGGGAGGTGTCGTCGTCCCCCGTGTTTTCCTGCACGGCGCCATTGGCCAGGGGACTGTCGGCGGCGGCGCGGTCGGCGGCGCGGTCTGCGGCGTGTACAGCGGCGTTCGGAACCGTATCCGTAAGGTCGGCGGCGACATCCATGGCCGGCGGGAGCTTCGTCGCTTGCGCGATCTGTGCAATGGCCGGCGGGGGATTTGATGCGGTCGTCGCGGCCATGTCGGAATCCGGCAGGCTGACGGACAGACGGTGTGCCTGTGGCGGGTAGCAGATGCCGCCTTCTGCGCAGCCCTGCGAGGTCATGAGAAGCGTCAGGGGCAGTGTGCCGGAACGGTTGCGGTTGATCGGCAGGCGGAGGCTGAGCTGTTCGTAATACACCTCGACATCGCCAAAATTCTCGTCATGTTTCTGTTTGCCTCTGGGCAGCGCGGGTGCGCCGGCAGGCAGCAACAGCGCGGGTTCGGCAGAAAAGCGGAATTTGTCGCGATAAAGGTAATAGCCGGGCGCGATGTCGAAATTGACTTCGACCGTCTGGCTGTCGAGCGCGCGGACGCTGGCGCGGAAGGCCTCTTCCGGCGGCAAAAACTCTTCTGCGGCCGCCGGTAAAGGAAAAGACACGAACAAAAAGGTGAATAGCGGAGCCAATGCGGTGAGTCGCGATGGAGTAAAACGAAAAATGCGGCGGATGAATCGGTCAATCATGGGTGGAACGGTGGTTTAACGGGGTGGTTTTTAGGAGGGTGATGAGGTTTCGGCCGCCAGCCAGGCCAGGTAATCCGGCAGTCCATGCGTGATCGGCAGGGCGATGATTTCCGGCGTTTCGTAAGGGTGCCGGGTGCGGATGGCCGCTTCCAGCGCCGGGTAGCGCGCGCTGTCGGTCTTGATGAGCAGCGGTATCTCCATGGCGCGTTCGATGTTTCCCTGCCAGCGGTATACCGAATGGCACGGCGCGAGCCGGTTGACACAGGCCGCCAGCCGCGCTTCGACCAGCGCTGTGGCCAATGCTTCAGCACTGGCCTCGTCGGGCAGGTTGGTGAGTACGAGCAGGGCGCGTGGGGTGTGTTCAGTGGTTTGCATGGCGCAATTTTATAGGCAAGTCAGCGCAAACTCTGGCGGCCGGTTGACGTGTTGCTGTAACAAAACTGTTCAACCGTAGATCGCCGTAACAAAAATTAACGCATACAGCATCCGAAAACGGTCAGCACGGCCAGTTGCGCCGGACGATGTCGCGGATCGTTTGTAGGCGGCCATGAAAAAAATGGTCGGCGCCGGGAATGACGACCACGGGCAGGTTCTGCGGCTCCGCCCAGGCAAGCACATTGGCCAGCGGCACGGTGTCATCCAGCGCACCATGGATGATGAGGCTGTGACTGCCGACAGGGCTGGCCGTGTATTCGCGGTCGCCGGCAATGTGGCCGGTCGCCGGCGCAACGAGGACGATGCGTTCAACCGTCTGCCCGGTTTCCGCCAGCGCCGCCGCGACGCGGGTGATGACATAGCCGCCGAAAGAAAAGCCGGCCAGGACGAGCGGTGTTTGACTGTGCGGCGCTGCGCCGGGCAGGGCATCGCCAAATTGCGCTTGCGCCTGGGCGATCAGCGCCAGCATGTCATCAGTTTCGGCCTGACCGTGTGTATGTGTGCCCGCGCTGGCGCCGACACCGCGGAAGTTCGGGCGCAGGGTGAGGTAGCCGAGCGCAGTCAGCGTTTTTGCCAGCGTATGAACGACCTTGTTGGTGTTGGCGCCGCCGAATAAGGGGTGCGGATGGCAAACGAGCGCCAGCCCGCGGGGGTAAAGCGGGGTGTCAACCCGCGTTTCGATGGCGCCGGCCGGGCCGGAAAAAATCAAGGTGTCTTCATGTATCGTCATGGTCGTTCGCGCGTGGCGTGGGTATTGAAAGCGTTGGTTCAGACAGCGCCACGATAAATTAATTCGGCGTCATCGACAAAAAAGTGCTGCCAGGCGTCATGGCCAACATGGCTGCGGCCGGGATGATCGATTTCCTGCCGCGCGCCTTTCGCTACCAGGCAGCGCTGAAGCCCGTGTCAATAGGGCGTCTCCGAAGGGGGGCGCGGAAACCCGTGTAAACAGGGCATCTCCGGGCAGGTGTCCGGAAGCCTTTATCCACGCGGGGCTCAGGGCATCTGTCCGAAGGTTCTTTATCTACGGTTTATGTTTTTTGATGCCCTGAGGCCCTTGTATTTAGGGGGCTTCAGGGCATTTTATGTTTTCTGCCCTGTTTGTACGGAGGCAGGGAATCTTTTTTGCGGCTAATTCAAATGCCGCGGTCGCCGGAGGAAGGTCAGGCAAGGCAGGGCGAGAAATGGCCAAAGACTGGCGATTAGCCGCGTCAGCCCATTGAAGTTGAGAAAGTGCCCCTGTTGCCAGGCGGCCATCGCGGCCTGTGAATACGGGTTTGGTGGCGCCAGATTGATCAGGACCGCGCCGGTCATGAGAAACAGTGCGGCCAGCGCTTGCTGCCAGCGCGGCGGGAGCAGCGGCAGAAGCGAGAGCAGTGCGCCGCCAATCATTGTGCCGAGCGCCGCGCCTGGCGTAAGCCAGACGATGGCCTGCGCCGGTTCGACGAGGATAGCGGTGGCCAGCGCACGGACGATCATGGCCAGCGCAAAAAATGCGATAAGTGGGCCAAGGATGCGGTGTTGCGGCGCGAGCAGGAAACGGACGATCAGGCCGATGGCCGTCATATTGCAAGCGATGATGGCGGTTTCAATGGCAAAAAAGGCAGAAGGGTCGTAATCGACGGGACTGGGAATGTCGAGCAGGCCCCGCAGGTTGCCAGCGCCGAAGAGCAGGGTTTCCGGCGAAAGCTGGGCAAGCAGCCAGAACCCGATGAGCACTAGAATGATGTCCGCGTCGTGAATTGGCGCCAGCCATCGCTGGCAGCGCCGGATAAAGGTCAATAACCGCGCGCCGCCAACAACGGCGAGCAATGCGCCGAGCGCCGTGCCCGCCGAGTTGCAGAGCAGGTCGAGGCTGGAAGGAACGCGCGTGGGCAGCCAGGTCTGCACCGATTCCATACAAAAGCTGAGCGCCGTGCCGATACCGGCGGCAAGCAGGGCGGCCAGCAATGGCGGCATGCGCTTTTCACTGCCGGAACGGAGCGCCAGTGCCAGCAGCAGACCGAGCGGCAGATAAGCGAGCAGGTTGGCGGCAATGTCGAAAAGCGTCCAGTAGTGCGGCCAGCAGGCTTCGAGGAACAAAAACGGCGTCAAGTTGCCGTCGCGCCAGCCGGAAAATGGATGCAGGCTGGCATAGACGATGAGTGCCGCGTATGCGAGCGCCAGATAGCGAATCAGGCGCAGGGGCGAGACGCTGCGCCTGTTGGCGTCTGCCGGAGCCGACATGTCAGGGCGCCGCCAGCGGGGCGACCCGGCCGAACTTCTGGGGGAGCAGCGAACCGGCCAGCATGCCGAAAATGGACAGGGCAAAGCCGATCAGTTGCGGCGGCACGGGGAAAGCCTCGCCGAACGCGAGTTCAAGACTGATCCAGCTGGCAACGCCGCCAAAAATGGCGAACAGGGCGCCCTGCGCCGTGGCGCGTTGCCAGTAGGCGCCGAAGAAAAGGGGTACAAAGGCGCCGGCAAGCGTAATTTTGTAAGCGCTTTCGACCATTTCAAAGATCGAGGCGTCACTGACCAGGGCGAAGCCGAGGACGAGGCAGGTGAAGCCGACGATGGTGATGCGCATCAGGCGCAGGAAAGCCCGGTCGCTGATGCCGGGGAAAAAGCCGCGAATGACGTTTTCGGAAAAAGCAACCGAAGGGGCGAGCAGGGTGGCCGAGGAGCAGCTCATGATTGCCGCCAGCACGGCGCCAAAGAAAATTGCCTGGGCAAAAACCGGCGTGTGTTGCAGAACCAGCGTCGGCAGTACACGCTGCGGATCGTTTTCCAGCAATGCGTTGAAAAATGCCGGGTCGATCAGCGTGGCGGAATAGGCAATGAACATCGGAACGAAGGTAAAGGCAAAATAAGCGATGCCGCCGAGCAGCGAGCCGTAAATGGCGATTTTGGCGCTTTTCGCCGAGGTAACTCGCTGAAAGACATCCTGCTGGGGAATCGAGCCGAGCATCATGGTGATCCAGACCCCCAGGAAATTGAGCCATGGCATGAGGCCGCCTTTCGGGAAAAAATCAAGTTTACCGGCCGCTGCCGCGTGGCTGACAATCGCTTCGACGCCACCGGTCATGCCGGAAATGGCATGCGCAATGAACAGCATCCCGCCCATGACGACGCCCATCTGCACAAAATCAAGAATGGCAACGGAGAACATGCCGCCGAAGGTGGTGTAGGTCAGCACGATGGCCGCGCCCAGAATCATGCCGCCTGTCTGCGAAATGGCGTCGTTGGTGACGACACTGAATACGAGGCCAAGCGCCTTGATCTGCGCCGAAACCCAGCCCAGGTAGGAAACAACGATACACAGCGTTGTCAGAACCTCGACGGTGCGGTTATAGCGCATGCGGAAAAAATCGCCAAGCGTGAGGACATTGAGTTTGTATAAGCGCGAACCGTAGAACAGGCCGGCGATGATGAGGCACAAGCTGGCGCCGAACGGATCGGCCACGACACCGCCCAGGCCTTCCTTGACGAAAGTGGCGGAAACACCGAAGACGGCTTCCGCGCCGAACCAGGTGGCAAACACGGTCGCCATGACAACCGGCAGCGGCAGGCTACGGCCGGCGACAGCAAAATCCTTGGTGCTATGGACCCGTGTTGCGGCAAACAGGCCGATGCCAACGGACACGATGAGGTAAGCGACGACAAACCAGATCAGCATGGGCGTTCGTTGAGCGGTGTTGATTCAATGTGTTGAGAAGAAACAAGGGGACGGCAGGCCGGTGAGAAGCAGCGCATTATATGATTGTTGGCGGCGTTGTTGACAACCATTCTGTGCCGCGACTCTCGGTGCGGATGGTTGTGTCAGATGATGCCGTAAGGCGTTGCCCGTGGCCTTGGCGGATTCCCGCCCTGGCGCGGCAGTGAGCGAAGCGCAAAGCATTTGGCGGGGCGAGCGGGCACGAAAAAAGCGTGCTGCCAGATGCCGGGCGACGGCGGGTGGTTTATTTGACAAGGCGGAATACAACCAGTAGCATCCGCCCATCTTTAAATCAGCCCGAGCGTTTCGGGCGTGTGTATTTGTTGTAGTCTGGCGCTCTTCCCAATATTTCTCCGCCTCTGGAGTGTCTCGGCAGTTCTTCGCGGAAGAGTCGTTCCCAAGCGATCTACGATCGTATCCCCGGGTTTTAACAGTCTGTTATTCCACCCGCCTGTAACCGATTGTCGCGCGGTTTGTCTTGTGCGATGACAATAGTGAAGGAGAGTGAGTATGTCAGCTTTGGTTTCTCCCAAGCAAATGATGTCGCGATGTACCAGTACGCATGTAGTACTGCATACGGCGCAATACTGCCTGCTGATTGCCGGCTTTATCTTTTTCATGAGTTTCATTCCGTCAATTTCGGGCCGTAGTACGCCTGCGTCTGAAATCGATCCGCATACCCTGGCAGCGATGGAAACGGTGGATGCGGAAACGGACAGCGTGGCAAGCTCCGGCACCGCTGAATCTTTCGCCAATGCCTCGGCCGGCGAGGCCAAGGTGGCAGAAGCGTTCCCGTCGTACATGAATGGCGCGCTGCGTTATGTTTCCCAGCGTTATAAGGTGTCGGCGGAGGCGTTGCGTCCGATTTTCGAGACGGCGCATCAGGTCGGACGGGAGAAGCATATCGATCCGTTGCTGATTGTTGCCATTATTGGCATCGAGTCGAGCTTCAATCCTTTGGCTGAAAGCTCCTTCGGCGCGCAGGGGCTGATGCAGGTGGTGCCGCGTTTTCATCAGGACAAGGTGCCGGAAGGCGCTGGCGGCCAAGTCTTTTTTGATCCTGTCGCCAATATCCGGATTGGCACCCTCGTACTGCAGGAGGCGATCGAGCGGCGCGGCGGCTTGATGGCGGGGCTACAGCATTATGCTGGATCGACTGACGGGTCGAGTTGGTACGCTGACAGGGTTTTGGCTGAGAAGGCGCGTCTGGAACAGGCGATCAAACGCCGCAGCGGCAAGCAGCAGAGCGCCTGAACTCCCCCTCTTTTATAGCGGCCCTCTTTGCCAAAATACGGCGTTGCTGTGTTGTCTGGGCCTTGCCGTACTAAACGTACTGTCAGCGGCTTACCGCCTTGTCTTTTGGCAAAGTTAAGCCGCTATATTTGGGGTGTCTCAAATATAGGTGCCCTGAACCCCGCGTATTTAGGGCTTCTCCGAGGGGTATGCTCTGTAGCCCTTGTAAACAGAGCGTCTCCAGATACCCTGCCCTGAAGCCCTTTATTTATAAGGGTTACAGAGGTGTTTGCTTGGAAACGACCTATCCATAAGGGCTTCAGAGGGTGCCGGGAAATGCCCTATCCACGCGGGGTTCGGCGCATCCCCAAAGCCCCTTGCCCTTTGGGAGAGGGCTGAGTAGGGCAGATTTCAGCGGGTTAGTCGGGTGCTATTTTCCAATTTATGTTTTTTGATGCTCTAAGCCCCGTGTATTTAGGGACTTTCCGGGCATTTTATGTTTTCTAAACTGTTTACCCCGTCGTTTGCTTGATTATTTTTCGGCATCGATACCCCCCAAAAAGCGATGCCGCGAAACCCTGATGGATAGGGCGTCTCCGGGTATGCCCTTCTGAAATGCCCGTGAATAAAGCATCTCCGGGCATCTGATATTTCCGTGACACATAAAAAAGCAGCGACGTTTCTGTCGCTGCTTTTTTCGTTTCTGCGTCAGGCGTGGGCGTCAGGCTGGCGCGCACGCTGATGCGCGCATTTACTCATCGTCCAGGCCGACGATCTTATGTTTGGCGGCAAGCTGCTGCTGTGTGGCGGCCGGTACGGCGGCATAGTGCGAGAAACGGATGCTGTAAGACCCTTGGCCGCCGGTCAGTGACTTGAGGCGCCCCTGATAATCGTCGAGTTCGGCGAGTGGTACTTTGCCGCTGAGTGAAACCGTACCTGCGCTGCGTGACTGCGTGCCGGTAATCTGGCCGCGTTTTCCGGAAAGGTCGCCGGAAAGGTCGCCAACGGCTGTTTCTGGCGCATCAATGTCAATGTTGACGATGGGTTCAAGAATGATCGGGCTGGCGGCACGAATGGCTTCGATGACGGCTTTGCGGCCGGCCGTGAAAAAGGCGATGTCCTTGCTATCCACTGGGTGCGATTTGCCGTCATAGACAATGACGCGAATGTCGGATACCGGGAAGCCGGCGACAACGCCGTCGGCAAGCGCCTGACGCACGCCTTTTTCAACCGATGCCATGAAGACGCCGGGAATGGCGCCGCCCTTGACCTCGTCGACGAATTCAAAGCCTTCGCCGCGCGGCAACGGTTCAACGCGCAGCATGACTTCGCCGAATTGCCCGGCGCCGCCCGTTTGTTTTTTGTGGCGGCAGTGTCCTGGCGCCTTGCCGGTAATCGTTTCACGGTAGTCGATTTGTGGCGGCTTGGTTGCCAGCTCAAGCTTGTACTGTTGTGCCATGCGGGCAAGCTTGGCGCGCAGGTGCATTTCACCCAGGCCACGGATGACGGTTTCGTTGGTCGTTACGTGGCGTTCAACCGTAAAACAGGGGTCTTCGATCTCGAGTTTGTGCAGCACGTCAAACAGACGCTGTTCGTCGGATTTCTTCTTGGTTTCCACCGCAAGGCCCTGCATCGGCTGAGGAAATGCCAACGGCTTCAAGTGGATGTTGTCCTCATCGTGGGAGTCGTGCAGGACGCTGTTGAATTCGATTTCCTCGACCTTGGAAATGGCGCCGATATCGCCCGGTTGCAATTGGTCGGTTTCGATGTGCTCTTTGCCGAGCAGGCGGTACAGGTGGCTGATCTTAAAGGCACGCTTGGCGTTGCCAACAAAGAGTTGGGTGTCTTTTTTGAGCGTGCCCTGATGAACCCGGAAGATGCTGAGCTTGCCGACGAACGGGTCGCTGACGACTTTGAAAACGTGCGCCAGTATGTGTTTACCGGCTTCTGGAGAGACTTCGAACGGGGTGGCGTTTTCATCGTCGGCCGCCCCTTTATAGAAGGGTGGCGGGTTAGCTTCGGCTGGTGTCGGCGCCAGTTTGGCGAGTGCGTCGAGCAATTGCGGAACGCCAGCGCCCGTCTTGGCGGAAACAAACAGAATGGGAATCAGATGGCCTTCCCGCAAGGCTTTCTCAAAGGGTGCGCGCAGGGTTTCTGGCGCCGGTTCGGCGCCGTCTTCAAGGTATTTGGCGAGCAAATCCTCGTCTTCTTCGACGATTTGGTCAATGAGTGCACGATGCGCATCGGCGACCGATTCGAAGTCGCTTTCGCCGCTGGCGTTGGAGAGCACGTCGATGACTGCTTGCCCATGTTCGGTTGGCAGGTTGAGAACCATGCATTCGTGGCCGAAGCGTTCCCGGATGTCACCGAGCAACTTGGGCAGATCGACATTGTCGGCGTCGATTTTGTTGATGACGATCATGCGGCAGAGTTTGCGCGCGGCGGCCAGCTTCATCATGCGTTCGGTCATCAGTTCAATGCCGGATTGGGCGTTGATGACGATCAATGCGGTATCGACGGCGGCCAGGGCGCCAATCGCCTGCCCGGCGAAGTCCGGATATCCCGGCGTGTCGATCAGATGGATCGGTGTCTCAAGCCACTGGGTGCTGGCGATTGCGGAGTTGATCGAATACCCCAGTTCTTTTTCTTGTGGATCAAAGTCGCAGACGGTGTTGCCCTTTTCAATGGAGCCGCGTGTGGTGATGGCTCCGGTTGTGGCGAGCAGCGTTTCGACGAGCGTTGTTTTGCCCGATGCGCCGTGGCCGACTAAAGCTACAGTACGAGGGGTCATTTGTCCCATGTTGTCTCCCAATGATGTATGTCGAATACGCTTTATCGCCGGCAAACCCGATGCCAGACGAAGAAAGCCCCTGACTACTCCGGATAAAGTACAACGCGAGGCATTCTACACTTTGTCGCTATAGACGGAAGCCTCGGATGAACTCATCATCTGGGTCGACCCGATAGAAAAAGCGCGCCAATGTTGACGAATTGTCATCAAACCACGTTCCATGCAGGGATTTATCACATCGAACGTTGACCACGGTGAGGTTTGGGAACGATAATCCAAACCCATTGTTTTATGCGCCGGCGCAGTATGCGGCGAAAAGCAATTAAAGGGAGCCATTTTTTAACATCGCATGAGGTAGATTCATGGAACATCTAGACTGGGGTCTTGAGATGACCGTTCTCGGCATGGGGCTGGTCTTTGCCATGCTGGCGTTGTTGTGGTTGATACTGACGATTGTGCTTAAGTTCGACAAAGAAGAAGTCGAAGAAGAAGCATCTGCGGCGAGCGACGATGCGGCGGACGATGATGCCGCTGCGGAAGTCGAAGCAGCGCCCGTGGCTGTGATTGGCACGCCGCCACCGTCAGGATCAGAAGACATCGTCGCGGTCATTGCCTTGGCCGTGGCGAAGCACAGAGCGCAAGGCGTGCCGGCGAGTCTGGCGGCAGTGATCACTATTGCTGCTATCGAGCACCGTAAGGCAGTGGGGCGTGGTGGTCCTGTTGCCCGCAGTTTCTGGCCCGGAACGCAGCCGACCCGGTGGTCGGCAGAAGCGCGTGCGCGGGCACGGCAGACCAATTACTGGAATTAATCCCCCTCAACTCACTCATCAATAAAGGATAAACACCATGCGACGCTATACACTGAACATAAGTGGGAAAGACTACGTAGTAGACGTA
>CALAIL010000012.1 GCA_937923255.1 uncultured Propionivibrio sp. | reverse complement strand
GGCCGCCGATCAGACCTCGCCAGACCCGCTGGACATACGGCTGGAGCGCGTATTGCAGGATAGCGAGCGACGGCGGTGGTCGGCTTTGGCCTTGCTACGCCAGGGCGTGCGGATTGGCCCCGCACTGGGCCTGATGGGCACGCTGATTCCAATGGCCAACGCCTTGCAGGGTCTGGCCGACGGCAATCTTCCTTCGCTGGCGTCCAATATGGTGACGGCTTTTGCCGCCACTGTCATCGGCCTGGCCATCAGCGTGACCATTTATCTGATTACGACTATACGCGAGCAATGGATTCGCGAAGACAATCAGGCATTGGCTTTCCGCGCAGAGGCGCTCCTGCAGGCCGCTAACGCACCGGCCACACGGCAACAGGATTGACGGCCATGCGCTTCGTTCGTCACCGCGACACCTCGGAACCGCATGGGCATGACGAGGATCCCTTGGCCGGCATCGCTAACCTGTTCGATGTCAGCGTAGCGTTCATCGTCGCCCTGCTGATTGCCATGTTTACCTTGTTCTCCGCTGTCGAGTTTCTCAACCCGCAGAGCAGCGTCACGATGGTCAAGCAGAACGAAGATGGCACGATGGAAATCATTTCCAAGCAGCGTGAGGAAATCAAAGTACAACGGGTCACTGACAAGACGCTCTCCGGCCAGGGGGTCCGTCTGGGCGTTGCCTACAAGCTCTCCAACGGGCAGGTGGTCTATGTGCCGGAGGGCCAGGCGCTGCCCGGCGGTTCGTAATGCCGAAAACCGCCGCAGGATGACTGTCGTTTTCCGCAAGGCACGAGCCTTGACGCTCGATGCGAGTTTTCCCGATTGGCAATCCATTATGAGATTTTTATTGCTGCTCCTCACCGTGCTGTTCGCCGCGGCGCCGTCGTTGCCCATGGCTTCCCCGCGCATCGCCATTATTTATGAAGGCGGAGAATCTACCGGGCCCGCGGAATTGCGGTATGCATTGGCGCAATCATCTGCTCCCGTGCAGGTGGATATCTATTCACCGGGGCCGGGCGGCATGGCATTGACCCAAGACACAGACTTGCATGCCTACGCGCTGGTATTCATCGACGGCGCGGCCAAGGGATTGCCGCTGAATGCCGCGAAAATCCAACAACTAGCACAGACTACCCGGCTGGTCGTGGTCAATCCGCAAGCCGGTCTGCAGGGTAATGTGCTGCTGGCACGGCATCCCGACATCGCTCGCTACTGGGCGAATCGCTCCGCCGACAATGACGCGGCGCTACTGGCCTACCTGAGTCGCCGGATACTGAATATCCCGGGCAAAGAACCGATTCCCAAGCCTATCGTTTATCCGGCGCATGCCTTCTACCATCCGGCGGCGCCGGCCTTGTTCGACTCGCTGGATGCCTATCTGGACTGGTATCGGCGACGCAAGGGCGGCCATGCATACGACCCCAAAGCGCTGACGCTGGGCCTGCTGATCCATCATGCCAACGTGCGGCGCAAAGATCTCGGCGCCTGGGATGCCCTCATTGCCGCAACCGAGAAGCGCGGCCAGAACGCTATTGCCCTGGTCGGCAACGCCAGCCCCGATCTGCTGCAGTTCCGGAAAAACGGGCATACGCTGATCGATGCGCTGTTATACGGCGCAGGCGTACTGAACTTCAATGATCGCGCCAAGGCTCACGCCCAGGCCGCACAGCTTGGCGTGCCGATACTGATGGCGCTCAACCACCATCGCCTGAGCCCGGAAGAATATCGTAAAGCGCCCGGGGGTTACATTCCCGACCTGGCCTTCCGAATCGTCGGCGGCGAGCGTGACGGCAGCTTCGAGCCCATGGTCGTAGCGGCCAGGAATGCCCAACAGGCAGTCGGCCGCCAGCAGCCGCTTGATGAACAGATCGAATGGCGCATTACCCGCGCACTGGCCTGGGCAAAACTGCACCGCGCCGCCAATGCCGACAAAAAAGTGGTGTTGACCTACTGGAGCGAGGCCGGCGGCAAATCCGACGTCGGCGGCGACCCGGATGACTTCCTTGATGTACAGGGTACGCTGGCCATGCTTCTGCCCGCCATGCGCGAGCGCGGTTACAACGTGGGGAAAGGGGCATTGCCCGATGCCGAAACACTGGCTCAACGAATGGCGCGCGAAGCCTCCAACATGGGCAACTGGGCGCCGGGAGAAATCGCCAAACGGGTAGCCGAGTCAAATCCGATACTGATCCCGGAAGCCGAGTACAGCGAATGGTTTAACGCCATTCCCGAGCAGCGCCGCAAGGAAATTGAGGCCGTCTGGGGGCCGGCGCCAGGCAAGACCATGATTTACACCAATGCGCAAGGGCAGCGTTTCATCGTTATTCCGCGCATCGAATACGGCAACGTGTTGATCGCCCCGCACCCCATGTGGGGCTATCTGGAAAATCAAAAAGCGCTGTTATCGAGAGAGGCGCTGCCGCCACACCATCAATATCTGGCCTTTTTCCTGTGGCTGCAGAAGAAATGGCATGCCGACGCCTGGGTCAGCCTGTTTACGAATATCGTGCTGCAACCAGGCAACGTGCAGGGGCCGCTGGCCGACGACCATATCGGTATCCTGCTCGGCGGGCTGCCGCACATCCATCCTGAACGCCTGGGCGCCAACGGCGGCACGGGTAACAAGCGCAAGGCGCTGGCGGCATTACCCGGCTGGTACAACATCGTCGTGCCGTCCGATTCCTATGAAAACCTGGGCGAACTGCGCGCCCTGATCGCACGTTATCGCAGCGCCAATGACACCGCGACCCGCGACGGCATCGTACCAAGTTTGCGCCAGGCGATCCACGATGCAGGCATCGACCGTGCGCTGGCGCAGCATGTCGATGTGGAACATGCGCCGGCGGAGGTTCTGCTGGGAGCTATTGACACCTATCTTGCCGAACTCGAAAAAGCCAACATGCCATGGGGCGGCAAAGTGCTTGGCACGACACCGCAAGGGCCAGCCATGAGCGCCATGGTCGCTGGCATGCTGGGCAAGGATCTGACCGACGCCTTGCATGGCCTGACCGATGAGCCCGCGATTGTCGCCCGCCAGTTGGTGGATGCCGTGCTCAACGCACACCTGACGGCCGATGCCGCTGTACAGAAATTTCTCGGTCGGCGCGCCGAAAATGCCAAACACGCCAAACGCATCGCGGCCCAGTTGAAACTGGCGCAGCGCCACGCCGACGCACTGCGTAAGGCGCCGCGCGAGGTAGCCGCCATCTTTGCCGAGCTGGGTGGCCAATGGGTCGAGCCGGGCCCGATGGGAGAACCGTTCCGTCGGCCGGAGGTGCTGCCTCCGGGGCGCATCCTCCATAATTTCGACCTGAGCCTGGTGCCCACCGTCGAAGCCGAGGCGATCGGCATCCGTCAAGCCAACGCACAGATCGAAATCTGGCGCAAAGAGCATCACGGCGCCTATCCGCAAAAATTCGCCTACGTACTATGGTCGGCCGAGATTGCCAAAAATAACGGCATTACCGAAGCGCAGATTCTCCACATGCTCGGCACCCGCGCCGTGCGCAACTGGCGCGGCGAAGTGGTGGACGTGGAATTGATTCCGCGCGAGGCGCTTGGGCGGCCTCGCATCGACGTGCTGGTAACCACCAGCGGCGCCTATCGCGACGGCTACCAGAGCAAGGTGGAATTGATCGCCAAAGCTACGCAACTGGCCGCGGCCAGCCCCGAGCCCGACAATCCGGTAGCCCGCACTACACAGGCGGCGGAAGCAGATCTGATCAAAGGGGGGGAAAATGCGGCCAACGCCCACCGGCTGGCATTGGCGCGGGTATTTTCACCGGCGCCGGGCGCCTATTCGCCCAACATCCAGTTCCTGGCCAAATCCGGCGACCAGCGCGGCGGCGAATCACGCATGGCCGACCTTTATACGCAACGGCTCGCGCATGCCTATGGCGGCGGCCTGTATGGCACATATGCGCGCCCTGCCTTTGAAGGCAACCTGGCCAGAACCGATGCCGCAACCTTGCCGCGCAGCAGTGACGTCAACGGTTTGCTTGATCATTCTCAGTCCGCCGCGTTTCTTGGTGGCCTGAACCTGGCGGCTAAAGCGCTCACCGGAAAGGACATCAAACTCTATGTAAGCAACCTGCGCGATTCCGCAAATCCGCAGATAGAAAGCGCGGCACGTGCGTTGCAGACGGAAATGCGCACGCGCTACTTCAATCCGAAATGGATCAAGGAAAACATGGCGCACGGCTATGACGGCGCCCGCAACTTCATGTTCCTGACCGATCACCTCGACCTCTGGGATTCAACCGCAACCCATGAAGTCAGCAGCGCCGATTGGTCCGAAGTCAAAAGCGTATACGTAGACGACAAGTTTGGTCTGCATATGCAAGAGTTCTTCGACAACCACAACCCGTTCGCACAGCAAATGCTGCTGACCAATCTACTGGGCGCCGCCCAACGCGGGCATTGGCAAGCCAGCGCCGAAGAACTGGCCTCGGTCGCGCAAAAACTCGTGCACAGCGTCAGCGAACACGGGCCGGCGTGTGAGGCCAACCAGTGTCGCAACGCCGAAATGACTGAGTTTGTTGGCAAGGCCCTGGCGACCCTGCCCGATGCGGCACCTCTGCTGGAGGCCTACCAGGCCGCCATCGCCCAAGCCGCCGCCGGGCCAGCGCCCGCACCCGGCGCGCAGCAAGTCAGCGGTCAGGTCGTGGAAGAAGTGCAGCGGCCAACGGCGGAAACCTTCCGGGCAACGGCATGGATCTGGTCTTGGCTGGCCGGCCTGGCGGCATTCTTGTTCTCTCTCGGCTGGTGGCTGCAACAGCGACGGATGGTGCAACTTACGAATGGCCGGATCGGCGCCGCCGTGGCTGTACGAAAGTGATCGCCCCGGAAACCGGCGTGCCGGTCTGTACGAAATACAGACGGATCGGCAAACCGCGGTTTTCGGCGTAATGGACTCCAAAGGCATTTGGGGCGTCACAGCCAAAATAAGGCTGAAGGATTCTGCACCGCGCACCTTTTGCTACGAAGCATGCCACACACCGCGCCAGCCCATGTATTCAGTGCATCCCCGAAGAGCTGCCCTGAAACCCTTATAAACAGGGCACATCAGAGCACCCGCCCGCAAAAGCCTTATCTGCGCGGGTTTCGGAGGAGGTTCGGAAAATGCCCTGTTTACGCAGGATCGCAGGCATATCCTTTCGCGCATACGATAACGACGAAGCACCCCAAAACCTCCTTAGGCGCAGCCGCAGGCGCGGGGAGCTTGGCGGAGGCAAGGGCTTGATTGTCTGAGCGCAAGCAAGTGATCAAGCCCGCTGCACAAGTACCACTCCAACCCGCGACAAGGAGTTTTCTGCGCCTAGAGTCGCATTTACTCACTTCGCTCGCACTGCGTGCCGTTGCTAAAGCAACATTCAAAATCTTTCAGATTTTGCTTTGCTGACTTTCTTTGGCGAGGCAAAGAAAGTCAGCGGGGCGCGCTGCCGCTTAGCGCAACGACATCAAGAGAAGTCGTGGGTGAAGGTCAGCGCGTAGGCCTTGGCAATCCCTATATTTAAAGTATCTCAGGGTGTCTGCACTGAAGCCCTTGTATTTAGGGAATTTCCGAGGGGGTGCCTGGAAACGCCCTATCCGCGCGGGTTTCCGGGTATCCCTTTTGAGGCGCTAAAAAATAGCGGCTCGAATTTGCCAAAAGACAAGGCAGTAAAGCCACTGACAGTACATTTAGTACGACAATGCTAAGCCAACACAGCAACGCCGTATTTTGGCAAAGAAAGGCGCTATAAAAAGCACGGCAAGTTAATGCGGCCTTCCTGTAAAGGAAGCCGCTATTTTTCCGGTTTATGTTTTTTGATGCTCTGTACCCCTTGTATTTAAAGGGCTTCAGGGCATTTTATGTTTTCTACCCTACTTGCACGGGTTTGTGGGAAGCTTTTTTGTAGGCTTTTATTCGCTTTGTCGCAGGCTTTGATAGAGCGCTTCGTAATGTGCAGCGGCATCGTCCCAGGAAAAATCCTGCCGCATGGCGCATTGCTGCACCTGCCGCCAGGCTGCCGCGTCGTGATAAAACTGGCTGGCTTCGCGGATGCGTGCGCCCAGTGCGTAGCGCGTCGCTTCTTCAAACACGAATCCCGTCGCACAGCCGGATTGCAGATTTTCCGGCGAAGCATCGACAACGGTATCGGCCAGCCCGCCCACGCGCCGCACGAGCGGGAGGGTGCCGTAGCGCAAGGCATAAAGCTGGGTCAGACCGCAGGGTTCAAAGCGGGAAGGGACGAGTAGAACATCCGCACCGGCGATGACGCGATGCGACATGGCTTCGTCGTAGCCCAGATGAATGGCGACCTGGCCGGGATGTGCCGCAGCGGCATCACGAAAACCCGTTTCCAGTTCAGCGTCGCCCGTGCCGAGGACGACCAGTTGGCCGCCTTCCTGCAACAGTTCGGGCAAGGCGGCCAGCAGCAGATCCATCCCTTTCTGCGCGGTCAGGCGGCTGACCACGCCGAACAGCGGTCCTTTCGCCGCGCGGTCGAGCTTGAACTCGGCTTGCAGCGCCTGTTTGACGGCCCGCTTACCCTTCAAGTTGTCTGCACTGTAGGGCTTGGCGATTAGTGGATCGTCCGGTCGCCAGACGGCGTAATCGACGCCATTGAGAATACCGGACAGATCCTGGCTGTGGTCACGCATGACGCCTTCCAGGCCACAGCCGAATTCGGCGGTGCAGATTTCTTGCGCGTAGGTGGGGCTGACGGTGGTGATTTTGCTGGAATAGACGAGGCCGGCCTTCATGAATGAGAGATTGCCGTGAAATTCCATACCCATCGGCGTCATGGCGCTCATCGGCAAATCCAGTTCATAGCGG
Source organism: uncultured Propionivibrio sp. (assembly GCA_937923255.1). Lineage (GTDB taxonomy): Bacteria > Pseudomonadota > Gammaproteobacteria > Burkholderiales > Rhodocyclaceae > Propionivibrio > Propionivibrio hellwigii. The sequence continues at coordinate 19,049 of CALAIL010000012.1, read as the reverse complement.
CAGTCCATCGGAAAAATACCGCGGAAGGCCATGTTGTGGATGGTAAAGACAGTCTTCGTATCCAGCGCAGGATTCTGGCGCAGGTAAGCGGCGGCCAGTCCGGCATGCCAGTCGTGGGCGTGAATAATGTCAGGCGTCCAGCCGGTATCAAGTTCGCCAGAGGCCAGGTGTGCAGCCGCCCAGCCGAGCAGAGCGAAGCGGCGGTGATTGTCCGCCCAGTCCTGGCCTTCCGGCCCGAGATAGGGGTTGCCCGGACGCCGGTATAAAAAAGGCGCGTCGATCACGTAGGCTGGCAGCCCGCTATCCGGCAGATGGCCGGATAGCAGCCTGACCGCCGCCGCACCGAAAACAGGGCCAATGGCGCACACCGGTTTGAGTGATTCCATGCCGGCTAGAATGCCGGGAAAACCGGGCAGCAGCATGCGCACATCCAGTCCGCGCCGAACCAGCGCCGGCGGCAGGGCGGCGGTAACATCGGCCAGCCCGCCGGTTTTAACCAGGGGAAAAATTTCCGAAGCAACGTGAAGGATTTTCATGGCATCGCCTGCGCCTGTTGGAATGGCCGCGGCGGCGTCCGGCCGGACAAGCCAGCCGCCGACAGCATTCACACGGATTGATTTATGTATTCACTCACGACGGTTTCTGCAATAGCACGCAAGAGTACGGCGGTTCAGGATACCACCTGATCCATCATCTTCTGCGTCACCAGCGTAATGCCGTTCGACGTGCGCCGGAAGCGGCGCGCATCCGCTTCGGGATCCTCGCCGATGACGAAGCCCGGTGGAATCTTGACACCGTAGTCGATGATGCAACGACTCAAACGCGCCCCACGCCCCACTTCGACCTCCGGCAGGAGCACCGACCAGTCGATACGGGTGTGCGAGTGCGCGCGGCATGAGGAAAAAAGCAATGAACGGTTGATTTCGCCGGAAATGATGCAACCGTCGGAAACAACCGATTCGATGGCAATGCCGCGCCGGTCGGCCTGGTTATGCACGAATTTGGCTGGCGGCAACTGTTGCTGGTACGTCCAGATCGGCCAGGCGCGGTCGTAGAGATTGAGCGCCGGATCGGTCGCCGTCAGATCGATATTCGCTTCCCAGTAGGCATCAATCGTGCCGACATCGCGCCAGTAGTGCTCTTTGCCGGGCCCTTCTTCCGGAGCATGCACGCAGCTCAGATGGAAGGGATGCGCCTTGGCCCGCCCATTTTTGACTGCATGCGGAATGATGTCCTTGCCAAAGTCGTGACTCGATTCAGGATCTTCGATATCACGCCGCAGCTCGCTATAGAGGTATTTGGCATTGAAAATGTAAATGCCCATGCTGCACAGCGAGGCATCCGGCTTGCCCGGCATGGGGGGCGGATCAGCCGGTTTTTCGACGAAGTCGGTGATTTTCCACTGATCGTCGATCGCCATCACGCCAAAGCCGGTAGCGTCCTTGCGCGGCACCTCGATGCAGGCGATCGTGCATTCCGCGCCGCCTTCCACATGATCGACGAGCATGGCCGCATAGTTCATCCGGTAGATATGGTCGCCAGCGAGGATAACGACGTATTCCGGTGTCGGCAGATAGGTCTCAACAATGTCCAGGTTCTGGTAAACCGCATCGGCCGTACCGCGATACCACGACTCCTCATCCACCCGCTGCTGCGCCGGCAGAAGGTCGACAAACTCGTTGATTTCGGCGCGCAAAAAGCTCCAGCCGCGCTGCAAATGCCGCAACAGGCTGTGCGACTTGTACTGAGTCACGACGCCGATTCGGCGAATACCGGAATTGACGCAATTGGACAGGGCAAAATCGACGATGCGGTATTCGCCGCCAAAATAGACGGCCGGTTTCGCGCGCCAGTCGGTCAGTTCATACAAACGGCTGCCGCGCCCACCCGCCAATACCAGCGCCACGGCCCGTCCGGGCAATCGAAACGTTCGTTTATCGATCATCTTCCGCTCCCAGGTCATTCATCCATTCAAGATTCAAAGGGCTGCGTTCCACAAAAATGCTTATACGGCACGCAACCGCCAGACCGCCACCCCATCAACTGATCACATCCGGCTTCGTCCTGCCCGTCGTGGCCGTGATCTGCGCCACACTTTCGGCTAAGGCAATCAGCGGCGCCAGCGCCTGCTGGGTCGGCACGCTATGCTGTGCCGGGTCGGCAACATAGCGTTCAAGATAAAGCCGAACCGTCGCACCTTCGGTGCCGGTGCCCGATAGCCGGAACACCACACGCAAACCATCCTCAAGCAAAATGCGGACGCCTTGGTGCTCGCTGCGCGCGCCATCGACCGGGTCGGTGTAGCTAAAGTCGTCGGCCATGCGCACGTGCATGCCTCCAATCGTCTGCCCGGCCAGCGTCGGCAGCTTGCCGCGCAGCGCCGTGAACATCGCCTCCGCCTTCGCTGATTCAACGCCTTCATAGTCATGGCGGGAATGGACGTTGCGGCCGTATTTCTGCCAGTGGGCGCGCACGATCTGTTCGACGGATTCATTGCGCGCAGCCAGAATATTGAGCCAGTAGAGCACCGCCCATAAGCCGTCTTTCTCGCGCACATGATTGGAGCCGGTGCCGGAGCTTTCCTCGCCGCACAGCGTGGCTTTTCCGGCGTCGAGCAGCGAGCCAAAGAATTTCCACCCGGTCGGCGTTTCAAAACACGGAATGCCGAAGTCGGCGGCCACCCGATCCACCGCACAGCTCGTCGGCATGGAGCGCGCCACGCCGGCCAGCCCCTTGGCATAGGCCGGAATCAGAGAATAATTGGCCGTCAGCACCGCCAGACTGTCGCTTGGGCTGACGATGAAATTGCTGCCGACGATCATGTTGCGATCGCCATCGCCGTCGGAGGCGGCGCCAAACGACAGGCCCAGCCCGGGATCGGCCATGGCATTAACCAGATCGGCGGCATAGACGGGATTGGGGTCGGGATGCCCGCCGCCGAAATCGGCCAAGGGCGTGCCGTTGACGACCGTACCGGCCGGCGCGCCCAGGCGCCGTTCCAGCAAGGCTTTGGCATAGGGGCCGGTGACGGCGTGCATGGCATCAAAACGCATGCGGAAACCGGGACGCGCCAGCAGAGCGGCAATGCGCTCGAAGTCAAACAGCGATTCGAGCAGTTCGGCATAGTCGGCCACCGGATCGATAACTTCGACCGTCATTGCGCCGATGCATGTTTCACCCAAACGGGAAAGATCGATGTCGCCCGCTTCGACGTAATGGTATTCGGTGATGCCCTGCGTCCGCTGATATACCGCGTCGGTAAAGGTTTCGTTGGCTGGCCCGCCGTTAGCCAGGTTGTACTTGATGCCGAAATCACCCTCGACACCGCCGGGATTATGACTGGCCGAAAGGATGATGCCGCCAAACGCGGCGCGTTTGCGGATGACCGCACTCGCCGCCGGCGTCGACAAGATTCCGCCCTGCCCGACCAGGACGCGCCCAAAGCCGGCCGCCGCCGCCATGCGCAAAATGATCTGGATGGCAACGTCGTTGAAATAGCGGCCGTCTCCCCCCAGCACCAGCGTCTGGCCTTGCTGACCGTTCAAGGTATCGAAAATCGACTGGACGAAATTTTCCAGATAGCCGGGCTGGTTGAAAACTCTGACTTTCTTGCGCAGCCCGGAGGTTCCGGGTTTCTGGCCGGCGAAGGGCCGGGTTGCCACTGTTTTGACGCTCATTGCACGCTTCCTCCCGTTCGTTCCAATGTCTCAAACCATTTACGACCCCAGGCCGGCGAGCCATCAATCCGCCGCCTTTCGCCCTTTCACCAACATCCGCCGCACGCGAATCGTGCGAACGCCCGCAGCGCCTCAGTCAAGATGCCGACGGCTGAAATCGAGCAGCGCCTGTGTCGAGGCATCCAGCCCCTGCGCCTGCGCGGCGTCGCGCACAGCCGGCAGAATCTGGCTGGCCATCGCCTTGCCCAGTTCAACCCCCCACTGGTCGAACGAATTGACGCCCCAGAGCATGCCCTGCACCGCGACCTTGTGTTCATACAGCGCCACCAGCGCGCCCAATGTCGCCGGCGTCAGGCCGTCGAGCAGCAGCGTCGAGGACGGCTGGTTGCCTTTGAAAACGCGGTGCGGCAGCAAGCGCTCGATTTCATGGGCGGGCAGCATCGCTTTTTCCATATCCCTGCGCGCCTCGGCGTCGGTCTTGCCGAAGGCCAAGGCAGCGCTCTGGGCAAAACAGTTGGACAGAAGCGCTTCCTGATGCCCGGGCAGCGGAAAATCGGCATGCACGGCGGCAATAAAATCGCAGGGAATGAGACGCCCGCCCTGGTGGAGCAGCTGAAAGAAAGCGTGCTGCCCATTGTTGCCCAGTTCGCCCCAGACGATCGGGCAAGCGGGCATCGCCAGCGGCTCGCCGTCGCGGCTGACCGATTTGCCATTACTTTCCATCTCCAGTTGCTGGAGGAAAGACGGGAAATATTTGAGCGACTCGTTGTAGGGCAGCACAGCCAAACTTTCCGCGCCCAGAAAACTGGTGTTCCAGAAACCGATCAACGCCATTGTGACCGGCAGGTTCCGCTCGAACGGCGCGCTGGCGAAATGCCTATCCATGCGCTCGGCGCCCGCCAGCATTTCATCGAAGGCTTGCGGGCCGATGGCGATCATCAGCGCCAGACCCACCGCCGACCACAAGGAATAGCGGCCGCCAACCCAGTCCCAGATTGGAAAGATGCAGTCCTTATTGACGCCGAATTCGACGGCGCGTTCGGGTTTACTCGACACCGCCGCGAAATGGTTCTGCAGCACCACATCCTCGCCCAGATTGGCGCGCAACCAGGTACGCGCGGTATTGGCGTTGAACAGCGTCTCCTGCGTCGTAAATGTTTTACTGACGACAATGAACAGCGTCGTGCGCGGATCAAGGGTCTGTAGCAGCGTCGCCATCTGCGCGCCGTCGAGGTTAGAAACGTAATGCACGCCCAGCGACGGATGCGCGACCGAACGCAGCGCATAATTCATCATTTTCGGCCCCAGATCGGAGCCGCCGATGCCGATATTGACGACATCCTTAATCGGCGCGCCCTGGTGACCCAGACATTTTCCGGCGCGCAGGCGGTCGGCGAATTCGGCCATCCGGCGGCGCGTTGCCAGCACTTCCGGCATCACGTCAACGCCTGCGGAAGGGAACGGCGTGCCGGAGTGGCGCAGCGCCACATGCAGCGCGGCACGATCTTCGGTATTGTTAATGCGCTCGCCGGCGAACATGCGCCGAATGCCTTCCTCTACGCCGCGCTCCTGCGCCAACGCGCGCAGCAGCTGCAATGTCTGCCCCGTGAGGCGCTGCTTGGAAAAATCGTAGAACAAACCTTCAAACGAGAAACTAAGCGCAGCAACCCGTTGCGGGTCTGCCGCGAACAGTTCGCGCAACGATTTCTCTGCCAGCGCCTGACGATGCGCCTCAAGATCCCGCCATGTCTTCGAACGCGTCAGCATCATGAGCTTTCCCCTTGGTTCATCTTTTCTGTTCCCCGCCCGCCTTACGGCATGCAGCGTTCCTGCCATACCATTATGGCAAAGAACCGCCGTATACAACAGGCTGACGGCAAAAAAATCTGTGCTTGCGGAGCCGGTTGGCGGAACTCCGGCATGCCAGAAAACGCTCGCTCTTAAATGCGGCCAAACAATGCCAAAAAGCAGGCAAAAGCATGGGATAATAGCGGGTGACGTCGCGGGCCAAGCAGGGAGCAGGCAGAAAAAACTGCGCGCCGCCAGGGTTTGTATCAGCCGCCACGCAAGGGGCGCGTCCCGAACCCTTCCGTGATCAAAAGGCATCTTGCATCGAATGCGTTTATCGGCATGCATCGCTTTGTCGATAAGACGCTGCCGTAAATTTCGTCAATGGTATTTGTATTATTGTTGAACCGGATTATCAGATTTTTTCACTGTATATAAAGGAAAGCAGTCATGGCTATTAAAGTAGGCATCAACGGTTTTGGTCGTATCGGAAGAATGGTGTTCCGCGCCGCTGTTCAGAATTTCAAGGATATCGAGATCGTCGGCATCAACGATCTGCTTGAACCCGACTATGTCGCCTATATGCTGAAATTCGATTCCGTTCATGGTCGCTTCAAGGGCGATGTGTCGGTCGAAGGCAACTTTCTGGTCGTCAACGGCAAAAAGATTCGTCTGACCGCCTGCAAGGACCCTGCCGAACTGAAATGGAGTGAGGTCGGCGCAGACATCATTGTTGAATCCACCGGCTTGTTCCTAACGAAAGAAACGGCGCAGAAGCACATCGACGCGGGCGCCAAGAAAGTCATCATGTCGGCGCCATCGAAGGATGACACGCCAATGTTCGTCTTTGGCGTCAACTGCGCCTCTTATGCGGGCGAGCCGATTATCTCCAATGCTTCGTGTACAACCAACTGCCTGGCGCCACTGGCCAAGGTCATCAACGACACCTTCGGCATTAAGCGCGGCCTGATGACCACGGTACACGCCACGACCAATACGCAGAAAACGGTCGATGCGCCGTCGAACAAGGACTGGCGCGGCGGCCGCGGCATCCTGGAAAACATCATCCCGTCCTCGACCGGCGCCGCCAAGGCCGTCGGCAAGGTCATTCCCGCGCTGAACAAGAAACTCACCGGTATGGCCTTCCGCGTACCGACCTCCGACGTTTCCGTTGTCGACCTGACCTGCGAGCTTGAAAAACCGGCTTCTTATGAGGAAATCTGCGCTGCGCTCAAGGCTGCATCGGAAGGCGCACTCAAGGGCGTGCTGGGTTATACCGAGGACAAGGTTGTCTCGACCGATTTCCGTGGGGAAGCCTGTACTTCAGTATTCGACGCCGACGCCGGTATTGCGCTTGACCCAACTTTCGTCAAGCTGGTTTCCTGGTATGACAATGAATGGGGCTATTCCAACAAGGTGCTGGAAATGATCCGCGTTATGGCGGCCAAGTAAGCGCCCGGCTGCGACCAACTGTTCCCAGCCAGGCAATGCCGCGGCGGTTACACCCAGGGAAGGCGGAAGAGTGCATTGCTCCAAACGCCTTCCCTATTTTTTTGTTTCGACTTTTTAACGGATGACTGTCATGACTTTCAAACGCCTGACCGATCTTGATGTCAGCGGCAAGCGCGTCTTTATCCGCGCCGACCTCAACGTGCCGCAGGACGACCACCTCGCCATTACCGACGATACGCGCATCCGCGCCGCTTTGCCGGGCATCCGCTACGCCTTGTCCAAAGGCGCCGCGGTCATGGTGACTTCGCACCTGGGCCGTCCGACCGAAGGCGAATGCAAACCTGAAGATTCGCTCGCCCCCGTTGCCAAACGTATGTCCGAACTGCTTGGGCAACCTGTCCGTCTGGTAAAAAACTGGGTTGATGGCGGTTTCGAGGTCAACCCCGGCGAAGTCGTTATGCTCGAAAACAGCCGATGCAACAAGGGCGAAAAAAAGTGCGACGATGGCCTTTCACAGAAAATGGCATCGCTCTGTGACATCTGGGTCATGGACGCTTTCGGCACCGCACACCGCGCCGAAGCCACCACCTATGGCATGGGCAAGTACGCAAAAATCGCCTGCGCTGGCCCCTGTGTCGCCTCCGAGCTGGAAGCGCTGACCAAAGCACTGGCGCAGCCGGCACGCCCGCTTGTCGCCATCGTCGGCGGTTCCAAGGTCTCGACCAAGCTGACCGTGCTGGAAAGTCTGTCCGCCAAGGTCGACCAGCTGATTGTCGGCGGCGGCATCGCCAATACCTTCCTGCTTGCTACTGGCAAGAAAATCGGCAAGTCGCTTGCCGAGCCCGATCTCGTTGACCAGGCCAAAGCCGTCATGGCCAAAGTCAAGGTGCCATTACCAACCGATGTTGTCGTCGCCAAGGAATTCTCGGCTACAGCGCAGGCGACAGTCAAAAGCGTCGATGAAGTCGCCGACGACGATATGATCCTCGACATCGGGCCACAATCAGCCAAGGCGCTGGCGGACATCATCGCCCAGGCCGGCACTGTCGTTTGGAACGGGCCGGTCGGCGTTTTTGAAATGGCGCCTTTTGCAGGCGGCACCAAAGCGTTGGCAGAGGCCGTCGCAAGCTCCAAGGCCTTTACCCTAGCTGGCGGCGGTGACACCGTATCGGCCATCCACGTTTTCGGTATCGAAGACAAGGTCGGCTATATCTCTACCGCAGGTGGCGCCTTTCTCGAATTTCTCGAAGGCAAACGCCTGCCTGCCGTGGAAATTCTCGAATCGCGTAACGCAGGCTGAGGCTACGGCGTAGGCATCGGCCATACGAACATTCAGGTCCTGCAACACTGGCATAATCCGCCTCTTTCTCGGTTTCTGCTAAAAATGGCCGGATGCATGAAGCAGCCCGCAAATGCGCGCTTGGCTTGTATGTGCGAACGGTTTGCAGGAGAATCAAAAATCGAGTGTATGAGAAAACTTATCGAAAAGGTCACATAACATGGATATTCATCTCTATTTCTCGCTGATCCCGGAAGCGCTCATCGCCTCCAATCTGCCGCCGGAACGGTTCGGTCAGTATTATTCGACGGGCAACAGCTATAAGTCCAAGGGACAGAGCATGTTCTTCGAGGTCGATCCGAATTTTCGCAACGAATATTTCGACATCGATAGTGCCTTTGCCCGCTGCGTCCCCAATGCCGAGGGCCGCCCCAAACATTCGGTGTACATCTCGGTCTATCGCGTGCTCGAACACCTGCCGGTCAGCGCGCTCGGCAAGCTTTATTTGACGACCGCTTACGGTCACGCCATCGGTATCGAACGGGGCAGCAGCATTCCGCGCGATCCGGAATACAGCCTGCATCTGTATCAGGACATGGTGCCGGTCAACAGTCTCGTCGTCAGCAACCTTGACCCGGGGCATTTCTACGAAAGCGTGACGCTTCACCCGGAAAAATTCATCCGCTTCCCTGGTCTGTTCTTCGTCGAACTTGAACTCGGCGCTCTGGCTAACGACCCGGAAAACGGGCCGGTCGGCGACCTGCCCTACTCGTTCATCCATCACTTGCGCGAGGCCTTGCTCGAACTCAAGCCGCCGACAGGAACGGCGCCAAGCGTCAAGCAGACCAAGCTGGTGCACCGCGTACATTCGCTCGAATTCCCCTACCGGATGGTCAAGCGCGGCTTCTACATCGGCAACGGTCATGATATGGCTTTTTACCCGATGCCCTCACACCACGAACTACGCGACAAATACAGCAAGTGGTGGCATTCGGCCAACCTCTAAACACGATTCAATCGCGCTGTAAACCGCCCTGTGGCCAGAGGGCGGTTTACAGTAGAATTTCAGCGAAATCGCCTCTTGGACAGCGATTTCAAACGGCAGTATTTCCAATGCCTCCCCTACGGTTTTGCCGGCCGCGTTTTAAGGGTACGCCATGATTCGCCACACCAAAATCGTTGCTACACTCGGCCCGGCCTCCAGCAGCCCGCAAGCACTGGAGCGCCTGTTGCGGGCCGGCGTCGATGTCGTTCGGCTGAATTTTTCACATGGCAAGGCAGAAGACCACATCGCACTGGCCGATACCGTGCGGCAGGTCGCTGCCCGCCTCAAGCGTCCCGTCGGTATTCTGGCCGACCTGCAGGGCCCGAAAATCCGCATTGGCAAATTCGAGAACGGCAAAATTCTGCTTAAAGAAGGCGACAGTTTCATTCTCGATGCCCAGTGCACGCTCGGCAACCAGGCGCGCGTCGGCCTCGACTACAAGGATCTGCCGCACGATGTCAACCGCGGCAGCGTCCTGCTGCTCGACGACGGTCGCATCGTCTTGGAGGTCAGCCATGTGGCCGGCGCGGAAATCCATACGCGCGTGCGCCACGGCGGCGAGCTCTCGAACAACAAGGGCATCAACCGTCAGGGCGGCGGCCTCTCGGCGCCAGCGCTGACCACCAAGGACATGGACGACATCAAGACGGCGGCGCAAATGGGTGCGGACTTCCTCGCCGTCTCTTTCCCCAAGAGCGCCTCGGACATGTACATGGCGCGCCAGTTGATGCGGGCGGCCGGCGGGGGCGCATTGACCATCGCAAAAATCGAACGTGTCGAGGCCGTCGACGCGCTGGCGGAAATTCTCGACGCCTCCGACGGGCTGATGGTCGCACGCGGCGATCTGGCGGTCGAAGTCGGCGATGCAGCGGTGCCGGCACTGCAAAAACGGATGATCCGCATGGCACGCGAACGGAACAAACTGGCAATCACGGCGACGCAAATGATGGAATCGATGATTCACGCGCCGACACCGACCCGTGCCGAAGTTTCCGACGTCGCCAACGCCGTCATCGACGGGACCGACGCCGTCATGCTTTCGGCCGAAACCGCGGTAGGAACCTACCCGGAGCAGACGGTCGAGGCCATGGCGCGTATCTGCCGGGCAGCGGAAAAATCAATGCCGATCACGCTTGACCGCGAATTTCTCGATCGCGTTTTTACCCGTATTGACCAATCGATCGCCCTATCCGCACTGTTTGCCGCCTATCACCTGAACGTCAAGGCGATCGTTGCGCTGACCAGCTCCGGTTCTACGGCGCTCTGGATGAGCCGCCTTGATTGCGGCGTGCCGATTTTTGCGCTGACGCAGGAAGCCGCCTCATTACCCAAAATGTCACTTTTCCGCCAGGTCACGCCCCTGCTGATCGACCCAATGCCCGACGACCGTGCTGGTATGCGGCGCGAAATCGAGCGCCGGCTGATAGAAGCTGACGTTGCCGCCGAAGGCGACCTCATCGTTCTCACCTATGGTGACCGTCACGGCACACCTGGCGGCACCAACACACTGTCCATCATGCGTATCGGGGAAAGCGCCCAGACAGCCGTCCCGAACATGCACATTCCACCGTTTCATTGACCAAGGAGAAAATCATGCCACTCGTTTCATTGCGCCAGTTGCTCGACCACGCCGCCGAACATAGCTACGGCCTGCCGGCATTCAACGTCAATAACATGGAGCAAGTCATCGCCATCATGGAAGCCGCCCGTGAAACCGACTCGCCCGTCATCATGCAGGCCTCGGCCGGCGCACGCAAATATGCCGGCGAACCTTTCCTGCGCCATCAGATCCTGGCGGCGCTCGAAGCCTATCCCGACACCCCCATCGTCATGCACCAGGATCACGGCCAATCGCCGGCAGTCTGCATGGCGGCTATCCGCTCCGGCTTCTCTTCGGTGATGATGGACGGCTCGCTCCAGGCGGATGGTAAAACGGTCTCTTCCTACGAATATAACGTGGCAACGACGAAGAAAGTCACCGAATTCTCCCACTCGATCGGCGTTTCGGTAGAAGGGGAATTGGGCGTACTTGGTTCGCTCGAAACGATGAAAGGTGACAAGGAAGACGGCCACGGCGCCGAAGGCACGATGACGCGCGAACAACTGCTCACCGATGTCGAGCAGGCCGCCGACTTCGTCAAGCAGACGCAGTGCGACGCACTGGCTATCGCTATCGGCACCAGCCACGGCGCGTACAAATTCACCAAGAAGCCCACCGGCGACATTCTGGCCATCGACCGCATCGCCGAAATCCATGCGCGCATCCCAAATACGCACCTGGTCATGCACGGTTCCTCGTCGGTACCGCAGGAACTGCTCGCCGAAATCCGCGAATTCGGCGGCGACATGAAGGAAACCTACGGTGTGCCGGTCGAAGAAATCGTGCGCGGCATCAAGCACGGCGTGCGCAAGGTCAACATCGACACCGACATTCGTCTGGCAATGACGGGTGCGATTCGCCGCTACTTTGTCGAGAACCCCGGCAAATTTGACCCGCGCGATTACCTCAAGCCCGCGCGCGAAGCCGCCAAGAAACTCTGCCGCGCCCGTTTCGAAGCCTTTGGCGCCGCCGGACAAGCCGGCAAGATCAAGGCGATTCCGCTCAGCAAGATGGCTGAACGCTACAGTCAAGGCGAACTCGACCAGATCGTCCGCTGATGACTTGTCGCGCCATCAAAGTCTGTCGTGCCGACCCGTATCCGCGTGCGATACGGGCGGCCTGAAGCATCGGCAGGGCCAGGCAAATCAACAATAAGCTTGGCCTTGCCGCTTTCTGCGGTCGGTGTTCCAACACAGCACGACACATGAGGCGGCGTATGTTGCGCTGTTATGCGCTGTCCCGATTTGAAAGAAATCAAGCACTTCCAATAACCCTTGGTTCTACTGCCCTGAAAAAGCGGCGTTTCGACCGAAAAGCAATATTTGATGAACCTGATTTTTCCTGCAATGTCGGCATGTTTTGCCGTATTGCCTGCGGCACGCCCTTTCGCGCTTTCGCGGAGAGGGCGTTTTTCACCGACCAGCCATACCGGCCTAACCATTCGCTGCATTCCATTTCACAGCTCCGGCCGGCGGCAATTTCCTTTTTATTCTCCTGCCACTCATCATGACTCAAGCTCTTTATCAGTCCTCCCTCAAAAGTCTGCCGCTGCTCGGGCGCGGCAAGGTCCGCGACATCTACGCCATCGATGACGACCGGCTGCTGATCGTCACCAGCGACCGCCTTTCCGCCTTCGACGCCGTACTGCCCGACCCGATTCCGCACAAGGGCCAGGTGCTCACGCAACTGGCCAATTTCTGGTTCGACAGGCTGGCGCATGTCCTGCCCAACCAACTGACCGGAATCGACCCGGAATCGGTCGTCACACCGGAAGAACGCGCGCAGGTACGCAACCGCAGTCTCGTCGTCAAACGGCTTCGGCCGCTGCCGATCGAAGCCGTCGTGCGCGGCTACCTGATCGGTTCCGGCTGGAAGGATTATCAGCGCAGCGGCGCCGTCTGCGGCATCGCACTGCCGCCGGGTCTGCCACTGGCGGCCCGCCTGCCCGAACCCATCTTCACACCGGCCAGCAAAGCCACGGTAGGCCACGACGAGAATATTTCCTTCGCCCGGATGCAGGCCGACTGTGAGGCAGCCCTCTCAGACATCCTGCCCCGCGCAGGCAAAACCGGCGCGCAGATTGCCGAGCAGGCGCGTGCGGCGGCCCTTCAGCTTTATACGGAAGCCGCTGCCTACGCGCTTGAACGCGGCATCATCATTGCCGACACCAAGTTTGAATTCGGCGTTGACGCCGCCGGTACGCTGCATCTGATCGACGAGGCGCTCACGCCCGATTCATCGCGTTTCTGGCCCAAAGACAGTTATCAGCCCGGCCACAATCCGCCTTCATACGACAAGCAATATGTGCGCGACCATCTGGAAGCGATCGGCTGGAACAAGCAGCCGCCTGCGCCGGCACTGCCCGCCGAGGTCATTGCGCGTACCAGCGCCAAATACATTGAGGCCTACCAACAACTGACCGGCCGGAAGCTGGCTGACCCGCACTGAGCATCGCCCTGCCTGCCGGCTTGCCCCGGCGCATTTGCGCTGATCCGGCAAGCCTTTCTGCAAGGCGGTGGGGCGACGCCGTAGAGGATCTAAACCCATCGGATACGATAGCACGGCGTGCAGCCGCAACTGCCGGCCGTGCCTGAAATACCGCTCCCGAACCCATCATCCATCAAACCGTTTTATTCACCATGACTGACGCCAATCCTTTACTCGATTTTTCTGGACTTCCCCGTTTTGACCGCATCGAACCGGCACACGTCCGCCCCGCCATCGATGCGCTGCTCACCGAATCCCGCGCACTCGTCGCACGGCTGACGACAGGCACCGTTCCCGCCACCTGGAAAGATTTTGTCGCGCCGCTCAATGACGGTATCGAACGCCTCGCGCGCGCTTGGGGCATTGTCGGCCATCTGCATTCGGTCAATGACACTCCCCACTGGCGCGAAGCCTACAACGCCCTGCTGCCCGAAGTGTCGCGTTTCTACGCCGAACTGGGGCAGAATCTCGCGCTGTTCGCCCAATACAAGGCGCTGCGCGACAGTGCCGACTACGCCTCGCTGTCGGCGGCGCAACGGCGCATCATCGACAACGAGCTGCGCGATTTCCGCCTCTCCGGCGCAGAACTGCCGGAAGCGCAGAAACCGCGTTTTCAGGCAATTCAGGAAGAACAGGCTGCGCTATCCGCCAAATTTTCTGAAAACCTGCTCGACGCCACCAATGCCTTTGCCGAGTACGTCAACGACGAATCCGAACTCGCCGGCCTGCCGAACGATGTCATCCAGGCCGCGCGTGAGGCGGCGGAGAAAGAAGGCAAAAACGGCTGGAAATTCACGCTGCACATGCCCTCTTATCTCCCCGTCATGCAATATGCCGATAGCCGCCGGCTGCGCGCCGCGCTCTATCGCGCCTATGTCACGCGCGCCTCGGAATTTGGCCCGCCTGCGCTGAACAATGCCCCCCTCATGCGCCGTCTGCTCGAACTGCGGCAGGAAGAAGCCCACATGCTGGGCTACGCCAATTTTGCCGAGGTCTCGCTGACGCCGAAAATGGCTGAATCGGTCGAGCAGGTATTGGCTTTCCTGCGCGACTTGGCCGCCAAGGCGCGCCCGTTCGCCGAGAAAGACCTGGCCGAGCTGCGTGAGTTTGCCGCCAAAACGCTAGGGTTGCCAGTACTGGAAGCCTGGGATTACGCCTATGCCGCCGAAAAGCTGCGGCAGGCGCGTTACGACTTTTCCGCTCAGGAAGTCAAACCTTATTTCACGGAGCCGACTGTCCTCGCCGGACTCTTCCGCGCTATCGAAACGCTGTACGGCGTCCGCATTAGGCCCGACACCGCGCCGGTCTGGAATGCCGACGTGCGCTTCTTCCGTATTACGGATGCGACCGGTCAGCGCGTCGGACAGTTCTATCTTGACCTGTACGCGCGCGAAACAAAACGCGGCGGCGCCTGGATGGACGAAGCCATCGCCCGGCGCAGGCTGTCCGACGGCTCCGTGCAAACGCCCGTCGCCTATCTGGTCTGCAACTTTGCGCGTCCGGTCGGTGAAAAAGACGGCCGCCCGCTGCCCGCCACCCTGACGCATGATGAAGTCGAAACGCTGTTCCACGAAACCGGGCACGGCCTGCACCATTTGCTGACGCGGGTCGACGAATTGGGCGTGTCCGGCATCCGCGGCGTCGAATGGGATGCCGTCGAACTGCCTTCGCAGTTCATGGAAAACTATTGCTGGGAATGGTCGGTCATCGAGACGCTGAGCGCGCACATTGAAAGCGGCGCACCGCTGCCGCGCGCGTTGTTCGAGAAAATGCGCGCGGCAAAAAATTTCCAGAGCGGCATGCAGATGTTGCGCCAAATCGAATTTTCGCTGTTCGACATGCTGCTGCACAGCCGCTTCGATCCGGCGACCGGCGAAGAGGGGATCCTGCAACTGCTCGAGGCCGTGCGGCGCGAAGTCGCGGTCGTATCCCCACCGGAGTGGAACCGTTTCGCCAACAGCTTCTCGCACATTTTTGCCGGCGGCTATGCGGCGGGCTATTACAGCTACAAATGGGCGGAAGTCCTTTCCGCCGACTGCTACGCCGCATTCGAAGAAGCCGGCAATCCTTTCGATCCGACGACCGGCAAACGTTTTCTTGACGAAATCCTCGCCGTCGGCGGCTCACGCCCGGCCCCCGACAGCTTCCGCGCATTTCGCGGCCGCGAACCTCGGGTGGACGCCCTGTTGCGTCACAGTGGTATGATTATCGAATAAAGGAGGAGACCATGAACGTCAAAATTGCCCTGCGCTCCGCGCTGCTGTTCACCGCCTTGACCTGTATCGCTACGGCGCATGCCCAAACGACCTACCGCTGGGTCGACAAGAAAAGCGGTCGCACGGTCTATTCCGACCAACCGCCGCCTGCGGGCATCAACGCGACCATCAATAACAAATCAGCGGCAGCGGGCTCATCGCAGATTCCCTACGCCGCGCGGCAGGCCGCCGAAAGATTTCCGGTGACGCTCTACACGAGCGCCGATTGCGTGGATCTATGCAAACAGGCGCGCGACCTGCTCAACAAACGCGGCGTGCCCTTCACCGAAAAAATGATGCGCGACAAGCAGGAGATCGACGATCTAAACAAGCGTTTCGGCGGCCAGATGGTTGCGCCGAGTATCAGCATCGGCTCGCAGAACCTGCTAGGGCTTGACCCGACCGCCTGGAACAACATCCTCGATCTGGCAGGCTATCCCGCCACGGCCCCCTATGGCAGCAAGCCGTCGGGCGCATTCACCGAATCTCAATAAGCGGATCAATCGGCGCCGTCGGCGCTCTGGATGCCATTGCGCCTGCACGGCGTGAAGACCGGAAGGGGTGGAAATGCGCGAACCATGGAACGGGACGAATCGTCATGGAGCTGGCTAGCTGGAACGTCAACTCACTGAAGGTTCGTCTGCCGCAACTGCTGGAATGGCTGATAGTACGTCAGCCGGATATTGTCTGCCTGCAGGAAACCAAGCTGGAGGACGCCAAATTTCCTCGCCTCGAAATTGAGGCTGCGGGCTATAGCGTCGCCTTTGCTGGACAGAAGACCTATAACGGCGTCGCGTTGCTCGCACGGCAGCCGCTCATCGACATCGCCATCGGCAACCCGTATTTTCCCGACCCGCAGCAACGCCTGATCGCGGCAACGACCGGCGGCATCCGCGTCATCTGCGCCTACGTGCCGAACGGTCAGGAAGTCGGCAGCGAAAAATATGCCTACAAACTTGCCTGGCTGGCGGCGCTCGCCCGCTGGTTGCGTGAAGAAGTCGTTGCGTACCCGCATCTGGCTATTGCCGGCGATTTCAACATTGCGCCGGATGATCGTGATGTGCATAACCCGGTTGCCTGGGCAGGCAAAATTCTTTGTTCGGAGGCCGAACGCACCGCTTTCCGCGCGCTGCTCGATTTCGGCCTGAAAGATAGTTTTCGCCTGTTCGACCAGCCCGAGAAAAGTTTCTCCTGGTGGGATTACCGCATGCTGGGCTTCCAGAAAAACTTAGGCCTGCGCATCGATCATCTCCTGCTTTCCGCGCCGCTTGCACGGCGCTGCACGGCGTCCCTGATCGACCGCGAGATGCGCAAACATGAGCGTCCTTCCGATCATGCGCCGGTCATTGCCGTGCTGGAACCATAATCGCGACGAAGTGCCGCACCGCGAAGAAACGCGGCGGACCTTTGCTGACGTTGTTTAATAAACAATTCGAGCCATTGGCCGCGCCGCATGGCCCCGCACAAGGCACGCCGCGGAAAGAAGACAGATCCCACGCCCGTACTAAAGCGTGCGTTGCATTTGCCCTGCATTGGTCTTTTCGACAAAACGCTAACCGATGAAGTGATCTTCCCGTCACGAAAAGCGGCCGATATTCTTGGCTGTTCGCGCTTGCGCATTGGCGTAAAAAAGGGCATAAAAACAGCGCATTTTCACTGTCTTGCCAACCGAAAAGGGAAACGCCATGAAAGCTCACAAAATTGCAGTCATTGCCGGTGACGGCATTGGCAAAGAAGTCATGCCGGAAGGGTTGCGCTGCATCGACGCGGCGGCGCGCAAGCATGGTATCGCCATCCAGTGGGACGAGTTTGATTGGAGCTGTGATTACTATCTCAAGCATGGAACGATGATGCCCGCCGACTGGAAGGCGCAGATCGGAAACCATGATGCGATCTTTTTCGGCGCCGTCGGCGACCCGGCGCGCGTGCCCGATCATGTCTCGCTTTGGGGGTCTCTCCTCAAATTTCGGCGCGAATTTGACCAGTACGTCAATCTTCGTCCGGCGCGCCTGATGCCGGGCGTCAAGTCGCCGCTGGTCGGCCGTGAGCCGGGCGACATCGATTTTTTCATCGTGCGCGAAAATACCGAGGGCGAGTATTCCAGCATCGGCGGCAAGATGTTCGCAGGTACCGAACGCGAATTCGTCGTGCAGGAAAGCATATTCACCCGCATCGGCGTCGACCGCGTCATCCGCTTCGCCTACCAGCTGGCGCAGCGGCGCGACAAAAAGCACCTGACTTCCGCGACCAAATCGAACGGCATCTCGATCTCCATGCCTTACTGGGACGAGCGCTTCGCCGCCATTGGTGAGGCGTTCCCCGACGTGCGCACGGACAAATTTCACATCGACATCCTGACCGCCAATTTCGTCCGGCGGCCGGATTATTTCGATGTCGTCGTCGCTTCTAACTTATTCGGCGATATTCTTTCCGACCTCGGCCCCGCCTGCACCGGCACCATCGCCATCGCGCCATCGGCCAATCTCAACCCGGAGCGCCGCTTCCCTTCGCTGTTCGAGCCGGTACACGGTTCCGCGCCGGATATTTACGGACAGCAGATCGCCAATCCGATCGGGCAGATCTGGGCCGGCTCCATGATGCTCGATCACCTGGGCTATCCGCAGGCGGCGGCTGACGTACTGCGCGCCATCGAAACGGTACTAGCCGAGGGGCCACACACCCCCGACCTTGGCGGCAAAGCCAAAACGGGCGATCTTGGCAAAGCCATCGCCGAAGTCATTGCCGGCAACTGAAGATGGAAAGGCGGAAAACAGATTTATATTTTTTGGTGCCCTGAAGCCCTTTATTTACGGGGGCCTCAGGGCATTTTATGTTTTCTGCGCTGTTTTTGCAGATTTCGGAAAGGGTGCTCTGAGGCCCTTGTAAACAGGACATCTCAGCGGAGGACGCTCTGAGTTCCTTTATCCACGCGGGTTTCCGGGCATCTCCCCGACAGGGGAAAAATTAGAAAAACCCAGGGGCGAAAGCGCAGGCGTGTCTCCAAAAAGAGGTGCCCTGAAGCCCGCGTAAACAGGGCATCTCCGGCGCACCTGCCCTGAAGCCCTTTATTGATAAGGGCTCCAGAGGCACCTGCCCGCAAACGCCCTATCCACGTGGGCTTCAAATGGGGTATCGGGGGAATGGCCTATCCACACGGGTTTCCGAGGAGGTGCTCCAAATCCCTTATATAGCGGCTCGACTTTGCCAAAGACAAGGCGGTAAGCCGCAGACAGTACGAGCAGTACGGCAAGGCGAGCCAATGCAGTATTTTGGGCATCTCCGGATACCCTGCCTGCAAACGCCCTATTTATAAGGGCTTTAGAGGTGCCCGCCCGGAAACGCCCACTCTACGCGGGTTTCCAGGTATGTCTTTTCGCGTATTCGATCACTACGAAGCACCCTAAAACCCCTTAGCCCACATTTCTCACACTCTCACGGTTCGGCCCCCGTTGGCGCGGCTTTTTCC
>CALAIL010000011.1 GCA_937923255.1 uncultured Propionivibrio sp. | reverse complement strand
CTTCTCTGAGGTCGCGCACCATGCCGGCGCCTTTGAGGTTGGCGATGCGTTGGGCCGCTTCGGTCAGTGGAATGCTGTCGGGGAATTCGCGGTAGAAAGCGTTGTGAGCGAGGTTGAGGTCGCTCAGGGTGCCGGTGACTTCACCCATCTGGCCGGCGCTGCCGTCGGTTTTGATGTAGTGGCCGAGGTCGGCGATTTGGTTGCCGTCCGGCAGGGTTTGGTTGTTGGCGGTCTTGCCGGTCTTGAGGGCGGCGATGCCGTGCTCTTCCAGGCGGGTGAGTTCGTTCGCCTGGCTGATGCCGTCCTGGTTGAGGTCGCGCCAGATGCGCAGTTGCTGCCAGTTTTTGTCCTGGGCGTTGACGAGGCCGTCATGGTTGGTGTCTTCCTGGGCGAGGGCGTCAAAGCCGTCAGTGGCGGTGCCGCCGTCGGTCAGCGGGGTGGCTTCGCCAAAAAGTTCGCGCCCGGAGTCGATGATGCCGTTGCCGTTTAAATCACGAACGAGGATGCCGTCGTCGGGTTTGATCCAGCCTGTGGCGGTCTTGATGCCGTCGCCATCGTGGTCAAAGAGGATCGGTTTCTTGCCGTCTATGCCGACCGTCTCAATCCCGTCTCCGTCTAAATCCAGTACAAGCGGGTCGTAGACTGCGGTGCGGGAGTTGCGGAAGAAGTCGTTGATCGCTTTGGCAAGGTCTCTGGCCCACGGATGATTATCGTAAAAAGCATCCCAAAAATCGCTGTCATAGATTTCCTTAAGTTTGTCATAGGTTGCATCACCTAGCACTGAGCCAAGGATAGAAAACGCACCCGCGACCATTGCGGCTGTCATTATCCCAGCGCCTGCCCACCCAGCTATTCCTGCACCTATGATCCCCAGACCGGTCGACAAAACAATGCCTGTACATGCCCGGCCAAATTTGTCGCTATTTCCCGTTCGCCCCCATTCAAAAACGCCGGTAAGCATTTGATGCAAATCAAAAACAGGACCCAATTTTCCAAGTTTTCCGCAGAAAATTTTGTCTGCTTCCTGTATTCCGCGTTCGACATCCATTGCCAGCATAGCCACCTTTGCTTTGGCAGAATGATATGGCTTTAATAACTCATCGGCTTGAGCGGCATATTTATCGGCATATTTCTCCATAATCTTTTTAATGCCCGAATTGCCTTCTTTGGCTGCTACCGCCTCTGCCCATAAGCGAGCTTTTGTTGCAAGTTTGGAATAAGCCTCCGCATGAGTCTCTATAAAAATTTCAGCACACTGGTTAAGGTTCTTAATGGCACCATTTGCTTCGGAAGTGATTCTTTTAGCATATGCTTCTGCCGCAGCATTTAATGCACTTGTCAACATACTGGATTGTATATAAATAGTATTTATAAAATCATGCATAGTTATCTTTTCCATTTTAAACTCCACTTAATAAAAAGAATCAATGGACCAAAATAAAATAAAAATAAAGCAGATATAGAAAATCCTATTCCACTAGTTAAAATAGCGCCACAAAAAGCCAGCCAATAGCGACTTGTAAGCAAAGCCTTCGTCATATTACAGCTCCGCTCAGTAATGCCGCAGATTCGGTCATATGGTGAATAATTGGCGGCTAAGTCGAATGAAAATTCATAAAAAAGCCATAACACCATAAAAGAAACAAAAGGAAATACCAGGTATCCCATAAAAAAAATTTCTATTCTTTCCCTCCAGTTCT
This sequence comes from uncultured Propionivibrio sp., assembly GCA_937923255.1. Taxonomy (GTDB): domain Bacteria; phylum Pseudomonadota; class Gammaproteobacteria; order Burkholderiales; family Rhodocyclaceae; genus Propionivibrio; species Propionivibrio hellwigii. The sequence continues at coordinate 3,799 of CALAIL010000011.1, read as the reverse complement.
TTTTATAAAAAGTATTTTGAATTCTCTCCGCAGGAGCGCCATGTATAATCATGAATATGCTAAGTATTATTGAGACAATAACACTCATGCCGAGAAAGCCGCGAATAAGTTCCGGAATGGTTGATGCTTGAGCCAGATTTTCAATTACCGGAGTATATTTTCTCATCAGGATAATCGGCCCTGCTAAATAACTAAATTTGGTTTCCCAGTCTTGGGGGAGTAAAAGACCATAAATAAACATCCCTATTGACGTAATTATCATGTCCCGATCAGTACGCTTGTTTGATGCGTCAATAATCGCTTTTATATTGTCTTCTTCAATATTCATGGGATATGTGGCATCTTAGTATTATTAGCAGACGGGCTTTTATATGGATATTTAAAATAGCATTTAAATTAATTTAATTGTCCTGTAATAATTCAGGTTTGGATAAATACACAAGAACGCATGGTGGATTCCCTCAAAAAGTTTGATAAAACTTTTTAAATAATTTGGTAAAAGGGGGTAATAAATGGGGTTGGTAATATTCCTGCTGAGGAAATACCCAAGCCTCACGATATAACAACGAAGAAATAGAGAACGGGGGCTGAGTTTTGCCCGGAATGTCGGTTGAGCGCTTGGAATGCTCATTAACGACGATGTGGCGAGGGGCCATGCAGCATCTCCTTGGGCGAAGTGCCTTGAGAGTCAGGCATCATTGTTAGCTGAAGCGGGACGCCGTAAGGGGTGGGGAATTTTTGTTCATGCAGTTTTCTCCATTCAAGAAGAAGTGGTCTCACGCGAGCCAATGAACAATGCGGGCAAGCTAGCCCTGCTTTATTCAGTTGTCAATGGGTTTTAATGCAAATTGTGGAAAGATGCAGTGTCGCGCCGATGATATGGTCGGCTAACAGGCTGGGAAGGGCACTACTCATTTTTTTGTAGCAGCACTGCCGATTTACTGCCTGCGCATTCTGGATGTAACGCCCGGCTATCTAAATCGACTGGCCGCAAGCCCGCGTCAATAGGGCGTTTGCGGGCAGGCCAGCCGGAAACCCGCGTAAATAATGGGCTGGCGGATAGGTAGGCTGGAAATGCCCGCTTTACGCGGGGTTCGGGGCCGGTGTGGTGGCGGGGTGTCGTAGGTCTGTGTCTATAGCTGGCTGCCAGCCCGCGTCCATAGGGCGTTTGCGGGTAAGCAGGCCGGAAACCCGTGTAAACACTGGGCTGGCGGCCAGCCCCTCCGGAAATGCCCGTTTTACGCGGGGTTCAGGGGAGGCGCTGCCAGGGTGTCGGCCGGGCGTTGGATTAGGCGGTGCAGTAGAAAAGGCTGGTCGAAGCGGGTGGCGGCTGATCGGCGGTGTTCTGTCTTTCCAAGAAGCTGTGGAGGAACCGCGGAGCGTGATTCCTAAAAATAATTTCTATAATAATCAATGAGTTGTAATTATGTTAGACTAATAAGCCGGATTTTCCGTACAGGCATGTTGCGAAATCAGTTTGTGCCGTCGGCAAGCGCGATACGGAATTGCGCTGTTCGGGCGCTTTAAAAATCGCGGAAGGCATGTGCTGCCCAGATGTGCCAAGGTGGAGCCGGCCCAAGGCGCAGCCGGTGTGTCTTAGTGTCTTATTAAGGCGCTTTCCGGTGTGCGTCTTTCTGGCGCGGCACGTTGCTTGTACGCATTTTGGCCGGCTCGGTTTGTTTTTATGCCGGCCCGATTTTTCACCGCTTGTCCGGCCGGTGTCGTGTGTTTTTGGCATGCCGGCAGGTATGCGGTGGTAAGGCGGTTCGTGTGTGCCAACCGCGGCGGGCACAGCGGGGCGGAGGCCTGTGCTTGTCCGTCAGTATTTTTGGGCTGTGTTGCGCGCGCCGTTTTTTGTCCTTTTGGGCGTGCGCTGCGGCAGATGCCGGAATGGCGTAATAACGATAAAGAAAGGAGTTTTCCCATGCAAACGCGGATTTCAGCCGGGCTGATTGCCTTGGTCGTTTTGTGGGGATTGGTTTCTCCCGCGACGCTGGGGAGTTGCTTCAACACGATGCTGGCAGTGGCGACGCGCAATTTCGGCTGGTTTTATCTGTGGGTGGTGCTGGGGCTGGTGGTCTTGGCCTTGATGCTGGCCGTGAGCCGGTATGGCGATCTCAAGCTGGGTACGGATGACGACGAGCCGGAGTTTTCGCTGTCGTCCTGGTTTGCCATGCTTTTCGCCGCCGGCATGGGCATCGGTCTGGTGTATTGGGGCGTCGCCGAGCCGCTTTCCCATTTCACCGTGCCGCCGCCCGGCGTCGCGCCGCATACGCCGGAAGCCGCCAATACGGCTATGCGTTATGCCTTTTTCCATTGGGGGCTGCATCCGTGGGCAATCTACGGCATCGTCGCGCTGTCGATTGCCTATTTTCATTTCCGCCGCGGGAGCGTCGCGCTGATTAGTTCGGCGACTGAAACCCTGCCGTGGCCTTGGGTGCGCCGGCTTTCTCCCGTATTCAATGTGATGGCCGTCGTGGCGACGGCTTTTGGCGTCGCTGCCTCGCTCGGCATCGGTGCGGCGCAGATCAATAGCGGTCTGCACAGCGTTTTCGGTCTGCCGATGGGGAATGCCTGGCAGGCCGGCATCATTCTGGTGGTGACGCTGCTCTTCATGGCCTCGGCCGTCAGCGGCGTGGAGCGCGGCATCAAATGGCTGTCACAGGCCAATCTGCTGGCCGCCATATTATTGGCGATGGCGGTATTTTTTCTGGGGCCGACAGTGGCGATTCTCGATACGTTCTCCAACACGCTGGGTAGCTATCTTTCGGAAGTCGTGCGCATGAGTTTGCGCCTGACGCCTTTTCGCGACTCGGACTGGATCGGCGGCTGGACGATTTTTTACTGGGCATGGTGGATTTCATGGTCGCCGTTTGTCGGCCTGTTCATCGCGCGCATTTCTAAAGGGCGCACCATCCGCGAATTTCTGTTCGGCGTCGTGATTGTGCCGACGCTGGTAGGGTTCATCTGGTTTTCGGTATTCGGCGGCACGGCGCTGAATATGCAGATTTTCCAGGGCGCGCAGCTGACGTATGTGGCGACCAAAGATTCCTCGCTGGCTTTGTTCGAGGTGCTTAACCGGCTGCCGCTGAGCGCCGTGACTTCGGTGGTTGCCACGTTGCTGGTCGTGATTTTTTTCGTGACCTCTGGCGATTCGGCGACCTTGGTGCTGGCGACCATGAGCCAGAACGGGAATCCCGCCCCGCCCAATCGCAGCAAGATTCTCTGGGGGATTCTGGTTTCCGGGATTGCTCTGGCGCTGATGATGGCGGGGGGGTTGAAAGCGGTGCAGACGGCGGTGATCGTTTTTGCGCTGCCCTTTGCCTTGGTGCTCTCGCTCATGGCGCTGGCATTGCTGCGCGCCGTCCGGCGCGACTGGAAGGACGAGCAGCGTCAGCAGCGCGAATGGCGGCGCAAGATGCGCACACTGGTGCAGTAAGCCGCGTGGATAAAAGAATTCCGGGTAGGCGCCCGGAATTCCGCGTGGATAGAGATTTCCGGGCAGCCATCCCTGAAACCCGCATGGATAAAGGGTTTCAGGGCAGGGTATCTGGAGACGCCCTGTTTACGCGGGTTCCAGAGCATACCCCTCGGAGATGCCCTAAATACACGGGCTAGCGGGCAGGTGCCCTGAGACACTTTAAATATAGGAATTGCCAAGGCCTGCGCACTGACTTCCCCCCACAAGACTTTTCTTGATGCCGTTGCGCTGAGCGGCAGCGCACCCTGCTGACTTTCTTTGCTTCGCCAAAGAAAGTCAGCAAAGAAAGGCGACCCCGAGGCGCAGAAAACCCCTTGT
>CALAIL010000010.1 GCA_937923255.1 uncultured Propionivibrio sp. | reverse complement strand
TTCCGCCAACAATGCGAACGGGTAAATTCTCCTTTACAACCGTCTACTTGACGGGGAAGGCTACGGCCGACGCCGAGCGTGATGTAGTTGATATGCTGTTCCATCGCATTCCTTTGGTTTTGGTGAGCGGATAAGACTCAGGTTTGCAGTGCGTAGCTTGGGTCGAGACCCAACAAAACCGTACCGTCCGGAAAGTATTGGGTTTGGCAGACCAATCTACGTTTGCGTGCTCCCTGCCGGGGTGGGTTATATAAATTCCTTAAACCAATTATCCAGGGAAATCATTTGCTCCTCTGTATGAAACCAATGTTCGCCATTCTTCATCACGGTCAGATTCGCGCCAATTTTATTGGCAAAATCCGTTATGGTTTCCAATGAAGTCATCGTGTCGTTCTCTGCGTAAAGAATATGGGTCGGTATATGCCAAATTATCGGATGATTTCTCACATAAGAAAGATATTCCCAGGATAAAGATTCTCCAAAGGATGTTTCGATTACTTTTTCTTTATGCAGTTCTTCTTCTGTTACGTTTGAGCGGGCCAGCATGTTCAAAATCAATTTCTCCATGTCAACGATAGGAGAGATGAACATCGCTTTCTCAATAGGGCTATCCGCCAGTGACAGCATGGCGTAATAAGCACCAATACTATTTGCTATCAAAAAAATCTTGTTATATCGCGGGGCGATGGAAACAAAGAATTTGGAAAATTCCTCTTTGGCATCCCAGGGAAATTCCGATTTGTAATCAAACCCGATAATGTCATATTCATCGCTAAAGAATTTTTTATAGTGTTCGGCTTCTTTCGCATTTCCACCTTGACCATGTATGTAGATCACTGCATTTTTCATTCGCATTACCTGTACTGTCTTCGACGTGCCGTCTTTCTTTCGGCTTAATTTTACAGCGGTAGCTGCGGCAATTCGCGCAGGCGGTGGGCGGCATCGAAGCGGTTGGGCAGCCCCGGCTTGCACGCGATTCCCCTCTGCGCATTTTTTATCGCCCCGCATAGCCAGATTTTCAGCGGTATAGGCCGGGTTTTGCCCCAGGCGCGGTAGAACAGGCGGCCTTTGCAGTTGGCTACGATGTAGGACAGTTCCCTGTCGCTTAACGGCTCGCCCCCGTCTTTGTCGTATTGGTATGCGCTCAGGCGGTAGTGTCACCAAGCAGGGCGGTGTCGCAGCCTTAACAATCGGGCAGAGCGTGGGCGCCGTGGTTGTAAGTGGTCATGTAATTTCGCAGGAGACGATAGCGTTTCTTTCGGGCATCGGGATGAAACCATGCGGGTGTGCATGGTTTTGGCGCAGATGATTTATCGTTGTTCTAGTAAGCGGGTGTAGGTGTTCTCGCCAGCGGCGGTCAGCAGCAGGTGGTTTTGCGCGCGGGTCATGCCAACGTAGAGCAGGCGGGCGTTTTTCTGGCGCTGTTCTTCGCTATCGTCATGCAGGGTGTCCACGCCGCTGATGATGACGCATGGGAATTCGCCGCCTTTGCTACTGTGAATGGTACAGACCAGAATTTTGTCTGGGTCAGGGCGGTAATGTTTGCGTTCGTCGCTGCTAATGGGATTTTGCAGCGGGATGCCTGCCTGTTGTAGCGCCGTACCAAGTTCTCTGCACTGGTCTTTTTTGTAATAGAGGACGGCAATGTCGCCGTAGGGCGTGCCCGCTGCGTGCCAGGCGCGGATGGCGTCGGTGATGGTGCGGATTTCTTCGCTGCGGTTGGCGGTTTGCCGGTATTCAGGCGCGATGCCGCTATTGCCGCCGCCACTTTCGACGGCAATGATGGGAATGGGCTGCGCTTCATTTTCTGCGGTGTTTTCGTTTTCCTCGTCTTCTTCGCCGGTTTCTTCGCTGCTGATGGGGGTATCGGTCATAAAGCGGTGTTTAAAGTCATTGGCGTAGTGGCAGATTTCTTCACTGTTGCGGTAGTTCACACGCAGGATGCGGGTGCGTCCTTGTGCCTGGATGCCGACGGAAGTGAGCGAGAAGTCGATGCTGTGGCGATCAGCATAGAGGGTTTGCGCGTCGTCGTAGAGCAGCAGTAGTCGTTGTTCTTTGGCATCTGCGCCTTCCGGCATCTTGGCGAGCGCGCGCAGCCACTCTTCGGCGAAGTCGTGCCCTTCGTCAATCAGCACGGCATGGTATTGCCCTCCCGGGATTTTGCCGTCAATCACAGCAGCACAGATGGTTTCAGCCAGTTTATCGGCGTAGTTGCTGCTGCGCGGGATTTTGATGTCGTACTGCGTTTTCATCTGCGCGCACCAGTCATGGAAATGGCAGACTTCGATATTTGCCACATCGTCTAAACGGGCTTTAAGCAGGCTGGCCAGCAGGATGTTGTAGCAGATAACAAGAATGGGTTTTTGGGGGTGGGCTTTAGCGAGTTGACGTACACGGTGTTGCAGGATGATGGTCTTACCCGAGCCAGCGACACCGTGGATGACACGGTGGCCGTCGCCGAGTTCGCGCGCAAGGCGTTCCTGGGCTTTGTCCATGATTTTAATGGTTTCGACGCGGTCGGGGTCGGCTTTGAAGAGTTCTTCCTGGGCGTTGGCGATGTATTCAGGGTAGATGTGCGCACGCACGCGGCGGCATTGTTCGTCACTGAGTTTTACCGGGAATTTGTATGGCAGCATGCCGTGCAGTTTGGCAAGAAATTCGTGTCGGCTGAGGACGCCTTCGAGGATGTCTTCTTTGTACCAGGTGAGGCGCGGCGGGAAGCAGTCTCCCAGAAGTTCCCGCGCAGCTTCGCTGATGCGACTGCGCTGCCAGTTGCACATCACCGCACCGAAACCCCAGGGGAAGCGCAGCTTGCCTTGATATTTGCCGTCTGCTTGGCACAGCAGGCTGTCTTTTTTCATGTGATCAATGACGGGGAAACAGCAGTCACGCGCCTGCTCAATGGGGTTGGCGGTTGTGGTGAGTTGGTCATCGCCGATTTTCAGGATTACGCTATTTTTGTTTATGGTTTTGATGTTGCCCATATGCCAGTCCTTGATTTCCAAACACCACAAGCCGTGACTGGGGTGAAAAATGAGGAAATCCGGGTAGCGGCGATGTTCGCCATTGCTGGGGACGTTATACCAAACAAGGTAACCATCATCGAGGTAGTCGCGCAGCAGGCTAGCAAAGCGCCATTCGCCGACGGTCATTTTGCTTTTTTTCAGAGGGGTGAGGATTTGTGCCACGGGGTGCCTTCTGTCGGTGATTAATAGGATGTCGGTGATGGTTAGGTGGTGAAAACTGCACGGGAAGATTCGTTTATTTTACGCGGCTGCGGTTCATGATAAGCAGGTATTTTTATCTGACGGAAGTGGTGGTTTTTCCCGGTGGTAGGTTGGCTCAAGCCTCGGACACAATCACTTCGTCAATAGGGCGGCGGAGTGAGTAGGGTTGTTCAGCGGCATAGCCGATGCGCAGCAGGATCTGTGGATAGGCGTGGCCGATGGGCAGCCTTTCGCGCAGTTCGGCGCGGATAGCTGCCACTTCGCAGGGCGGGTTGAGGAAGGCGCAGGCGAGGTTTGCTGCGCTCAGGCGTAGCAGCAGGCGTTGCAGGACGCGGCCGGTAGCGATGCGTGCGGCGTTGTCGTCACTGTCGCTGCTGATAAGGAGCAGGTGCGAGGCGGCGGCGAGATGTTTGGCGTCGGTTTTGTTCTGGTTTTTGCCATTCATCATGCTTTTGACGATGATTTTCGCCAGCCAGCGTGGCAGGTTGGGTGCGCCCAGCACGGCGTTGCTGATGCCGTCGTTGTGCGCCTCGCTATGTTTCCGGTTGTAGCGTATCCAGCTCAGCAGTTCGTTTTTGAAGGCGGGGTCGTTCATCTGTACGTCGTTACCCCGGCGGATGGCGTCGCCCAGTTGCGTGAAGGCCGGCGTGTCGCGGGCGAAGGCATGGATGTGGATGTTTGCGGTTGCTTCCGCCAGCAGGGTTTGCAGGACATCATCCGGCACCATCCGCCCGTCGCAGGTCGCGCGGTTAGCCTGGCGGCGCGTGATGCTGGCAGCGAGCGTGTCGGCAGGCAGGGCATCATCCGCACGCAGATGTACGTCAATGCGGCCGTCGGCGCCGATGGTCGCGGTGCTGGCGTAGTGCAGGGTGGTGGCGTGCAGACAGAGGTTTTCCAGCGCGCAGCCGAGGCTGATGAGGAGTTCGCGCTGGTCGCCATCAACGGCGGGCAGTATCCGCGCCGGGTCGGGCAGAATGGTGATGCCATCGGCGGTCGCGCGAAAATGCCAAGGTTGGCTGTTGTGTCCGGACGGCGCCCGGGTAGCGGCTGTGACCAGTTGGCGGAAAACGGTGTCGTTGGCGTTCATGAGTGTCTCCTTGCGGTTTGGTACACATCCAGAAAATAATCTAAGTGTGTTGGCGCGCCTGGCCGGGTACTCATAAAGCCGTGTAGCGATTTTTATGGGAAACCCGTGCCGTATTCCAATACCGTCTGCGGCGCGCCGCTGTCTCAGCAATGTCGGGCGGGCTTTAGCTTCCCATTTATATGATTTAGACGGTAGCCAAGGCCTACCCTACGATCCGGTTCCATTTATCGCTGCGCTGTAAATTGACAGCCTATCTCGACGCCCTATTACCACTCAAAGGTTCTGCGCTTGCGGGTGCGGAAGGTCCAGCGTTCCGTTTGTTCCTTGCCGCCCTGGGTGTAGCGAAACTCGGCGGTGTATTCGGTGTCGTAATCGAGCGGGGCGGGGGCGAACAGGGCAAATTCGTTCGCCTGCATCAGGCGGTTACGGTCGTTTGCGGCGGTGAGGATGGTCGGGTTGCGGATTTCGCCTTTGTTGGAACGCAGTGTGAAGGCGCGCATTTCCACGGCGGCCGTCGTGCCATAAAAGGCGATGCTAACTGGGTTGCCGACAGCTTTGGTGCCGGGCATGGGGTTGGGGATTTCTTTGCCATTGTAGGCAGGCTCGATGTTGCCGCCGGCGGGATATTTGACTGCGCCGATGTAGCGACGCGGTACCGCATCGAGCGGGATTTTCACCGCCTGGCCGTTGCACTCCATGGTGAGGACGTAGCGTTTGCTCGCTTGACTGCCCGCCTGCGCGCACAACTCGCGTTCGCGACTGCTGCCCTGCACGATGACGAAGGCGGCGTGGCGGCTTCGTACCCAGGCGGCGCCCGCTTCGTCGTGGTCGGGGTTGAGCAGGGCGAGGCGGTGATAAAGGGCGGTCATCAAACCGTCGGTGCTGCGGATGCCGCTGCGCGCAAAGTTGCCGGCGGTGAGATTTTCCACCACCGGAGCCGGGTAACCGGCAGCGGTAGCACGCGCCTGCGGGTCAGCGCCGGTGTAGTGCGGGTTGCGGCGGTTGTTTTCGCTGTGGCCGTGCGCGTCTTTGCCAAGGTAGGCGGCGTGGTTCTGCGCTGCTCTGGTCAGTGCAGGATTGGGACGCAATTCCTGCACTCCCGCCTGTGTCCGCCAGCGGTTGAGGCGTTCCAGCCCCGCTTTCGCTTCTTTGTTGGGGTCATAACGCCACTGCGAGAACCAGGCGATGCCGAACAAGGCGGCGGCAAGCGGCAGCCATAATCTAACGATGCGTTGCATCATGAGGGCGTGTTGTGACATGGGGGAGGAGGAATTATGGATGAATGGCGGATTGTATAGTCGTTCCAAATAGGATTGATACCGCGTTGGCTCGTCTTGCCGAACTATCTGTACTGCCTTCGACGCGCCGCCTTCTCAGCTTAATTCGTGGAATGGTTATGATTCGACGCTGCTTATAGGGTATTCCCCCCTGACTGCCTGTTCGAGCAGGCGCACGACGTTGAGCATAAACAGGCCGTATTTCATGCGCAAAGCGGCTTCGTGCTTTGCCGATGTACAGCATCGCCACCTGTTCCTGCATAGGCCTACTTTGCTGGCGGCATTTGACAATGGCGCTGCCGATGCGTTTAGCAATGTCGCTATGATTTAGGTTCATTTCTCTGTTTCTTTTGGCTCTTGCAGGCTGAATGCCCGACCTTTTGACGGAGTGGTTAAGAAGTTTTCGATGCGGTAAATCATCTTCATAGTTTGGATAGTGGACGTACAATGCGACGACGCGGGCTGTCCTGTTACCGCCTGTATTGTGATTTTCCTTTCTTCTTCCGCCGGTTATGGCCGAGGCGCCACCCATGATCTTCCTCACCGCTGTGGAAAGTGTCCTGTCCGTCGTGTTGCTGATTGCGCTGGGTTTCGCGTTGCGACAGCGCGGCTGGTTTGCCGATACGTTCGCCGCCAACATCTCGCGGCTGATTATGAATATTGCGCTACCGGCATCGATTTTCGTGTCGGTGCTGACGTATCTTCACCGCGGCCAGCTCACCGCATTATCGGACGGACTGATATATGGTGTGGCATCGCTTTTGTTGGGTTATCCGATGGCCTGGCTGATGGTGAAGGTATTGAAGGTGCGTCCGGGGCGGCGTGGGGTATTTATCAACACCATCGTTAATGCCAATACGATTTTTATCGGCCTGCCGCTCAATGTGGCGCTGTTCAGCGATGCGGCCATGCCGTATTTTCTGGTCTATTACGTGTTGAATACGGTCTCGACCTGGGCGTTCGGGGTCTTTCTGATTGCCCGCGACCCGCTGCCCGGACAATCCGCCGCACCGCAGAAAAAATTTGACTGGAAAAAACTGTTGCCCGCGCCGCTCTTGGGCTTTTTGCTGGCGATGCTCTTCCTGCTGGCCGATATTCCGGTGCCGTCATTCGCCCATGCCGCGCTCGGCTATATCGGCGCGACGGTAACGCCGCTTTCGCTTCTCTATATCGGAATCACCTTGTGCGATGCGGGGCTGGCAAGCATCCGCTTCGACCGCGATACCATCGCCGCGCTACTGGGTAAATTTGTCTTCGCGCCGCTGTTGATGTTCGTCCTGATTTATCTTGGCAAAAGTTGGCTGGCGCTGCCTGCGGCGGAGGCCAAGACTTTGATTGTGCAGTCGTCCGTATCCGCGTTGGCTGTCCTGCCGATTCTGGCGAACGAGGCCAGGGGCGACGTGCGCTTCGCCACCAATGTTGTGACCACCAGCACGCTGCTCTTTGTGGTGGTAGTGCCGCTGGTGGATTGGCTGCTGGCATGGCTGCCCCTTTAAACCCTTTCCCTTCAATATCCCCATAGGAGACAACGATGAGTAATACCCCCGATGTCATGCAAAACCCGCTGACCAACAAAGGCACCGCGTTCACGGCCGATGAACGTGCAAAATATGGCCTCACAGGCCGACTGCCCGTCGCCGTGGAAACCCTCGACCAGCAGGCGGCGCGCGCCTATCGCCAGTTCGCGTCCTACGAGGATGACATGGAGAAATATATTTTTCTCGACCAGCTGCACAACCGCAACGAGGTGCTCTACTACAAGCTCTTGACTGATCATCTCGCGGAAATGCTGCCGATTGTTTATGACCCGACCGTCGGCGAGGCGATCAAGCAGTGGAGTCGCGATTACCGCCGCTCGCGCGCTGTGTATCTCGATGTGAACCATCCGGAGAATATCCGCGCTTCGTTTGCGACGCTGGGCCTCGGCGCGGATGATGTCGATTTGCTGGTGGTATCGGACGCGGAAGAAATCCTCGGCATCGGCGACTGGGGCGTGAACGGCACGGATATTTCCGTGGGCAAGCTGGCGGTGTACACCGCAGCGGCAGGTATCCACCCCGCGCGCACCATCGCTGTCAATCTTGATGTCGGCACCGACAACGAAGCACTGCTCAATGACCCCGCCTACCTCGGCAATCGCCACGCCCGCGTGCGCGGCGAACGTTACGATGCGCTGATCGCCGAATACCTGAAAGTGGCGACGGAACTCTTCCCGCACGCGCTGCTGCATTTTGAAGACTTCGGCCCGTCCAATGCCCGCCGCATCCTTGTACAGAACCGCGATAAATACCGTATTTTCAACGACGATATGCAGGGCACGGGCGCCATCGTTATGGCCGCCGTCTTCTCCGGGCTGAAAGTCACTAAGCAAACCTTCGCCGAACAGCGGTTGGTCGTTTACGGCGCGGGCACGGCGGGCACCGGCATGGCGGATCAAATCAGCGCGGCGATGGAACGCGACGGCCTCTCGCGCGAAGAAGCGAAGAAACGGGTGTGGCTGATCGACCGCAACGGTCTTGTTACCGACGATATGGCCGATCTGCCCGACTATCAGCAGGCATATGCCCGCCCCGCCGCCGAAGTGGCCGGCTGGCAGAAAGCGGACGGCAAAATCAGCCTGCTCGAAGTGGTGAAGCAGGTGAAGCCGACTATCCTTATCGGCACGTCCACCGATCACGGCGCCTTTACCGAAGCCGTCGTCAAGGCGCTGTGCGCCGGGGTGGAGCGCCCCATCCTGTTGCCGCTATCCAACCCGACCGAGCGCATCGAAGTGATGCCCGCTGACGCCATTGCCTGGTCGGACGGAAAGGCGTTGCTGTCGGTCGGTATTCCCGTGCCGCCCGTGCCGTATAAAGGCGTGAATTACGTCATTGGTCAGGCCAACAATGCCATGCTTTACCCCGGCCTCGGCCTGGGTGTCATCGTCTCTGGCGCCAAACACGTTACCGACGGCATGCTGCTTGCTGCCGCCGAAGCCGTCGCTTCACAGGTCAACCCGCAAGACGTAGGCGCATCGCTGTTGCCGCCGGTGGATAACCTGCGCGCCTCGTCCGCCACCGTCGCGGTCGCCGTCGCCAAACAGGCGGTGAAAGACGGTGTCGCCACCAAGCAGATGGATAATTGGGTGCAGGCGGTGCAGGATGCAATGTGGCAGCCGCGTTACAGTTAATCGCCTGGTCGCAAAAAACCGCCCTTCGGGGCGGTTTCTTTTTTACCCAATGAGCGCATATCGCTTCATTCCAAAAATCAGGCCGAAAAAGCAGTGCGCTGCGGACAGATTCCAGTAATACGGTGAGGAGACCCGTTACATTCAGGTTGTTCCTGGGCTGGGTATTACCACGGCTGGGTGGTCGGGCCGATGGTGAACTCGCTGATATTGGTGTCATCCGGCTGGTTCAGGGCGAAGGCGACCACGCTGGCAACGCGTTCGGCGGGGATTTCGTAAGTGTCGTAGAGCTTGCGGTAGCCGCCGGAGGTGGCGCTGTCGGTGATGTGATCGACCAGTTCGGACTGCACCGCCGCCGGGTAGATGGTTGCGGTGCGGATGTTTGTTCTCGCCTGGGCCGACTCCATGCGCAACGATTCCATGATGGCCTTGACCGCCCATTTAGTGCCGCAGTACACGCCCGCGCCCGGGTAGGCTTTCAGCCCGGCCACCGACGAAGTCGCCAGCACATGTCCGGATTTTTGTGCGATGAACGTCGGCAGCACGGCGGCGATGCCATTCAGGACGCCTTTGATATTGACGTCCACCATCGCGTTCCAGTTGTCAGTTTCCAGCGCAGCGAAGGGCGAGTTCGGCATCAGCCCGGCATTGAGGAAGATGGCGTCCACTTTGCCAAAACTATCCAGCGCGAGTTGTACCAGTGCTTTGCTGTCTGAGGGATTGACGACGTCGGTCACGCGATAGACCGCAGCGCCGCCCTTGCCATTGATGCTGTCGGCGATGGCTTTGAGTTTTTCTTCACGGCGCGCGCCCAGCACCAGCTTGGCGCCCGCTTCGGCCAGCTTGTAAGCGGTGGCTTCGCCGATGCCCGATGAGGCGCCGGTGATGATGACGACCTTGTTCTCGATGTGGTTCATGGTTTTTTCTCCGTGCTTGGGGGTACAGGGGATTATACGGGGCGGCAGGCAGAGTGGCGCCTGCGGCGACGGATGATGGGTTGGTTACAGTTTCCGCCCGAATCAACGGGGAAAGGCGCTGGGGCAGGGAGCCGTATTCGGGAGCGCCAACTGGTTCGCACTATTCCCTGCTGGCGCCTTCTTTAGGCACGGTCACGGAGAGGTGCGAAAACCAGCGGTCTTGGGTAGCGCCGGTCGAGGAAAACGCCGGTTTCGTCTGCATGCGGTTGATTGCCATAGATACGCTGCACGGTGAGTATCGGCGTTTTCGTTAAGCTTGCGGGTTTGTCGCCCCCTTTGTATTTGTTTCTCCGTCGCCCCAGATACGCCGGTTAAAGGACTTGACCGTAGACCGATTCAGATATGGGCGCTGTCTTGCTGGCGTCGTATTCAGGCATTGTGCATTCGTGTCGGGATACCGGATAAAGTGCGCGCATACGCGCAAAAACGGCGACGCCCGGCCGAGTCTCACTCGCCGTGCCGCCGCCGGTTTTTTTAGTCCTTGCCGAGCAGGGTGGCGATTTCCTTTTCCGCCTCGACCCAGTCGCTGACCGGATCGCTTTGGAACTGACTGTTCTCGGCGCGGTAGTAAGCGGCCTCGGCAATCATACGATAGCGCTCGTCCTCACTAACGACGATCAATCTTTTTTGCACGATCTCGACGGGAGGCGGGGAAACTGGAGCGGGCGCCGTCGATGGGCCGGCAGGCCTGTTCGCTGTTTTAACCGTTTTTTTCGGTGCAGGTTGTACTGCGGCCTTGTTTAAGGCTGCGGCATTTGCCTTGGCCGCCGGTTTCTTGGTGGTGGCTGCGGTCTTTGCAGCGGATTTTGCGGCCGGTTTAGCGGCGGCAGTTCCCTTTCTGGTGGTTTTTGCGGTGCCGGTCATTGCGCTTCCTTTCAGGGGTTGGGGACGGTGCACTTTCAGTATAGCATTCAGAAAATGGCATTCAGGAAATGCGCTGGAATGTTTCAGCAGGGGCACGCAATGGCGTCGAATGCCGTGGCATGGCGCGATGCACGGAAGCAGGCGCATCGCGGCGCGGGCGTTATGCAAATGCCGGCTGAGGGGCGTTGGGGTGGCGGCCGTATAGATGCGCCAGTTCGGCGAGGCGCCCGGCGTGCCAGGGTTCGACCTGACGCCACTGGAAGCGCCATTCCCAGTTGCCGTGGCTTTGTCCAGGTTGGTTCATGCGGCTGTGCGTATCGAGGCCAAGCACGTCTTGCATGGGGACGATGCTGATCGCGGCAACCGAAGCGGCGGCGGCGCGGATCAGCGCCCAATGGATGGCGCTGCCGTCGGTATCGAGGTAACGGCGTACATCGTCCTGCTGGTGCGTGCCGAGCGCGTTCCACCAGCCGAGGCTGGTGTCATTGTCGTGGGTACCGGTATAGACGACGGTGTCCGGCGTAAAGTTATGCGGCAGGTAGAGGTTGTCGCTTTGACCGTCGAAAGCAAATTGCAGGATGCGCATGCCGGGCAGACCGACGGTACGGCGCAGGGCAACGACTTCCGGGGTGAGGATGCCGAGGTCTTCGGCGAAGATTTCTGGGGTACCGCCGTCCGCGTTGTTCATCTCATCGAATAGGCCGGCCTGGCGAATGGCCTCGAAGAGGGCGAGGCCGGGCCCCGGCTGCCAGTGGCCGTGAACGGCCATCTCCGCATCGGCGGGAATTTCCCAGTAGGACTCAAAGCCGCGGAAGTGGTCGATGCGCACGCCGTCGCAGAGTGAGAGCACGCGCCGGATACGCGCGATCCACCAGCGATAGCCGTTCTGTGCGTGAATATTCCAGCGATAGAGCGGGTTGCCCCAGCGCTGCCCCGTAGCGCTGAAGTAATCGGGCGGGACGCCGGCAATGACGCGCGGGCGGCCGTCGGCGCCTAGATCGAACAGCGCTTGATGCATCCAGACATCGGCGCTATGTGCGGAAACAAAAATGGGCATGTCGCCGATGATGCGAATGCCGCGTTCATTGGCATATTGCTTGATCGCGTGCCATTGGCGGTCGAAACACCATTGGCAGAATTTCCAGAAATCGCATTCGCCGGCCAGCGTTTGCGCGGCTTCTTGCAGGGCATCGGGGTCTCGCAGCGCCAATGTCGCGGGCCAATCCTGCCAAAGTTTGCCCTCGCCGCCGTATTGTTGATCGAGCGCCATGAACAGCGCGTAATCGTCCAGCCATGACTGTGCTTCGGCGCAGAAGGCGGCAAAGTCCTGATGGGCTTCCTCGTGCCCGTGCGTTTCGCTGAAAAAGCGTTCGGCCGCCAGACGCAGGCGCCGCATGCGGTAGGGGATCACGGCCGAGTAGTCGACACGCTCGTCGCGCAGCGCGGATTCGGGCGCAATGTCCTCAGCGCGCAGCCAGCCGCTATGGTGCAGTTGCGTCAGGTCGATCAGCAGTTCGTTACCGGCGAAGGCTGATGGACTCATATAGGGCGAATTGCCGGGACCGATGCCGCTCAGCGGCAGAATTTGCCAGAGCGTCTGTGCGCCGGCAGCCAGCCAGTCGATGAAATGCCGGGCGGCTTCGCCAAAGTCGCCGGAACCATGCGGGCCGGGTAATGAGGTCGGGTGCAGCAGAATGCCGCTGAGTCGTTTGCTTGACATGAAAATCCCAGTAAAAATTCCAGTGTCCGTTGTTATCCGCAACGATTGGCTGGTCAGTCTTGCCGCAGCCACTGCACGCTGCGGCCCGCCAGCGTCGTGCAGCTGCACACGCTGCGTTCGGCGAATGGCACGTCGGCGGCAGTGTCGCACAGCATTTGCCAGCGGCCCGTCGGCAAAACAAAGTGCTGCGCGTCGGCGCTGCGATTGAAGAGCAGCAGCAGCTTCCCGGCAGCGTCATCAAGCAGGCAGCCGAGCGTATTTTGTTGCACGCCCGACGGTGTTGCCTGCCAGTCGTCCTGGCGCATTTCGCGTCCTTCGGCATGCTGCCAGATGACATCGCGGCGTCCACACGCCGCGGAACGGCCGGTCAACCAGGCGCGCCGGCGCAAGTGTGGCAGCCGCTTGCGCAGCGCAATCAGGCCGGCCGTAAAGTCGAACAGTTCACTATCAGCATGTGCCCAGTCGAGCCAGGTCAGCGGATTATCCTGACAATAGGCGTTGTTGTTGCCCCGTTGCGTACGGCCAATTTCGTCACCGCCTTGCAGCATCGGTACGCCCTGCGCGGCAAACAAGGTGGCAAGCAGGGCGCGTTGCAGACGGCGTCGGCATTCGTTGACGACGGGGTCGTCGCTGTCGCCCTCGACGCCGCAGTTCGACGAAAAATTATGGCTGTGGCCGTCGCGGTTGCCTTCGCCGTTCGCCGCATTGTGTTTGTGCCGGTAGCTGACCAGATCGCGCAGGGTAAAGCCGTCGTGTGCGGTGATGAAATTGATGCCCGCCTGCGGCAGACGCCCATCATGCCGGAAAACTTCGCTCGACCCGGCCAGCCGCTGTGCCAGTGCGCCGATACCGGCCTCTCCCGTCAGCCAGAAGGCGCGCACGTCATCGCGGAAACGATCGTTCCACTCGCTCCAGCCGGGCGGGAAGTGGCCGAGCCGATAGCCATCCATGCCCAGATCCCAGGGTTCGGCAATCAACTTGACGCGCTGGAGCACCGGGTCCTGGCGGATCGCGGCGAGAAAGGCGCTTTCGCGCGTCAGTGCCGTGGCCAGATCGAAGCGGAAGCCGTCGACGTGCATTTCCTCGACCCAGTAACGCAGTGCGTCCATGACCAGTTGCAAAACGCGCGGATGCGCGAGATTCAGCGTATTGCCGCAGCCACTGAAGTTTTCATAGCGCATCGGGTCGTCGGCCGGCAGGCGGTAGTAGCTGACGTTGTCGATGCCACGAAAACTCAGCGTCGGGCCGGATTCGTCACTCTCGGCCGTGTGGTTGAAAACGACATCGAGAATGATCTCGATGCCTTCACGGTGCAGTGTCCGCACCATTGTGCGGAATTCATCAATGACCGGCTGTTCTCCGCCGGCGTAGCGTAATTCCGGTGCGAAAAAGGCCAGCGTGTTGTAGCCCCAGTAATTTTTCAGGCCGCTGCTTGTCAGTCGTGGCTCGTCGATGAAGGCATGCACCGGCAACAATTCAAGAGCAGTGACGCCGAGCTTCTTGAAGTGCTGCAGCATGGCGGGAGAAGCGAGGCCGGCATAGGTCCCACGCTGTGCTTCGGGAACGTCGGGATGCGTTTGCGTGGCGCCTTTGACGTGAATCTCATAAATCACCGAATCGGCCAGTGGAATATCAGGCGGGGCATCGTTGCCCCAATCGAAGGAAGTGGGGTCGGCGACGCAGGATGCCAGGAGGGCCCAGGCGGCAGCATCGCTGGTGCCGGAGTCGGCCTGGGAAAGCTGCCGGTCGCCGGCCAGTTCGCGCGCATAGGGGTCGAGCAGCAGGTGTTGGGGGGCAAAGCGGTTGCCGAGGACTGCCGCGCACGCTTCCCCTTCCTCCGGCCCATAGACGCGATAGCCGTAGCGCAGGCCGGGGCGTGCGCCGGGCAGATAGCCGTGCCAGACCTGGTCGGTTTTCCCGGGTAGCGTCAGGCGGCGTTCCTGCCCACCGTCAAGCAGACATAATTCGACGCGCGCGGCATGCGCCGAAAACAGGGCAAAATTGACGCCGGCGCCATCCCAGCGTGATCCGAGCGGCCACGGGCGGCCGGTTTCCAGCGTTTTTTCCGGTGTCTGTGTGGTCACGTGGTTCAATGCTCCCATTCAAAAATCACCGTGGCCAGTGGCGGCAAGGTCAGCGACACCGACCAGTCGCGCCCGTGCGAGGCAATGTTTTCGGCATAGGCGCCGCCGAAGGGGTTGCCGACGTTACTGCCTCCGTAGTAGTGCGAGTCAGTGTTGATCCGCTCGACAAAGCGCCCCGGTCCGGGGACACCGAGCCGGTAGTCGTGGCGGACGACCGGCGTGAAGTTGCAGACGCAGAGCACGGTGCGCGCGCGGTCACGGCCATAACGCAGAAAGGCGATGACCGAGTTATCGGAATCGTTTGCCGAAATCCATTCGAAGCCTTGATGTTCAAAGTCGATCTCGTACAAGGCGGGCGTGTGGCGGTAGAGCTGGTTGAGGTCACGGATCAAGCGGCGCACGCCGTCGTGCATCGGGAAGTCAAGCAGGTTCCAGTCGAGCGCGCCGGCATCGTTCCATTCGTTCCACTGGGCGAATTCTCCGCCCATGAACAACAGCTTCTTGCCCGGATGGCCCCACATAAAGCCGTAAAGGGCGCGCAGATTGGCGAATTTCTGCCAGTAGTCGCCCGGCATCTTGCTGATCAGCGAGCCTTTGCCGTGGACGACTTCATCGTGGGAGAGCGGCAGGACGAAGTTTTCGGTAAAAGCGTAAAGCAGGCCGAAGGTGAGCTGGTTGTGGTGATAACGGCGATGAATCGGGTCGCGCGTCATGTAGTCGAGCACATCGTGCATCCAGCCCATGTTCCATTTGTAATGAAAGCCGAGACCGCCCATCGATGGTGGGCGGCTGACTGACGGCCAGGCGGTCGATTCCTCGGCGTAAGTCGCCGCGCCGGGGCATTCCTGACCGATGACTTCATTCATGCGGCGCAGGAAATGCACGGCTTCCAGATTTTCGCGGCCGCCGAAGGCGTTGGGAATCCACTCGCCTTCTTTGCGGCTGTAGTCGCGGTAGAGCATTGAGGCGACGGCGTCGACGCGCAGACCGTCGATGCCGTAACGCTCGATCCAGAACAGGGCGTTGCCGGTCAGGAAATTGAAGACCTCGCGGCGGCCGAAGTTGTAGATCAGCGTACCCCAGTCCTGATGCCTGCCTTCGCGCGGGTCGGCGTGCTCGTAGAGCGCCTGTCCGTCAAAGCGGCCAAGGCCGTGGGCGTCGCTTGGAAAATGCGCGGGAACCCAGTCAACGATGACTTGCAGTCCGGCGGCATGGCAGGCAGCGACAAAATCGCGGAAGCCTTGCGGCGAGCCAAAGCGCGCGGTCGGCGCGTAAAGCCCCAGCGGCTGGTAGCCCCAGGAGCCGTCGAATGGGTGTTCCGACACGGGCAGAAGTTCGAGATGGGTGAAGCCGAGATCGGCCGCGTAGGGAATCAGGCGTTGCGCCATTTCCTGCCAGTCGAGAAAACCGCCGTCGCTGTTACGCTGCCAGGAACCGAGATGCACTTCGTAGATCGAGACCGGTTGGTCGAGGCGCGTTTCCTGATGCTGACGCGGCGCGGGCGGCGGCATATGGGCGACGATGGAAGCGGTGGCCGGGCGCAGCTCGGCGGCAAAACCGTAGGGGTCGGCCTTGTGCGGCATGATTTCGCCGCTGCGCGCGCGGATTTCATACTTGTAGCGCGCGCCGACATCGATACCGGGGAGAAAGATTTCCCAAACACCGCATTCCGGTCGCTGGCGCATCGGGTGGCGGCGACTGTCCCAGGTATTGAAATCGCCGATGACGCTGACGCGCTGGGCATCCGGCGCCCAGACGGCGAAGGCGACGCCGTCGACGCCATCGATCTGGCACGGGTGTGCGCCAAGCCGTTCAAAAGGGCGCAGATGGGAGCCTTCGGCCAGCAGCCAAACGTCCATCTCGCCCAGCACAGGCGGGAAGCGGTAGGGATCGTCGGCTTCCTGAACGCCGCCGGGCCAAACGATGCGCAGGCGATAGCGTGGCGGTGCGGCGTCGCCGGCGGCGGGCCGCGCCGGTATTTGCGCCTCGAACAGGCCTGAAAAAGCACCGAAAGGTTCGATTTCGCGCTGCTTCAGCTCGACCAGAACCTGGCCGCTCTCCGCGTCGATCGCGTACACGGCGTCGGCGCCCGGCTGCAGGGTTCGCAGCCATAAGCGCCCCTCGGCATCTTTGTGCGGCCCCAGAACGGCGAATGGGTCGCCGTGTTCGGCGCGGCAAAGCGCCAGCGCTTCGTCCTTGTTCAGCATGCTCGCTCTCCCGATGGTTGGTAAGGATCGGCCTCAGACGGGTTGGAAACTTGAATGCGGTGGCATTCGTTCATTCGGGTTTCAGGGCTGCGGCCAGATTCCAGGTCTCGGTCGCATATTCGCGGATGGTGCGGTCGGAGGAGAAGATGCCCATCCCGGCCACGTTGAGGATGGCCTTGCGCTGCCATTCGTCCGGCGAACGGTAAAGCGCGCCGACGCGTTGCTGCGTTTCCATATAGCTGGAGAAATCGGCGAGCAGCTGGTAGTGGTCGCCGTAATTGACCAGCGAATTGAAGATGTCGTGGTAGCGCTTGCGGTCGTTCGGCGCAAAATAGCCGCCGTCGATCTTGTTCAGCGTTTCGTTGAGCGTCGGGTCATTCTGGTAAATGGCGCGCGGGTCGTAGCCCTCGCGGCGCAGCGCTTCGACCTGCGCGGCGCTGTTGCCGAAGATGAAGATGTTGTCGGCGCCGACCTGATCGCGGATCTCGATGTTAGCGCCGTCCTCGGTGCCGATGGTCAGCGCGCCGTTGAGCGCGAATTTCATGTTGCCGGTGCCGGAAGCTTCGGTGCCGGCGGTGGAAATCTGTTCGGACAAGTTGGCCGCCGGAATGATGATTTCGGCCAGGGAAACGCCGTAGTTCGGCACGAAAACGACTTTCAGGCGGTCACGCACGCGCGCATCGTTATTGACGACGTTGGCCACGTCATGGATCAGGTGAATGATGCTCTTGGCCATGGCGTAGGACGACGCGGCCTTGCCGGCGAAGATGACGCAGCGCGGCGGCGCATCGTCGGCGATGCCGTGAATGATGGCGTTGTAGTGGGAGATGACGTGCAGCACGTTGAGCAGTTGCCGCTTGTATTCGTGGATGCGCTTGATCTGTACATCGAACAGCGCGTCGGGGTTGAGCGTGATGTTCAGCTCGCGTTTGATGTATTCGGCTAGACGCAGCTTGTTTGCCCGTTTGACGGCGGCAAAGTCACTGCGGAACTGGGCGTCGTCGGCCGCCGAGCGCAGCGCGGACAGGCGGTCGAGATGCAGCCGCCAGCCGGGATCGCCCAGCCGCTGATCGAGCAGGGCGGCAAGGCCGGGGTTGGCCTGCGCCAGCCAGCGGCGCGGCGTGACGCCGTTGGTCTTGTTATCGAAGCGGTCGGGATAGAGGCGGGCAAAGTCGGCGAAGATGGTTTGCACCATCAGGTCGGAATGCAGCTTCGAGACGCCATTGACGCGGTGACTGCCGACGATGGAAAGATTGGCCATCCGCACGCGCCTGTTGTTGGCATCGCCGCTGGTGTCGTCGATCAGGGAAACGCGGCGGATCAGCTCGATATCACCGGGAAAGCGCTGTTCGACCTCGCTGAGAAACTCCTGGTTGATACGGTAAATGATGCGCATGTGACGCGGCAGCAGGTACTGCATCAGGCCGACCGGCCAGGTTTCCAGCGCTTCGGGCATCAGCGTGTGGTTGGTGTAGGAGAAAATGCGCTGGCATTGCTCCCAGGCGTGCGCCCAGAGCATGCCGTGCTCGTCGCAGAGCAGGCGCATCAGCTCGGCGATGCTGATGGCCGGGTGCGTATCGTTGAGGTGAATGGCGACTTTGTCGGCGAGGTTGTTGAGGTTACCGTACGTTTCCAGATGATTCTGGAGAATGTCCTGCAAAGAAGCTGAGACGAAGAAATATTCTTGACGCAGCCGCAGTTCGCGGCCGGCGGCGGTGCTGTCGTTCGGATAGAGCACCCAGGAAATGTTCTCGAAGCGGTTCTTGAATTCGGCGGCGCGGCCGTAGTCGCCGGAATTAAAGGCGTTCAGGTCGATCTGCGCCGGCGCGCCGGCCTTCCATAGGCGCAGGGTACTGACGCGCTCGGTGCCGTGGCCGGGAATGACATAATCGTATGCGCGCGCTTCAACGGATTCGGCGGCGTTCCATTCCGCCCACTCGCCGTAATGTTCCTCTGTTCCGCCAAAATGCACCGTATAAACGGTGCCGGGGCGGAAGAATTCCCATGGTGCGCCTTCCGTCAACCAGGCATCGGGCCGCTCGACCTGCATACCGTTGACGATGGACTGCGCGAACATGCCGTATTCGTAACGCATGCCGTAGCCCCATGACGGCAGTTCCAGCGTTGCCATCGAGTCGAGGAAGCAAGCGGCGAGGCGGCCAAGACCGCCGTTACCAAGCGCGGCATCCGGTTCGCATTCGAGCGCGTCGGCGAGCGAGGGTCCGCCGGGTTCGGGGAATGCGGCCTCCGCCTGTTCGTGCAGACCCAGCGCTGAGAGCGCATTGTTCAGCGCGCGGCCGATCAGGAATTCCATCGACAGGTAGTAGATGCGTCGCGCCTGGTTCTCGCGGTCTTCAATCTGTGTTTTGACCCAGCGCCGGGAAAGCTGCTCGCGGGCGACGTGGGTAAGTGCGCGATACCGCTCCTTGTCGTTTGCCGTCGCTGGATCAGCAGCGACCACATTGAGCAGTTTGTCATTGACGCGTTCGAGGAAGCCGGATGCTTTATCGGCGATATTTTGGCTGGACATAATGAGTTTCTCGCTAAGACAGGCTGAAATCGAGTGGAAGAAAGTAGAGGGGATTTTACGGCAAGCCCTGCATTTGACGAAACGCGCGCTGCGTATCCGTGTGGGTATCACAGCGTATCGGCGAGGTTCCGATGCGCTGCCAGCAGACGCCTTTGGAGCCCGCGTCAATAGGGCGTTTCCAGACGTCTCCTCTGAAGCCCGCGTGAACAGGGCGCCTCAGAAGGCAAAAAGAAGATGCGCTGAGAGCCACGCAAACAGGCCAGAAAACATAAAATGCCCTGAAGTCCTTTAAATACAAGGGGCGCAGGGCATCAAAAAACATAAACTGGAACACCGTGCCCGGCCAACCCTCTAAAACCAGCATGGATAAAGAAGTTCCAGTCAGGTGCCTCTGGAATCCTTATAAATAAAGGGCTGGCGGTTAAGCGGCTGGCAGGTAGGCGCCTCTGAAACCCGTGCGGATAAAGGACTTCCCGGCGGGGTGCCCGGAACGCCCTGTTTACAAGGGCTTCAGGGCGCCCCTTGGAAACATCCGTAAATATAGGCGCTCCAGGCAGCTCTTCTGAGGTTTCCTGCTCCGGCGCTGCGGGTCGGCTATTCGCCGCTGATCAGTTCGCGCAGATCGGCTGTGGCGAGCGCGCCGAATTCCGGGTCGAGCACATAATCGACGATACGGGCGGCGGCTTCGGCAGGCGGGGTCAGCAGGCCGTTGCGTTTGAGCTTCTGGAATTTTTTCAGCATGGGGAAACTCGTTTCGGACAGGCCGCGAATTTCCGCCTGCATATCCGTATCAATGACGCCGGGCGCCAGGCTGCAAATGCGGCGGTCGTCGCGGTTCCCCGCCGCAACGGCGCGCGCGTGCTGGTCGAGCGCCGCCTTGGTTGCGCCGTAGATCGACCAGCCGGGGTAGGCGAAGCGCGCCGCGCCGCTGGAGATGTGCAAAATGCGCAGTTCTCCGTCGTGCCGCTGCGCCAGCGCCGCCGCAAGCATCAACGGCGCGCCGACATTCAGCGCGACGGCCTGGCCGATGGCCGCGGGATTCTGGCTGTCCAGCGAGCCGACCGGGCCGAGCACGCCGGCATTGTTGATCAGGATCAGGGTACTGGCGTCGGCGCAGAACAGGTCGAGCGCCTCGCCGTCGAGCCATGCCGCCAGCGCGCCGGTATCCGCCAGGTCGATGCGCTGCTGGCGCAATAGCTCCGGGAAACGTGCCGCCAGCGCGGTATTTTCCTGGCGCGCACAGGCTAGCACGGGAATGCCGCGTTGCAGGAGCGCCTCGGCCACCGCGGCGCCCAGACCGCGCGAATGCCCCGTGACCAGGGCTTTCAACGCATGCATGTGATCTCCTTCCTGTCTTTCTCGTTGTCGTTTCGTTTCTTCGCGTTGTCATCATGCCAGAGCTTGCCGCACACTGCCAAGCCTTGATTGATGATTCGCAGCACATTTCTGACGATTCGCGGGCTTCCCTATAATGTCGGCATGACGCCTCCCCGTTTTTATTGCTCCACACCCCTGCGGCCCGGCACATCCCTTGATTTGCCTGAGGCGCAGGCTCGTCACGCCTGCCGTGTCCTGCGTCTGCGCGAAGGAGATGCGCTGACGCTGTTTGACGGCCGGGGCGGCGAATATCGGGGACGTATCGTTTCTGCCGGGCGCGCGCGCGTTTGCGTCGACGTGCTGGCATGGCTCGACTGCGAGCGTGAATCGCATTTGCCGGTGACCTTGATCCAGGCGCTACAAACGGGCGACAAAATGGACGCTACCGTGCAGAAGGCGGTCGAACTGGGCGTGGCGCGCATTGTGCCGGTGCGCTCGCATCGCAGCGTGCTGCGC
This sequence comes from uncultured Propionivibrio sp., assembly GCA_937923255.1. Classification (GTDB taxonomy): domain Bacteria; phylum Pseudomonadota; class Gammaproteobacteria; order Burkholderiales; family Rhodocyclaceae; genus Propionivibrio; species Propionivibrio hellwigii. The sequence continues at coordinate 19,460 of CALAIL010000010.1, read as the reverse complement.
CTGGACGGCGAACGCGCCGCGCGTCGGGTCGCGCACTGGCGCGCGGTGGTCGCGGCGGCGTGTGAGCAGTGCGGCCGCAATCGTTTGCCGGTTGTGGAGGAAATTACTGATCTCGATGCCTGGCTGACGCAGCGACCCATGTCGCCTGCCTCGGCGGAATCGCCTGTGCTGCGCCTGTGTCTTTCGCCCGCTGCGGACGCGGCTTTGTCGACGTTGACGCCGCCCGCGCCGGGGAGGGGCGTCGATCTGCTGATTGGTGCGGAAGGCGGGCTGGATGCGGAAGAGACGGCTTTGGCTGCCGACGCCGGCTTCTGCGCCGTTCGGCTCGGGCCGCGCGTGCTGCGTACGGAAACGGCTGGGATGGCGGCGGTGGCTGCTATTCAGGCGCTATGGGGCGATTGGGCCTCGGGATGCGCCGCTTGATGAGCGATTGATGGCTGTACAGGCACGCCGCCGCGCATGCCCCGCTTGCGGTCGGTAGAGTGTGCGGCGGTGGCTGACAAGGCGTCAGGACGGATGCCGCTCAATTCCAGCGCGTACCCGGCATATACCCAGCATATACCCAGCGCATGCCGCTGCTTTTCCCGCTTTCCGCCGGGGCTGCGCCGTGGCATGCCGTGTCGGCGCGTGTCGGCAATGCGACGGCGGCAGACGGCGCGCTGGCCAAAACTATTGCGCACCGGCCGGCGGTGCGTCAGGATTTCGCCTGGTGTTTGCGGCGGCAGAAGGTTCGGGTCGGTGCGAGTGTTATCCGCCTTCGTGATCGACGGGGAAGGCGCTGCAAAGCGCGTCTGGAATCAGAAAATTAACCGGAAGTTTGCTGGCAAGCCGACGTACATCGGCGCCCGCTTTTCCGGCTGGCAAGGAGTGGTGATGCGATGACCGAATATTCGGGAAACGCTCAGTTCGTTTCGTTGTTTCGCGCGGTGGCGCCCTATATCAATCTGTTTCGCGGCAAAACGTTCGTCGTCGCCTTTGGCGGCCGCGCGATCGCTGGCCCGTTTGCGCGGGCGCTGGCCTATGATGCAAATCTGCTGGCGGCGCTGGGCGTACATCTGGTGCTGGTGCATGGCGCGCGCCCGCAGATCGAGGAGGAACTGCGCGAGAAAGGCATGGAATCGAAATTCCACGACGGTTGCCGGGTGACTGACGCCGTGACGCTCGATTGCGTGATCGATGCCGTCGGCAGTGTTTATCTGGAAATTGAGGCCCTGCTTTCGCAGGGGCTGCCGGATACGCCGATGGCCAACAGCCGGATGCGCGTGATCGGCGGCAATTATCTCGTGGCCAAGCCGCTGGGCGTGATCGACGGCGTCGATATGCAGTATGCCGGCAGCGTGCGCAAGGTCGATGCCGAGGGAATCAAGGCGCAGCTGCGTATCGGCAATATCGTCGCCGTATCGCCGATCGGCGTGAGTCCGACGGGTGAGATTTTCAATCTGTCGATGGAGGAGGTGGCAGAGGCGACGGCCATTGCCATCGGCGCGGACAAGCTGATTTTTCTTTCCGACAGCCAGGGCGTGACCAATCGCCAGGGCGAGCTGCTTGATGAACTGACGGTCGATGCGGCCGAGCGCGTCATGGCAGAGGGCGACTGGCTTTCGCCCGATGTCCGCCGTTATCTGCCGGCGGCCGTGCGCGCCAGCCGGGCGGGGGTCGGGCGCGTGCACCTGATCAGTTATGCCGAAGACGGCACGCTGCTGCGCGAACTGTTTTCGCGCGACGGTGTCGGCACCATCATCACCCGTGAGTCGCTGGAAATCCTGCGCGATGCGCGGCCGGACGACATCGGCGGCCTGATCGCCCTGATCGAGCCGATGGAAGACGCCGGCATTCTTGTGCGCCGCTCGCGCGAACTACTCGAACGCGAGATTTCCCGTTTCTCGGTCGTCGAGCACGACGGCATGATCGTCGGCTCTGCCGCACTCTATCCCTATGGCGACGATCAGGCCGAGCTGGCGTGCCTGGCGGTGCATCCGGACTTTAGGCGCTGGGGGTATGGCGAAAAACTGCTCCGGCGCATTGAGGCGCGCGCGCGCGCCGTGGGTATCCGCCGCCTGTTTGTCCTGACGACGGTCACTTCGCACTGGTTCCGCGAACGCGGCTTCGTCGAGCAGTCGGTCGAAGATCTGCCGGAGGAAAAACGGCTGATGTACAACCTGCAACGCCGCTCCAAAGTCTTTTCGAAGGCACTGTAGGCCGCGTGGTTTCTGGCGGCCAGCAGCGCGCTACAATCCTGCCATTGCCGATTGACGGCCTTTTCATGGTCTTTCTTCACGGCCGTTTTCTTTTTGTATGTCGGTTTATTTTTGATGCAAGGGAGTGCGATTCATGGCAAGAATGGTGAAATGCGTCAAGCTCGGCTGCGAGGCCGAAGGGCTGGTCGCGCCGCCTTATCCGGGGGAACTCGGCAAGCGTATCTATGAGCACGTTTCCCAGGAAGCGTGGCAGCAGTGGGTTCGCATGCAGACGATGATCATCAATGAAAACCACCTGAATCTGGCCAATGCCGCGCACCGCAAGTACCTGGCCGAGCAGCTCGAAAAACACTTTTTCGGCGAAGGCGCGGACAAATTGCAGGGATACGTGCCGCCGCAGCAATAAACCGGCGGATCAGGCGGTGCGGTGGTCGTAGTGCAGCAGTGCAGAGGCGGCCGATTGCCGCCAATCGTGTGGGTGTTGCCTATGGACCATCCGATGGCGCACCGCCCGCCGGGTGCTTCGGCATTTGTTTGGCGCCTTGCGTTTTTATCCGCCCAGGGTGACGATGCCCTTGTCGGTGCCCATTAGGCAGACATCGGCCGGGCGGCGCGCAAACAGCCCACTGGCGACGATGCCGACGATATGGTCAAGCGCAGTTTCAAGGCTGACGGGGTCAGCGATGTGCAGGCCATGCACGTCGAGGATGATATTGCCGTTGTCGGTGACAAAACCTTCGCGCAGCGTCGGACGCCCGCCCAGGCGCATCAGTTCGCGGGCAACCTGCGCGCGCGCCATAGGAATGACCTCAATCGGCAGCGGGAATTTGCCCAGTGTGTCCACGGATTTTGAGCTGTCGACGATGCAGACGAATTTTGCGGTGACCGCAGCGATAATTTTTTCCCGCGTCAATGCGCCGCCGCCGCCCTTGATCATGTGCAGTTGCGGCGTAATTTCATCGGCGCCGTCGATGTAGACAGGCAGGTCGTCGATGTCATTGAGGTCATAGACCTTGATGCCGTAGGCTTCGAGGCGGCGGCGGGTATCTTCCGAACTGGCAACCGCGCCGGCGATTTTGTCCTTGATGCCGGCCAGGGCATCAATGAAGCAGCGCGCCGTCGATCCCGTGCCGACACCGACAATGCGTCCTGCTACAACGTAATCAAGCGCTGCGCGTGCGGCAGCCCGTTTGAGATCATCCTGTCCCATGACATTTATGGCGAACCCGCCCCGTCGGTAAAGAGGTGCGGCCATTGTATAGCGGAGCACCGTGCACCCGCCATAGGGTAAAAGAGTATTGATGGTGGTACTTCAGGTTGCTGGAAAAATAAAATAGGTAGTACCTCGCGTTTTAAATATTCTACGTGACACCGGAATTGTCTTTGCAGTTATTGCTGAGGTTGCTGCGATATGTAGCGTAAGAGATCGCTATTCTTCGGTTCTGGCAGTTTGATTATTTCGTTGTATAAGTCGGCCATTATTAGGCAAACCTTGCGTTTATTGATTCCTGGCGCATATGGGTTCTGAATGGATATAAGATCTTCTTGTGAGTATTTTTTTGAGAGTCTGCTGAAGATTAATCGTAACAGGGGATCGGCTTCTGTATTTGTAATGACAGCATGTTTTTGTTTTTTTCCGGCTGTTGAAACAATAATTTCAGACGCAAGATCAAGCTCTTTCTGTATTGTGTCTTTATCTAGAAAGACACTAAAGTCTATTGCTGTATTGGACTCCGGGTAGATATAAAAAAAGCAGGCATCTCCACCTTTTGAGTGAAGGAGGTTGATTACGGAGATTACATGGCGTATGGTTTTAATGACTGTGGCGTCAGATGCATAGGGCATTTTTTTGCCCATTGTCTCTATAATTACGGCGCGACCGGCAGATATTGTCTGTTCAATAGGCTGTTTATTCTGAACACTGGTTTTAACTACGGATAAAATTCTATTATATATCTCTGGTTCAAATTTCTTGAGATTCTGATAGACGGGCATCTGCAATATCTCAGATTCTATTTTACTGATGTCAATCGTGGGTTTTCCTTTTTGTGATACGACTATCATTTGGCTGATTGTAATTGCGGCGACAAAAATTATGCCGTGAAAAATATTGGCCCATTTGCTATTTTCTTTACCAAGCAGTTTTAAGATTTTTTACTAATAATTGTCGCAATAGCACCGGCAATTGCTCCGGCTACGGCGCTTACAAAAACATTGTTCCAGTTCATGATCGTCCCCGATTTAAAAAACCAAATTCTCTTCGTAAAGGATGTTGGGCGCAAGCAATTTTGACCAGGTGTCGTTAACCTGAGGTGGCGCAAAATAAGGCATGCTGTGCTCGAAGGTACAATCATGTGCTTGTCCATGTTGTGCTTTGATACCCATTCATCAATCCGGCTGAAAGGAAGCGCGTGTCAGAAGAAAGCCCATTCAAAGAAAAATCCGGTGTCCAGCGTCTCTGGAATGCCTGCCGCTATTCCGCCGACGGCCTGCGCCAAGCCTGGTGCAGCGAAGCGGCCTTCCGTCAGGAAGCACTGCTCGTCGCGGTGCTCGTCCCCTTGAGCTTTTTCCTGCCGGTCGGCGGTATCGGCCGCGGATTGATGATCTTTAGCGTATTGCTCATTCTGATCGTCGAACTGCTCAATTCGGCGATCGAGGCCGCCATCGACCGGATTTCCCTGGAACGGCATCCGCTCGCCAAGCGCGCCAAGGATGCGGGCAGCGCCGCCGTATTGTTCTCGCTCGTCAATGCGGTGGTGGTTTGGGCGTGCGTGCTGCTCGGCTGACGGCGCGTGGGGTATCCGCATCCCAACGGGCTTTGCGGTAAGCGATGCGCGGATGTCCGCGTATTGACGATCTGACTGCGGAGAGCGTCCTGTAGCCCGCATGGGCCGGTCTATGTCGCGATGCCTGCCTTGCAGCCCGCTTCTGGCAAGGGTTTTGGCGTACCCTGCCCGCAAGCCCAGTGTTTATGCGGCTTCCAGAGGTGCCTGCCCGCAAACGCCCAAAATACGCGGGCTTCCGGGCAGGCTGTACGGCGTCTTTCAGATGGCGACGCGCGCCGATAGATGACGCGCGCTCAGGGTTGGGCGGGTTGAATTTCCCAGCGGTCGCCGCGGCGGATCAGGGTGATCGGCTTGGCGTTTTCAACCTTGGTGGCGAAGGCGTTGTCGTCGATCTTGCCGCGCGTAAGGTGGGCGACCAGGGTTTTGATCGTCAGTTCATGCGAGATGACGATAATGCGGCGTTCCTGTGTCAGGGCTTCGTCGATGGCCGCCGAAGCGCGGTGGTAGACGAGCGCCAGGGATTCGCCGTTCGGATAGGCGGCGTCCGCTTGATGGAAGACGGTGGCCTGGCGTCCTTTGGCCATTTCCGGCCAGTGCTGTGCGGCCTCCGGCCAGGTCAGGTTGGTGAGGCTTCCGGCCGAGCGCTCGAAAATGCGGGTATCCGGGCGGAGTTTCAATGCCTTTTCGTTGTCCAGTTGTGCGCCGAGCAGCACGCCCGAAAGCGTTTGTTTGGTGCGCAGCAGCGGCGAGTACAGCCAGAGTGCGTCACGCAGTTTGGGGGATGCGGCGCCCGCGGTGTCGCCGGCGTTCTTTTCTGCGTCTTTTTCCTGTTTGAGCAGGACTTCCCCCGCTTTAACGGCCTGGCTGACGCCACGCATGGTCAGGCTGGCGGAGTTCCACCCGCTCAGCACTTTGCCTTTGCTTGGCATCAACGTGCCGTCGAGGCGAACGACGGTTTTTCCCTCATTGAGATTGTCCTCGCTCTCGCCGTGGCGAATCAGGTCGATGCGCTCGGCAAGCACCGTCTGGGCGGACTGCGCCGGTTCGGCGAAACAGCCAAAAGCCAGCAGCGTACCGGCCAGCAGGGCGAAATGGCGGATAAAGCGGAGCGGATGGGTTGGCATGAGCGTTTTCCTTTCTGAACTTTCTGAGAAATCCTGCCAGGCGGCGGCGAAACCGGCGAGGTGATGTGCGCCCCGATAAAGCTGCCAGGGCAGTACCGGCAGCCCCTCAAGGGCGCATTGTAGCCAACAGTGTGTTGCAGACAAGGGGTGATTGCAGTCAACCCGCACTGACATTGCGGGGTAGCGAAATTTCCGGTGCGTTGCCAATGTTTACGCCATAACGTAGTGATTTTGAGCGAGGCCCTCATGGCTGCCATACGTGCCGATCGCATGCTCTTGTCGGGGGACGAAGCCCTTGCCCTTGCCGCCGCCAGCGGGCGCAGGTAGATGCGGGGGGAGAGCTGAATTTTCAGATCGGCGGTCAGGAAATCGCGGACGAACAGCGGCGGACAGACAGCAGGCGGGCAGGCAGCGAATGCGGCGTTCCCTCAACAGGTGCGCGTCTATCGTGGTGCCTTACCGCAGGGAGAAGCCGAAAAAATTGACGCAGGGCGTCCGCTGGCTGAAATGCACTGACGCACTTGTCGCACGTGTGGATGCGAGATCACTCTGTGCCGTATGTGCGCATGGTGCGCATGGTTTTTTCAGATTTATTGGCGCTTCCCGCGCGGGCCATATACCGCGCTGTCGTCGAGAATCCGCAGGCCGATGGCGCGCAAACGTTCCCTGGCCTCCGGCATATCCTGGATGTCAATGACAAAAAAGGCGCTTTCGCCGTCGCGTATCGTGTGACCGTAAGCATTGGTGAAGCTCACGCCGGCACGCACGACGCTTTTGAGCAGTTCATCCAGCCCCCCAGGGCGATCCGGCATCTCCACGACGGCGATTTCGCGCAGGGCTGACGCCATCCCCTGCGCTGACAGCCGCCGCTGCGCTTCTTCCGGATCGGAAACGACGAGGTTGAGCACCCCCCAGCCATTTGCCGTGTGATTGAGATGGAGCGAGCGGATATCGATTTGCGCCGCGCTCAGCACTGCCGTGACCTTCTCGATGCTGCCCAGCTTATTTTCGAGAAATACTGAAACCTGATGACTCATTGCCGTTTCCCCGCAGCTTATTTTGACGTTTTGCGCCGGTCGATGACCCGCACCGCCTTGCTCTCCGTTCTGGGGAGGGATCCTGGCTCGACGAGTCGTACCAATGGCCGCAAGAGCACTTCGTCGCGCAGCAGGTGCGCGATGCGGCGCTGCAGGCGGGTGAGGCGTTCCACGTCGCCGCTGAACCATTCCCGTTTCAGCTCCACCTCGACGATCATTTCATCTTGGTCGTCAAGGTGGTCGAGAATGATGCGGTAATTGTCACCGACTTCCGGCAATTTCATCAATATGCCTTCGACCTGCATCGGAAAGACGTTGCAACCCTTGATGATGAACATGTCGTCCGAGCGGCCGGTAATCCGGTCGATCCGGCGGTGCGTGCGGCCGCAAGGGCACGGCCCGGGCAGGATGCGGGTCAGGTCGCGCGTGCGATAACGGATCACCGGCATTGCCTGCCGGTCGAGCGTCGTCATCACCAGCTCGCCGTGCTCGCCGTCGGGGAGCGGTTCCAGCGTCTGCGGGTCGACGATTTCGACAATGTAGGCGTCTTCCCAGATGTGTAGCCCGTTCTGTTCGGTACATTCGAAGGCGACGCCCGGGCCGTTCATCTCGGAAAGCCCGAACGAGTTGTAGGCTTTGACGCCGAACATTGCCTCAATGCGCCGCCGTTGTTCCTCGGTATGCGGCTCGGCGCCGATGACCAGCGTGTGCAACTGCGTGTCGCGGCGCGGATCGAGTCCTTCGACCAAGAAAACTTCGTGCAGCCGCCCCAGATAGCTCGGAATCGCATGCGCCACTGTCGTGCCAAAATCGCGCATCAGCTTGATCTGGCGCAAGCTGTTGCCGGCGCCGGCCGGGATCGAGAGGCAGCCAAGCCGTTCGATGCCATACTGGAAGCCGAGGCCACCGGTAAATAGCCCGTAACCGGACATGTTCTGGAAAACGTCCGTCTGGCGAACGCCGGCGGCGTAGAGCGAGCGCGCCATCAGGTTCGCCCAACTTGCGAGATCATGCTGATTGTGAAATACGACGGTTGGATTGCCGGTCGTACCGCTTGAACTGTGCAGACGGATGACTTCGCGTTTGTCGGCGGCGAGAAAGCCCCACGGGAAATCCTGACGCAGGTCGTCCTTGGTCGTGAATGGCAGTTCGCGGATCTGCTCGATCGACTTGATTCCTTCGCGCAGCATCCGCCCGATCTGTGCGCATTTCGCATAATGCGGCGAACGTGCGGCCAGATGCAGCGATTCGTTCAGTCGCCGGAGCTGTAGTTTTTCAAGCTCGGCGCGCGGCAGGGCTTCGAGCTCGCTTTCCCAGTACGTCCGGTTTCCGCTATCCATAGCGCGTGTCGCGTCACTTTCCATGATCATGAATGTTCCATCGAGGTTTCATGAAGAATCGCAAGACGCGAATCTAGCATGAGCGCTTGTCATCTGGCACGGCCAATTTGTCTGCCCGCGGCATGTCTGGATTGACCACGGCGGGCAAGACGGCGATACTTCGACGCTTCATGCTGGTGATTTCTTACTTCAACCGAGGTTTTTCATGGCTGCCATACTTGCCGATCGCATGCTTTTGTCGGGGGACGAAGCCGTTGCCCTTGCCGCCTTCAATGCTGGTGTCCGTCTGGGGACGGGGTACCCGGGCACGCCATCGACGGAAATCCTCGAAGCCTTTGCCCGCCTGGGCGGCAAGGCGCAATGGGCGCCCAATGAAAAGGTTGCGCTTGAAGTGGCGCTGGGCGCCGCCTTCGGCGGGGCGCGGACACTGGTAACGATGAAGCACGTCGGCGTCAATGTCGCGGCGGATGCCTTATTTACGGCGGCCTATACCGGCGTGAGCGGCGGCCTGGTGCTGGTTTCGGCCGACGACCCGGGCATGGCATCGAGCCAGAACGAGCAGGATAACCGCCATTATGCGCGGGCTGCAGGCATCCTCATGCTGGAGCCGGCCGATTCGCAGCAGGCCTACGATTTCACCGGGGCGGCTTTTGCCCTTTCCGAACGCTTTCAGCTGCCGGTCATGCTGCGTATGACGACCCGTGTTTGTCATTCAAAGAGCATTGTCGAACAAACCCACGTGCCGCCACCGGCCGGCGATCCGGATTTTCGGCGGGATGTGCCATCGCGCGTGATGATTCCTGCCTATGCTCGGCCCGCGCACCGTAAATTGCGTCAAAAGTTGGCGCTGGCGGCGGAATATGCCGAGCATTGTGCCCAGACAGTCGTCGACATGAAGGGCAAGGCGCTGGGGATCATCGCTTCCGGCGTTGCCGCGGCCCATGCGCGTGAAGCTGCGCCCGAAGCCAGCGTGCTGCAGCTGGGGTTTTCCTATCCTTTGCCGATGCAGGCCATCCGCGATTTTGTTGCCTCGGTCGAACATTGCGTGGTGATCGAGGAAGGCGATCCGATTCTCCTGACCGAGCTGTGGGCGGATGGGCTGGCCGTCGAGGGCAAGCCCGATTCGTTCCGTTTCGGCGAACTTAACACCGAGCGCGTGCGGCGCATCCTGGCGCAGGACGATTCGCCGGAGGCCGCGCCGCTGGCCGGCAAGCCGCCGGCTTTGTGCGAAGGCTGCTCGCACCGCCCGGTATTTGAGGCGCTGCACCGGCTTGACTGCATTGTTGCCGGTGATATTGGTTGCTATACGCTGGGTGTGCTGCCGCCATTTTCCGGCATGGATACTTGCGTCTGCATGGGGGCGAGCATTGGCGTCGGCCTTGGCTTGCGGCATGTGCTGCCTGCCGCGCAGGCGCGGCGCGTGGTCAGCGTCATCGGCGATTCGACTTTCATGCACAGCGGGCTGACCGGGGTTGCCGAGATGGTCTATAACCCGCCGCCCGGCGGCCATGTGCTGATGATTCTGGACAACGGAACGACGGCCATGACCGGCCAGCAGGAGCATCCGGGCACCGGGCGCGGCCTCATGCACGAGGCGGCGGGCAAGATTGTCTTTGAGGATGTGCTGCGCGCCATGGGCGTTGATTCTGTGGTGACGGTCGATCCAATGGCTAGCGGCACCGATCTCGACCAGGTGATTCGTGAAGCGCTTGACAGTGGCAAACTGAGCGTCATTGTCGCGCGCCGCCCCTGTATTCTGGCGGCGCCGAAAATCCGTCAGTACGAAAAAATCATCATTGAAAAGAAAAAGACCGCAGAAAGCGGCCGGTAGGGGAGCGGCGCCGAGGCGCCTTAGCGCCGGCGTGAGGCGTTCGGGAGCTGTAATGATGGAGCAATGAAAAATCGTGGAACGGTGATCGAAGATGGTGACGGAAAAAACAGCGAATCGGGCGGTGAATGTCGTCATTGCCGGCCTCGGCGGGCAGGGCGTGGTCAAGGCCTCGGATATCCTGGCCGATGCGGCGTTCCGGCAGGGACTGGACGTCAAAAAAAGCGAACTGCACGGCATGAGCCAGCGTGGCGGTTCGGTCTCCAGCGACGTACGCTTCGGGCCTAAGGTTGATAGCCCGATGATTTCGCCTGGTCAGGCGGATTTTCTGGTCGTTGTTGCCGCCGATCAGGTTGACGTCAATCGTCCGGCGCTGAAAGCCGGCGGCAGGCTGATTTCACCGGCGCTGCTGGCCGGTGCGCCAGGCAAACTGCCTGCCAAATCGGTCAATGTTGCTTTGCTCGGCCTGTTGAGCCGCCAGCTCGACATTCCGGTCGAACACTGGGAAGCGGCGATTCGCGCCAATCTGGCGGAAAAGCATCATCGGCTCAACCTGGAGGCTTTCCAGCTTGGCCGGCAAATGGCCTGAAAGGGCCTGAAAGGGCCTGAAAGAGCCTGACCGGACGAAGGCGGCGCGCGGCGGAAATCAAGTTGAGCGTTGAACGTTGAGATGGGGCGCATGAGGCAAGGAAAACAGCAGGTCACACGACAAGAGGCGCGAAATGCTTGAGGAAAACTGGAACGAATGGGATAACCAGGACAACCGGGATAGCTGGAACGACTGCGGCCACGGCATCCATCCCGTCAGCGCGCTGGATTACTTGCCGGCGCCGCAGTTACGCCAATTGCAGCTGCGGCGGTTGCAGGCTGTGGTTGCGCGCGCCTATGCCAATGTTGCGCCATTCCGCGCCCGGATGGAGGCACGACAATTGACGCCGGCTTCGGTTGAGCGTCTGGAGGATATCGCCCAACTGCCTTTCTCGGCCAAGGCCGATCTGCGTGACAACTATCCGTTCGGCCTCTTCGCCAGTCCGATGCAGGAAATCGTCAGGCTGCACGCCTCTAGCGGCACTACCGGCAAGCCGATCGTCGTTGCCTATACCCGCGAGGATCTGCGCGTCTGGTCCTCCGTCGTACTGCGCGCCTTTGCCGCTGCGGGGATCCATCGCGGCGATATTGTCCAGAATGCCTTTGGCTACGGCCTGTTTACCGGCGGTCTCGGCGTGCATTATGGCCTGGAAGCGCTGGGGGCAACCGTAGTGCCGACCTCCGGCGGCAATACGGATCGGCAGATCATGCTCATGCGCGATTTCGGCGTCACGGCAATCTGCTGTACGCCCAGCTATTTTCTGCACATGATCGAACGCGCCGCAGCGCTGGGGATTGATTTGCATACGCTCCCGCTGCGCACCGGCATCTTCGGCGCCGAGCCCTGGTCGGACGATATGCGCACACGCATCGAACGGGATAGCGGCATTCGCGCTTTTGATATTTATGGCCTGTCGGAAATCATCGGGCCCGGCATTGGCGGGGAGTGCACAGCGCAGCACGGGCTGCACATTTTCGAAGACCACTTTTACCCCGAAATCATTGATTCGGAGAGTGGCCGCGTACTGCCGGATGGCGAGGAAGGGGAGCTCGTATTGACGACGCTCTCCAAACGCGCGATGCCGATGATCCGCTACCGCACGCGCGATATTACGCGCCTGATCGCCGAACCCTGCGAATGCGGCCGCACCGTGCGCCGTATCGCCCGTGTGGCACGGCGCAGCGACGACATGTTCATCATTCGCGGCGTCAATGTTTTCCCCACGCAGATCGAAGCGGCGCTGCTGGCGGTGGAAGGCGTCTTGCCGCATTACCGGATCGTGCTGACGCGCGAAGGCGGGCTGGATCAGCTGGGCGTCGAGGTCGAAGTCGGTCCCGAGCTGTTCAGCGACAAGGTTAGCGCCATAGAGAAGGTGCATAAGCGCCTTTCGCACTCCATCGAGCGCATTACCGGTATCCGCGCCGGCGTCCGCCTGGTCGAGCCGAACACTTTGCCGCGCAGCGAAGGCAAGATCCAGCGTGTTCTCGATCTGCGCCGTGGTTGAGTGTTCCTAAAAACCCGTGTCGGTCGTGACTGCGCGAGGCATTCTGCCGATGATGACAATGACGGATTGCCGGGTGATTTGTGCTCAGCGCGCCGTGGCTGGCCGGATCGACGGGTCTTTCTTTGCACAAGGGTTTGAGCCATGAAAATTACCCAGCTTTCCTGCTTTATCGAAAATCGCCCTGGCCGCCTGCACGCAGCGTGCATGGCGCTTGCCGCGCGGGGTGTCAACATCCGCACGCTCTCGCTGGCGGATACCGCGGAATTCGGCATCCTGCGTCTGATCGTTGCCGATCCGGAAGCCGGCAAGGCCGCGCTTGAGGCGGCCGGCTATACCGTGCGGCTGACGGATGTGATCGCGGTCGAAGTGCCGGACGATGCCGGCGGTTTGGCGCGGGTGCTGGCCGAGACGGATGCTGCGGGATTGAACATCGAGTACATGTACGCATTCAGCACGGCGGTTGGTCGGAACGCCGTCGTGATTATCCGTTTCTCCGATCCCGATCGGGCGGTGGCGGAGCTTTCCCGACACAGTATTAGCATCGTCAAGCCGGTGACGCTGCTGGAGCGCTAAGTTCCGGCAAAGCTTCAGCGACGCGCGAAATGATGCGTGCGCTCAGGTCGGCTGCGAGGCAGTCGAAGATTTCCGGCTTGAGCGTGTTGTTCATCCAGGTGATCTGTCGCTTGGCCAGCTGCCGCGTGGCGTAGATGCCGCGTTCACGCAGCGCCTTGTGCGGGATGAGGCCGTCCTGCGCTTCCCAGACCTGCCGGTAGCCGACGCAGCGCATCGACGGCAGGTCGGGCGAGAGGCGATATTTGCTGCGTAATCCGCCGACTTCCTCTTCCAGGCCGGCGGCGAGCATGGCGTCGAAACGCTCGGCAATGCGCGCGTGCAATGCGGTGCGGTTGGCAGGCAGCAGGCCGAGCTTCAAGAATCTTCCTGATGGTTTGGGTGCCGCCGATTCGGCCAGCAGCGCCGACATCGGGCGGCCGCTGAGGCGATAGATTTCCAGTGCGCGCTGAATACGCTGGGCGTCAGTGGGCGGCAGGCGCGCCGCAGTATGCGGGTCGACCTGCGCCAGCAGGCGATGCACATGCGGCCAGCCATGCGCGGCAGCCAGTGCATCAATCTCGGCGCGGACGGTCGGGTCGGCCTGCGGCAGCACGGCCAACCCTTCTAGCAGCGCTTTGTAATAGAGCATGGTGCCGCCGACGAGCAGCGGAATACGCCCGGCGGCGGCGATGTCGGCCATGGCAGCCAGGGCGTCGGCGCAAAAGCGCGCGGCCGAGTAGCGTTCTTCCGGACTGACGAGATCGATCAGGCGGTGCGGATAGACGGCCAGTGTTTCGTGATCGGGCTTGGCCGTGCCGATGTTCATGTCACGGAAGACTTGTGCCGAGTCGACGCTGATGATCCCGACCGGAAAACGGCGCGCCAATGCCAGGGCAAGGGCGGTTTTACCGCTGGCGGTGGGGCCCATCAGCAGAATGGCGGGGGGCTGGCCGGCAATTTGTGCGGGCGCCGAATCGACGGGCATCGTTTATCGCCCGCGCAGAAAGAGACGGTCGAGTTCGCCGAGCGAGAGCTGCGTCCAGGTCGGCCGGCCATGATTGCATTGATCGGCGCGCTCGGTGGCTTCCATCTGACGCAGCAGCGCATTCATTTCGGGAATCGTGAGCAGGCGATGGGCGCGTACCGCGCCGTGACAGGCCATCGTCGAGAGCAGTTCGTTGCGGCGGGTGAGCGTCAATTGTGTCACGCCATGTTCGCGCAGGTCGGCCAGGACGGCGCGTACCAGCGCCGCCGGGTCGCTGGCCTGTAACAGCGCCGGAACGGCGCGAACGGCCAGTTGTGTCGGCCCTGCCGGCGTGATTTCAAAACCGAGCGCACTCAGGGTGTCCGCGTGCTCTCCGGCGGCGGCGATGTCGAGCGCATCCGCACTGAAAACGGCGGGGATGAGCAGCGTTTGCGCGGCGATACGGCGGCTGTCGACGGCCGTCTTGAGCCGTTCATAAAGAATGCGTTCGTGTGCCGCGTGCATATCGATGAGCACCAGGCCGTGCGCGTTCTGCGCCAGGATGTAGATGCCGTGCAGCTGTCCCAGCGCGTAGCCGAGCGGCGGGGCGTTTTTTTCCTCTTCCGCCGTACCCGTTTCCGCATAGATTGGGCGAGACACTTCGCTGTGTGCGGGCGAGGCGGCGGGGCGGGCAAAGGCAGCCTGGGCAAAGCTGGTGTAAGCCGAGACCGCCGGTTCGTTGATGCGCAGCGAGGCCTGACGCGCAGCGGTGTATGAAGCCGGTCTGGCGGTTGGAGCGACTGAATCGGGCGATGCGGTGGCTTCAGCGGGTTGTGTCGTCGCCTGTATTGGCGCGCTGTGATCGGAAAAACCGGGCGACACAGGGTTCGAGAGCGCGCGTAAGGGGCTGGACAGCGCCTTCTGAACGGCGTGGAAAACGAACTGGTGTACGGCGCGCGCATCGCGGAAACGGACTTCGCTTTTGGCTGGGTGGACATTGACATCGACCGCCGCCGGATCGATGTCGAGGAAAATGCAATAGGCGGGATAGCGGCTGCCGTGCAGCATGTCACGGTAGGCTTCGCGCAGGGCATGCATGAGCAGTTTGTCGCGCACAAAACGGCCGTTGACGTAACAATATTGGGCGTCGCTGCGCGCCCGCGAGTGCGCAGGCAGGGCACAGTAGCCGGTGAGTTTGAGCACGCCGGCATCCGCAGTGACAAGGCGCGATTCCGCCGTGAAGGCATCGCCGAGAATGGCGCCGATGCGCGCCTGCATGTCGCCTTTGGGCAGACGCAGGCTGGTGCGGCCATTGTGTGACGCCATGATGGCGACTGCTGGATAGGCCATCGCGACGCGCTTGATGGCTTCCAGACAATGCGCCAGTTCAGTGGCTTCGGATTTGAGAAATTTCCGGCGTGCCGGCGTGTTGTAGTAGAGATCGCGCATCTCGACGAGGGTGCCCTGCGCCAGCGCAGCCGGTTCAGGCAGGTCAGCATCGGCTGCCAAGCGCCAGGCATGGGGGGCGCCTGCACGGCAGCTGATGAGCGTCAGGCGGGCAACCGAGGCGATCGAAGCCAGTGCTTCGCCGCGGAAACCAAACGTGCTGACATGTTCAAGATCGTTGAGCGAGGCGATTTTGGAAGTGGCGTGGCGGGTAAGCGCCAGTGCCAGTTCATCCTTGGCGATGCCGGCGCCGTCATCCGTGACCCGAATCAGTTTGACGCCACCTTCTTCGAGTTGTATTTGCAGGGATGCACTGCCGGCATCGAGCGCATTTTCCAGCAGCTCCTTGAGTACGGAAGCCGGGCGTTCAACGACTTCGCCTGCGGCAATCTGACTGATGAGCGGATCGGGCAGGCGGCGGATGGCAGGGAACGAGGACGGAGATGAATCGATCATTGGCCGATTATAGCGGCAAGACCTATGCAAAATCCGTCAGACGCAGCGTGGACGGAATGGGCGGGGGCGTCGGCTATTGCTTGTTGGGATCGAACCCTGTTTCTTCGTAGACCGCGTTAACGACGCTTTGGCCGATATAAGGCGCCATTTTTGCATGCGTTGCGAGCATGGCGCGCCGCAGTTCGGCGCGCTCCGCCGCGCTGAGCGTATAAATGCGGGTTTTGCCGGTCGCCTTGATTTTCTGGAGCGCCTGGTCGTTTTCTTCCTGAGCAATGCGGTTAGCGTACTCGGTGGCTTCCCCGATGGCCTGTGTCAGTTGGTAGCGGATGCGGGCGGGCAGGTTGTCCCAGAAGCGTTTGTTGGCGATGACCGCATAGCCCAGGTAGCCGTGGTTGGTCAGCGCGATGTGTTTTTGCACTTCGTATATTTTTTGTGTAAAGAAGTTCGAGTGTGGGTTTTCCGCGCCGTCAATAAAACCCGTGCGCAGCGCCTGGTAGGTGCCGGAGAAAGGTAGTGTCGAGGGCTGGGCGCCAAGCGTGCGAATCTGCGCTTCAAGAACTTTTGAGGGCTGGATGCGGATCCTCAGCCCCTTGAAGCTGGGTAAATCGTGCAAAGGGCGATTGGCCGAGAAGGATTTGAAGCCGTTATCCCAGAACGCCAGTCCTTTCACGCCCTTCGTTTCGAGCCGCCCCAACAGATTGGCGCCGAGCCAACCTTCCGTGACCCGGTGCAGCGTCTGGATGTCATCGAATAAATAGGGCAGATCGAATACCTCGAATTCGTGGATGCCCAGTTGGGTTAGTTTGGCCAGAGAAGGCGCGAGCATCTGGACGGCACCGAGCTGCAAGGCCTGTATTTCATCCTTGTCCTTGTACAGCGTCGAATTCGGGAAGACTTCGACACTGACTGCGCCTTCGGTCAGCTCGGCGGCGCGTTGGGCAAAATAGTTGGCGGCTTTCCCTTTGGGCGTATCAGGGGTGACGACATGACTGAACTTGATTACGATCGGCAACTTTGCGTTTGCCGGCATCGGCGCAACGCCATGCAACAGAACGAGAAGCAAGAGTTTTATCAGGATTGTCTTCATCACCAGATATTGGCGGCATAGGTTGTATTGGTGCGGTACAGGTTGTCGGTGTGCTGTCGGCGAATGCCAGGATGCCACTGGAAATATGGATAAATGACCGGGGCACTATGGCGCTGGCTGACGCACTCACAAACTAAAAAAGCAAGCGCCTGCCAGGTGCATCCGATGGCATAGAGCAAATTACCCTGTTTAATATGCAGACATTCTGCAGGATTAGCCATTACGGAAAGCCACAGACGCACGTCTGTTTTAAGGTTGCTGCTGTTAAAAAATGCGCCCTAGGCATAAGTAAGGGCAAGCGCGAATGCCCTTCTCGGGAACATGGCTGGTATTGAATTCGGAATGTGGCCTTGTGGATTCCCACAATTGAGATTTAGGGATAGAAAGATGATAGTTTCTTAGTGTATGAGGGTGCATACATCCCGACGATAGTAGGGAAGGCCACGTTATTTGCGCGTGGCCCAATTATTTTCAAAACGTTAAGTTGTTTAACCTGATGGAGTTCTGACGATGGATGGAATGACAAAGAAACTTCTGGATGGACTGCGTAAAAAACGCGAAGGCGCAATGCTGGGCGGTGGTCAGAAGCGTATCGACGCGCAGCACGCACGCGGCAAACTGACGGCGCGCGAGCGGATCAATCTTCTGCTCGACGAAGGGTCGTTCCAAGAAATCGGTATGATGGCGACGCATAACCTGACTACATTTGGTCTCGATAAACAGCGTTTCGTCGGTGATGCCGTTGTCACCGGTTTCGGTAAGATCAACGGTCGTCGCGTTGCCATTTATGCACAGGATTTCACGGTGCTGGGCGGCTCTTTCTCCGAAGTGCAGTCGCAAAAAATTACCCGCGTCATGGACAAGGCGCTGGAAGCCGGTATTCCCTGCATCGGCCTGGGTGACTCGGGCGGCGCCCGTATTCAGGAAGGCGTGCGCAGCTTGGCTGCTTACGGCGAAGTGTTCGTGCGTAACGTCGAATCTTCCGGCGTCATCCCGCAGATTTCCGTCATTCTTGGTCCGTGCGCAGGCGGCGCAGTGTATTCGCCGGCTTTGACCGATTTCATCATCATGGCCGGCCAAAGCTATATGTTCCTGACCGGGCCGGAAGTTATCAAGTCCGTGACGGGCGAGCAGGTTTCGGTTGATGACCTGGGCGGCGCGGGCGTGCACATGGGCACCAGCGGCGTGGCGCATCTGTCCGCGGAATCGGAAGAAGATGGCCTTAACCTTGTCAAGAAGCTGCTCAGCTATCTGCCGCAGAATAACAACGAAGAGCCGCCGCGCGTTGTTCCCGAAGATTCGATCGGCCGCATGGAAGAATCGCTCAACAGCATCGTTCCCGATGGTCCGAATAGCCCGTACGACATTCGTGACGTGATTGATGCCGTCTTCGACCGTGACAGCTTCATGGAAATCCAGCCTGCCTACGCGCAGAACGCTGTCGTTGGTTTTGCACGTATGGATGGCTACGCGGTCGGCATTATTGCTAACCAGCCCTGCTATATGGCCGGTGCGCTCGACATCAATTCGAGTGACAAAATCGCCCGCCACATCCGCATTTGTGACGCCTTCAATCTGCCGATCGTCACCTTTGTCGACTGCCCGGGCTTCCTGCCGGGTACGGGTCAGGAATACGGTGGTGTTATCCGTCACGGCGCCAAAGTGCTGTACGCCTACTGCGAAGCGACTGTGCCGATGGTTTCAGTCATTACCCGCAAGTCCTACGGCGGCGCTCACCTCGCCATGAACTCGCGTCAAATGCGTGCTGACGTGGCCTTCTCCTGGCCGACAGGTCAAATTGCCGTGATGGGCGCTGAAGGTGCGGTTAACATTCTCTTCCGTGACGAAATCAAGAAGGCCGAAGATCCGAAGAAGCGCAAAGAGGAAATTCTTGCCGCTTATCATGAAGAGTTCCTCAATCCGTACCGTGCTGCTGACATCGGCCAGATCGATGAAGTTATCGAGCCGAAGGAAACCCGTCCGCGGCTGGCTATGGCGCTCGAGATCCTGCGTACCAAGGTCGTCCAAAATCCGCCGCGCAAACACGGTTTGATGCCGGTTTGATGGCCTTTTCTTTAACTAATTACGAGAGAAGACAATGGAGCATTTAGACTGGGGTCTTGAGATGACCGTTCTCGGCATGGGGCTGGTCTTTGCCATGCTAGCGTTGTTGTGGTTGATACTGACGATTGTGCTTAAGTTCGACAAGGAAGAAGAAGTCGAAGAAGCCTCTGCGGCGGACGACGATGCAGCGGACGATGACGCAGCTGAGGAAGCCGAAACTGCGACAGCTGCTGTGTCCGCGTCTGATAATGGTCAGACGATCGACGGTATGGCTGCGGATGTTCTGGCAGCAATCATGGTTGCTGCCATGAAACACAAACTGATTCTGCGGGGCGAAGCTGCGCCCATGGTGCGCACCAACTGGCCGGGCACACAACCCAGCCGGTGGGCTGCCGCTGGCAGAGTTCGTCAAACCAGTACTTGGACCCCGAAAGGATAAACACCATGCGACGCTATACACTGAACATAAGTGGGAAAGACTACGT
>CALAIL010000009.1 GCA_937923255.1 uncultured Propionivibrio sp. | reverse complement strand
GACAAGATTTCCGAGGGCAGTCTGATCGCCCGTATTGAAGGGGCGGCAACGGCCGACGCGCCAGCGCCGGCACCGTCGGGGAAAGCGGCCCCTGCCGCAGCGCCTGTTCCGCAGGCCGCCGCACCGGCGGCGACGGCATCCACGCCCACCGCCTCTCCTACGCCGGCACCCGCGCCTGTCGCGGCCGATGTTTACACGGGCGCCGTGGATATCGAATGCGAAATGCTCGTGCTGGGCGCCGGCCCGGGCGGATACTCGGCTGCGTTCCGCAGCGCCGACCTGGGCATGAAAACCGTGCTCGTCGAACGCTATGCCAGGCTGGGCGGCGTCTGCCTCAATGTCGGCTGTATCCCGTCCAAAGCACTGCTGCACGTCACCAGCCTGCTTGATGAAACCGCCCACCTGGCCGATTGCGGCGTCAGCTTTACCGCGCCCAAGGTCGATATCGACCGGCTACGCGCGCACAAGGCGGGCGTCGTCGCCAAGCTGACCGGCGGCCTCGCCGGCATGGCGAAAGCGCGCAAAGTCAGCGTGGTGCGCGGCGTCGGCAGTTTCCTTGATGCACATCATCTGGAAGTGGCGCTGACCCGCGGTGAGGGGCAGACACAGACCGGAGAGAAAAAACACATCCGCTTCCAGAAATGCATCATTGCCGCCGGCTCGACGCCGGTGCACCTGCCTTTCCTGCCGAACGACCCACGCATTGTCGATTCCACCGGCGCCCTGGAACTGCGCGCCCTTCCTAAAAAAATGCTGGTCATCGGCGGCGGCATCATCGGCCTGGAAATGGCGACGGTGTACTCAACGCTCGGCGCCAAAATTGATGTCGTCGAAATGCTCGATGCGCTCATGCAAGGCCCCGATCGCGACGCCGTCAAAGTCTGGGAGAAGCGCAACGCGCATCGTTTCGAACGCATCATGCTGAAGACCAAAACCGTCGCCGTTGAGGCCAAAGACGACGGGCTGTGGGTTAAGTTTGAAGGCGAACAGGTGCCGGCCGAGGCCGTGCGCTACGACATGATCCTGCAATCGGCAGGCCGCACGCCTAACGGCAAAAAGATTGCCGCGGAAAAAGCCGGCATCACGGTCAACGAACGCGGCTTCATTCCGGTCGATGCGCAAATGCGCACCAACGTGCCGCACATTTTTGCCATCGGCGATATCGTCGGCAACCCGATGCTGGCGCACAAGGCCGTGCATGAAGCGCACGTCGCCGCAGAAGTCGCTTCCGGCCGTCCGTCGGGCTTCGACGCCAGCGTCATCCCCGGCGTGGCCTACACCCATCCGGAAGTTGCCTGGGTCGGCCTCACGCAGGATCAGGCCAAGCGGGACGGGCGCAAGATAGACACCGCCGTTTTCCCCTGGGCGGCATCCGGGCGCGCCATTGCCAACGGCGCCGACTACGGTTTTACCAAGCTGGTGTTCGACGCTGACAATCACCGCATCGTCGGCGGCTGCATCGTCGGCCCCTCGGCAGGCGACATGATCGGCGAAATCGCCTTGGCGATCGAAATGGGCTGTGACGCCATTGACATCGGCCAAACGATCCACCCGCACCCGACGCTCGGCGAAACCCTCGGCATGGCGGCCGAAGTCGCCCACGGCAGTTGTACGGATCTGCCGCCGGCGAAGAAAAAATAGCGTCACGCAACCGCCGCGGCCATCCTTCCGCGGCGCCCATCTTTCTTGTCACTGTCGCGACCAACCGCCGCAATTCGTAGGTTGGCCGCGGCTTTTTCGTTCTATGGCCGCCGCGCGCCAACCTGCCCCTGCGCAGGCGAGAGACCATACGCCGCCCTAGCCCAAAGCTGATGCCGCCGAGCAGTCACCGCGCAAGCCCGCGTCGATAGGGCGTTTCCGGCCTGCCCGGCCGCAAACCCACGTCCTGAGCGGCTTTCCGGGCATACCGACGGCAAATGCCCGTATTCAGCGGGCTTCAGGGTGGTCTTGGCGGTGCGCGCCGTCCTAACCGGAAAGGAACACGAATAGAGGAGGTAATGGACAAAATTCCCGGGCGAACTTCCGGTATACCGCCGGCAGGCGCCCGCATTAGCTGAGTGCGGGATAGCATCCGCGCAAGCCCGCGCCGATAGGGCATTTCCGGCCTGCCTGGCCGCAAACCCACGTCCTGAGCGGATTTCCGGGCATACCGGCGGGAAATGCCCGTATTCAGCGGGCTGTAGGGCTGTTAGCGGTGCGCGCCGTTCTACCGGAAAGGAACAGAAACAGGGAACAGGACGAATGGGCAGATGGGTGGATAGGTAACGGAGAGAGGCTTCGGCCTGTTTTATTCTGAATGGCCGATCAGCCGCTCTTCCGCCTCAGTGTCGGAAGATTCGTCCGGCAGAATGTCGTAGCCGATGCTCGAAATCTGCGTACTGATCCAGCGCAGTTCGGAGATCAGGTCGAGATGGCCAGAGCTGGAAGCCAGCGCATTCGATACCCCCTGGCTGAGCCGTTGGACATGTTCCTTGGAACTGTTATGGCACATGTTTTTCATCTCGCGTTTACGCTCAATGAGCAGCTCCGCGGTATCGGGATGCCAGGCCATGATGACTTCGCCGGCAAGCTGCGCCGTTCCGATCAGGAAGCGGAAAAGCATATCCAGCTCGGATTTTCCCTGCTCGGAAAACTGATAGTCGGAACGCTTGATCGACTTGAAGATGCCGACCATCGTTTTGCTGATCACATCGCCTGAATTTTCAAGGCTGGCAGTGTAGCGCAGCAGTGCGGAAACCTTGCGCTGTTCGGCATTGCTCAGATCTTTACGGGTTAAAAATACCGCATAAGCGCGCACGGCCTTGAACAGCCGGTCGACTTTTTCCTCCATGCGCACGATCTCTTCGGTGTCCTCGTATTTCCCGGAAAGCAGCAGTTCCAGCATTTTCTCCAGCATGTTCTGGATTGTGCCGAGAATGCGCAGGATTTCCCGGGTCAGCGAGAGAACGGGGAAAGCCACCGGAACCGTATCGACCTGCGAGGCTTCCGGAATGTATTTGGGGCCGTTATCGTCAGTAGTTTTTTCGGTAGTGACAAAAAAGCGCTCCATAAACCTTGCAATAGTCCCGGCCTGCCAGGCAAAGAAGACGATCAGCAGCAGATTGAACAGGATATGCAGCACGACGACCCGGAATCCTGGCTGCCCTGGCACGATGTGATATACCCCCTGAATCAGACGAAGGCAGATAAAGCAGCCGACGACGCCCGCCAGCTTGATGAGTCCGTGCCCAACAACGATACGGCGCGAGGGCGGGGCCTGATTCATGCTCATGACGATGGGGGGAATGGAATTGCCGACGTTGATGCCCAGAATCGCCGCAATGATCAGCGCGGAATTGTCGGTAATGCCCGCCTGCACAAGCGATGCCCAGAACAGCAAAATGGCGATCGACGAATGCGCTAGCCAGGTCAGGATCGCAAAGAGCAGAAGTGCGATGAACAGTTCGTTGCCGAGCGACATGATGATCGTCCGGATCAGTTCGCTTTCCGCCAGCGCCGAGGACACTTGCCCCATGAAAGTCAGTGCGACGAGGATCATGGCGATGCCGAGCAGAATGCGCCCGAGCTGCTTGATCGGCGAATTGGTTTCGGAATAGCTGGAATGCAGTACGTAGCCCAGAAACATGAGGACGGGCCAGAACGCTTTGAGATTGAGCGTCAGCAGGGCGGCGACAATGGCGCTGCCGGCGTCCGCGCCGAGCATCAGCACCAGGCCATCGGCGACCGGAATGACGCCGGAAGCGGCCAGTGATGAGGTAAAAATGGCCACGGCAATCGAACTTTGCAGGATGGTGGCCGAGCCTGCCCCTGCCAGCAGGGCGATCAGGCGGTTTTTCAGCGCCTTGGGCAGGAATTTACGGATCTCAGCGCCATACATCCGCATCACGCCGGTTCTGGCCATACGCACGCCCCACAGCATCAGCGTGGCCGCTCCCAGAATCATCGTCAGTTCGTAGGTTCCCGATTCAGTCATCTACCTTACCGCCCAGAACATTGCCCAACATACCACTCAAAAACCACCCAGGTGATCCACCACCAGACTAGGCTGGCGTATCTGCGTTAGCAGATCTTCGCGCTTGGCTTCGCCGCTCAAGACGAGGATGAAGTCGATACCCGCATTTTCGGCCAGCCGTTTGTCCGTCGACAACCGGTCACCCACCATAACCATCTCGTCGGGCTGAAAGCGTTTGAGGAGCGGCGACAAAATCAATGTATTGGGTTTGCCAAAAACGATTTCCGGCAAACGTCCGGTCGCCGCTTCATAAAGTTTGACGAAGCTGCCGGCGTCCGGCAACGGCCCCTGCGGCGAAGGGCACACGAGATCGGGGTGTGTGGAGAGAAAACGAATTTCCGGTCGCTGGAGCAGCAGGCACGAATCCGCCAATTTTGCGTAAGTCAGCTCGGTATCGTAACCGAGGACGACGGCCTGGCAGTGTGCGCCTGCCGTGAATTCGATCCCCGGCAGGCGCTGCTTCAGGTAGGCCTGGAAGCTCGCGTTACCCACCGGGTACAGGCGTCCGATGCCTTCCGCCTCAAGATAGTCCGCAAGCGGCAGCAGGGGCGAAAGGATGCGTTCGACGCCCGTTTCGATGCCGATACGGGCAAGCTTGCGCACGTAGTCTCCCAGGTTTTTGGAGGTATTGTTGGTCAGGAAGTAAATCTCCCGGTGCGCCATATTGCGCCGGATGAAGTCGACGGTGCCGTGAATCGGCTCGTCTCCGAGGTAGACGGTGCCGTCCAGATCGAAGACGAAGCACTTTTTATGTTCGATATTCACGTTACGTCAGCCACTTGAGCGGAATCAGCGAAATTTTCGGGAAGAGCAGCAAGGTCAATAGCACAGCGGCTTCCATCAGCAGGAACGGCGCCATCTTGCGGACAAGATAGCCCATCGAAATGCCGGCCGAACCGCAGACGACGAACAGTACCGTGCCGACCGGCGGCGTGATGACGCCGATGCCGACGTTCAGCACGAAAAGCAGGCCGAAAAAGTACGGGTCGATACCGGCGGCGGTGGTAAGCGGATAGAACACCGGCGCGAACAGCAGGATGTTTGGCGTCAGATCCATGACCATGCCGGCGGCGAACAGGAAGACCATGATCGCGAGCAACAGCAGGGTTGGCGTTGGCACCAGCGGCTGGAAGAAAGCCGTCATCTGCGCCGGAATCTGCGCCGCGGTGATGAACCAGCCGACGGCTGTGGCCGCGCCGACGATGAGCATGACCACGGCGGTACTGCGTGCTGCCGTGGCGCTGACGCGCAGCAGGTCGCGCAGGGGAAGCTCGCGGTAATAGAGCATCGTCACGACGATGGCGTAAACTGCGGCGAAGGCGCCGCCTTCGGTCGGCGTAAAAATACCGCCGCGGATACCGCCCAGCAGCAGTACCGGCAGCATGAAAGCCGGTGTCGCTTCCTTCAGGATGCTGATAGCTTCTGCACGCGTAAAGGTAATTGTTTCCGAATAGCCGTCTTTCCTGACGATGAAGAACCACATGACCAGCAGAAACAGGCCAATCAGCAGGCCGGGAACCAGGCCGATCATGAACAGCTTGGTGATCGACAGCTCCATCGTCGCGCCCAACAGGATGAAGTTGGCGGAAGGGGGAATGATGGGCCCTAGGATGGCGCCCGAGGCAATCACGCCACCGGCACGACCGCGGTCGTAGCCGGCATCTTTCATCATCGGATAGAGAATCCCCATCAGCGCCGCCGCCTCACCGACCGAACTCCCCATCAGGCCGGCAAAGATGATTGAAGCAATGATCGTTGCGTATCCCAGGCCGCCTTTAACGCGGCCGATCATCAGCTGCGCCAGCAAAATGACGCGTTTGGACAACCCGCCCTTGGCCATAATCTCGCCGGCAAAAACAAAGAAGGGAATTGCCATTAGCGGATAGTTATTGACGCCGTCGACCATTGCCTGGGGAATGATCATGAAGTCGTTATCGCCGGAATACAGCATCAGCACGATGGCCGCGAGCACCATGACCAGCGCAATCGGAATATTGAGCAGCAGGAAGAAAAACAGGCTGCCGAGGAAAACGAGCAGTTCCATGTCAGAATTCCTTTTTCACGCGCACAAATTCGGACGCAGGTTTTTTGATTGTGCGCAGAAGTTCGCGCCCGCGAATGAGGATGACGGCAAACGCCATAATCGGCAACGTACCATTGACAAAGGCCATATTCAGGCCGGTAGCCACTGTCGAGGTATCGATCGTCTGCTGGACCAGCGAGACGCCGCCAATGAGCAGCAGCAATAGCGCCGCCAGTGCCAGCAGCTGCGCGAAGATATCGACGGTTTTCTTGGTGACGCCGCTGAGCAGATTGGTCAGCATATCGACCGCGATATGTCGGCCGCGGTAAAACCCTTCGATAGAGCCGAAGAAGGTGATGTACATAAACAGAATGCGCGCCCATTCCTCGCTGGGCGCAAAGCTGGACTTGAAGGCATAGCGGAGGATTGCGTTATAAAAGACCAGTCCGATCATGGACAGGAAAATCACCGCGCAGAATATCTGGAAGATCACTTCCGCTTTGCTGTCTTTTTCCTCTGGTTTTTCGGGCATAAGCTCGCTCATCGTGACGCTCCTGTCTTTTCTCGATTGACAACCTCTGTTTCAGCAGCGACGCGGTGCGGGCAAGCGCATCGAAACGCCCGTCAACCGCCATTTACGGAACAGCGGCGCACATCCGGCACCACCGCCCGACTTTTTCATCCCCTCAAACAACAACAGGACTGGCAAAACATTGCCGGAAGATGGCCGTCCCCAAGCGCATCTTCCGGAACGATCGACGCTAACTTACTGGTACTGCTTCACACTTTCCAGAATTTCCTTGGCGTTCGGCACGGTATCGTAGAATAGTTTCCAGGTGCCTTCGCCGGCTTTCTTCAGCGCGGCCTTAAACTCGGCATTGGGCGTTACGATCTTGCCACCGCCCTTGGTAATTTCCTCGACAGCCTTTTTCTCGACATCGGCGGCCATTTTCCACACGTCTTCGGCCGAACGCTTGGCGGCATCGTCAAACACTTTGCGGTCTTCCGGCGGCAGTTTGTTATAGAAATCGTTGTTGATGTACAGCGAGTGGATCACCAGAATATGGCCGGACAGCGTGATGTTCGGCGCAATTTCGTACATCTTCAGCGCAACGATATCGGAAAATGGGCTGTCGCCGCCATCGATCGTACCTTGATCGAGCGCCGCTGGCACTTCAGCAAACGGCATCGGCTGGCCGCTCTGGCCAAGCTGTTTGGCAAATTCCAGATAAAGCGGAATGTTCGGTACGCGCATGCGCAGTCCCTTCAGGTCATTCACGCTGCTGATCGGTTTCTTGGTGTAGAAATGGCGGAAACCGAGCGGGAACGCATTGAGCATGGTCAGGCCGGATTTTTCCGCAAAGCCTTTATTGATCAGCTTGAAGGTTTCCCCATTCATCGCCTTATGCGCGTGTTCCAGGCTGTCGTACAGCATAGGCGTTTCCAGCATCGCCATAGCCGGGAACAAGGATGAAGTCTGCGTGCCCGTCGCACACATCTGGATGATGCCCTTGCGCGTCTGGGCGATATAGGCATCTTCCTTGCCAAGCTGGCTGTTCGGGAAGACGCGCACGTCGTATTTACCCTTGGTGCCTTCCATGACGTACTTGGCGAACAGCTTCATGCCGATGGTTTCCGGTTCGCCCTCAGGTTTCATGCCGGCGATCTTGACCACAATTTTCTTTTCGGCTGCGAAAGCCGGCATCGTCGAAGCGCCAAGCAAGGCCAATGCCGATAAAAGAAGAATTCTGCGTTTCATAATCTCTCCAGAAAAAAGAATACCCACCATTCCCACCATGCGCCATTGCCTTGTACAACAACACGTCTGCCGTGATACGCGGCTCAGGCAACTCTATTCCAGCAGCCGACACAGGCAGCGGATTCTAGACCCCACAATCCGCAGATCGGCTACCGGAAAATACCAGCCAAATGCTTCGGCGTAAATCCGTGGAATACGAAAAAAACGGTTTTTTACGCCCATGACGCCCTATTTCGCCCAGTATAGTCTTCGTGATTACGCCGGCGCTGCAAAATACTCGTCGTATTTTGCCCTGGCCTCGTTGCCAAACAGGATTTCACAGGCTTCTAGCAAGCCTTTTGCCTGATAGATGTCCTCGCGCCGCATGGTCAGGGCGAGCATTGAACGCCGCCGTAAAAAGTCTTCAAGCCGAACAATCATTTCCTGGCGCTGCATTAAGGCAATTTCGCCGCGCAGGTAGTCCGCGCCTTCGATAATGGTCTCGGCCTGACGCGAATCTTCGCGAATCATGGCGAGCAGTTCGAGGGCGCGCTTGTCGTAACGCCTCCATAGTCGTTCGCTGATCGTCTCGGCATCCTGCGGCGAAGCCGGTCTGTCAAGATTCATGTCTTTGGCCTGGCGCTCGAAATCCGCCCGTACCGAGGCAGGCGGCTCTCCGTACCATTTATAACCGGGCTGCAGAACGTCCACGCCCATTCCGGAAACAATGCCGCTGATTTCGTCGCCGACATTGACGCAATCGGTCAGCTTTCCGCCAAAAATACTAATGTGCTTCGTCTCACGATTGATGTCGACTTCGTGCTTGCGCGACAGCAAAAGCCAGTCGCGCTCACCGCTGCCGCCGCTGCTGCGCTTGACAACCAGCGGACGCACGCCACAACGCTCGGCGATGATGTCGGCAGACGTCAGCGGTTTATCCAGTTTCAGACGTTTGTTAATGTTGTCGAGCACGAAACGGCGATCCTCTTCCGTCACGGTGCTATGGGGCGATTCAACGCGCGTATCTGTCGTTCCCACGCAGGTGCGGTTGCCCATCGGGATGGCAAAAAACAAGCGCCCGTCATCGGCAAAGAAAGTCAGGATTTTTCGGTGCGTCGTGACCTGCGGAACAATCAGATGAATGCCCTTTGAGAACAGGTGCTTGTGCTCGGTCTGCTCGCCGGTCAACGCATTGTGCTCATCCACGAAAGGACCTGCGGCGTTGATCAGCACGCGCGCACGGATTTCCAGCGTTTCCCCGGAAATTACGTCACGCGCCTTGGCCACCCACACATCGTCTTCGCGCCGCGCGCCCAGCGATTCGACGTAATTTGCCGCAACGCAGCCGCGGTCCATCGCCGAACGGACAAACTGGAAGACAAAACGCGCGTCGTTATCGCGCAGGTAGGCATCGGAATACTCAAAGCCGCCAAAATAATTGTCGGTGCTGACCACTGGCTCTTCCTGTTCGGTCAGCCGCCGGCTCAGTAGGCGCGGCGGACGGGTAAAACAATTGCCGAACAGCCAATAGACCCAGGTGCCCATCCAAATAAACCAGGGGGGAAAACGGAAACCTTTTTCGATCGTTGTAAAGAAGCGGATTTCCTGAATCCGCGAAGGGTAGTTTTCCAGCAAGTGATTGCGGCTTTTGCATAAGCCGCGCACCAACGCAAAATCGTGGCTTTCCAGATATTTGATACCGCCCCAGGCCAAGTTGCTCGACTGCTGACTGGTAAAACTGGCAAAGTCCTGCCGATCGATCAATGCGACCTTCACGCCCTTCCCCGACAGCGCCGCTGCGGCAACGGCGCCATTGACGCCGCCGCCAATGACCAGAACATCATGGACGCCCTGGCTGAGTTTTTCGATATTGCCCGTTCTCAGTTCCATCTGGAAGCCTCCCTCATGCATCGTGCGACCCGGTTAACAACGAAAATTCGATATCAATAAACCAAAAAACTGTTCATACAAAAACAATTATTAAGCCAATTATTTTCGTTTATGAACATTAATTCTGGCATTACGACTTGTCAACGAAAAAAACGCGGTTTTGCCGCGCAGCGAAAATGCATGTTGATAGCGGAGAAGCCCGGCAACAAAGCACCGCCAGAGCCCGCGTGAATAGGGCATTTCCGAAGGGGTGCCCGGAAGCCCTTTATCCACGCGGATTCCAGCGGTGTGCTGGCCGGCGCGATGGCGCGATGGCGCGATGGCGTGATGTGGAAATGCAGGCGGCGGGTTTCTAAAACCCACGGCCCGGAAGCCCGCGTATTTCGGGCATCTCCGAGGAGGCTGCCCGGAGACCAGCGTGGATAAAGGACTTCAGCGCTCCACCCCTGAGATGCCCTGTTTACAAGGGTTTTAGGGCTCTAACCCGGAGACGCCCTGTTTACGCGGGTTTTCGGGCCGTCTTGCCGTCGTC
This sequence comes from uncultured Propionivibrio sp., assembly GCA_937923255.1. Classification (GTDB taxonomy): domain Bacteria; phylum Pseudomonadota; class Gammaproteobacteria; order Burkholderiales; family Rhodocyclaceae; genus Propionivibrio; species Propionivibrio hellwigii. Next base: position 29,840 of record CALAIL010000009.1, on the reverse strand, counting down.
GGCAATGAAGAGGCGGGTCTGCGAAGCGGCTAACAGTTCAACGATCGATGCAGGCGGCTCGGCATCGGTAAAGAGCGCATCGATATCCGCCAGGTTACCCAGCTTAACCATCGGCGCGATGCTGAACTTCGACCGATCGGCCACCAGAAAAACCTGGCGGGAGTTTTCGATAATCGCCTGTGCTACCCGCACTTCGCGGTAATCGTAGTCAAGCAGCGCGCCATCGGTATCGATGCCAGAAATGCCGATGATGCCGTAATCAACCTTGAACTGGCGAATAAAATCGATCGTCGATTCGCCAATAACGCCGTGGTCGCTACGTACCACACCGCCGGCAACAATCACTTCACAGGCACTGTTTCCGCACAAACAGGCGGCCACATTGAGGTTATTGGTGATGATGCGCAGATTCTTACGTTCTGCCAGCGCTTGGGCAACCGCCTCGGTCGTTGTCCCGATATTGATGAACAGTGAAGCCTTATCTGGAATCTGTCGCGCAACCGCGCGCGCAATGCGCGCTTTCGCCTCATGATTGAGCGCCTGACGCGAGGCATAAGCCACATTCTCGACACTCGATACCGCGCCCGCCCCGCCATGATAACGGCGCACCAGCCCCCGGTTGCTGAGCATGTTGATATCGCGGCGAATGGTTTGTGTCGTCACGGCAAAATCACGCGCCATCTGCTCCGTCGCCAGAAACCCTTCTTCCCGAAGCTGTTCGAGGATTTTTTTATGTCGTCCGTTCAGTTTCAGCCGTACCTTCTGCGGCTCCATAATTTCTTCCTACCCAATATTGATCTGGCATGTCATCCAGCCAGACGGATTGTACCCGCAAGAAATACGCCTCGATGAAAGCGGCACCAGCAAGGCCCTGAAACGGCTTGAGTCACAACATGTTGCGAAACATAGCCAACCAAAAACAGCTGGGTAGGATAGCAAGGCGAGGCAGCACAATAAAAGACATGCGCTTTCTCCAAGCCCCGCGCTGAAAACAAATGGGCTGCCTGCAAACAGACAGCTCATTGGTTTTTATACTGCACAACACACTGGCCGCATATTCACACGATCACACGACCAGGAAATCGCGGCGGATTACTGCTGACTCTGGCATTTCTTCATGAATGCGGTCTTGGCGGCGCCGGCCAGCGGCTTACCGTTTTTACCAATCGCCTTGGCTTCGCACGGATCTTCTCCCTGTGTTTCGCGCTCGCATTTTTTCATGAACGCGGTTTTGGCCGCACCGGCCAGCGGTTTGCCGTTTTTATCAATCGCCCTTTGTTCGCAGCTCTGTGCCGGCGCAGCGGCTTGTTGCGACGCAGCGGCAGGTGTTTCTGCGCTGGCGGCAGGCGTTGCCGCTGCCGGCGCCGTCTGTGCAGTAGCCGGAGGCGTCGCCGTTGCGGGCGTCGGAGACGCGGGGGCGGCGGTCTGTGCATACGCGAAAGAGACGGCAAAAAGACTGGCAAGCAGGGTCGGGATAATTTTTTTCATGCGTACCTCCAATAAGCTGGATGAATGAAAGGCTTGGAAAACATTCGTCGCGGACTTGGTGATCATTCACCACTTCGCCAGCCGTTTCCCTCGCCCAGGATCGCGTAACAAGCGAGAACTTGTAACGTTTCCCATAACGCAATATGCCTAATTCGAGTTGACCCTGGGTTTAAAGGCGTGTCGTTCGCCCCAAGAACCACCGACCAATCAAAGCGCCGAAGAATGAGGCATAAAGCGGCTCGTCCACAGCCATCAGAAAACAAGCTTGTGGCGAAGCGCACTCATGCAGCATGGAATATTTCAGCTTTCCATCTGCCGGCCATACCAATCCAAACTTTATCCCGCAAGCATTCGACATGGCGCTGCTTGCCGCTCCGCCGCATCACCAAAGCCCTTCTGGCAACGTCGTTTTATCGGCAAATATTCGGCTATCATCTTCGGCCTCATGTCATCACCGTAGTGATTACCGATGCGTTACCTGGTTATTGTCACGATTCTCTGGGCATTTTCTTTTAGCCTGATTGGCCAGTACCTGGCCGCCCAAGTCGATAGTGATTTTGCCGTGCTGGCGCGCGTCTCGATAGCGGCAGCGATTTTCGTCCCTCTGAGCATCTGGCGAGGCCTGCCCTCCACGCTGGTGCGCGGCTTCTGGCTGGCAGGCGCCTTGCAGTTCGGCGTTACCTACCTTTGCCTGTACCGCAGCTTCAATGTGCTGTCCGTACAGGAAGTGCTGCTTTTCACCGTGCTGACGCCCATCTACGTCACCTTGCTCGACGACGCCATGGCGCGCCATTTCAACCGCTGGGCCTTGCTTGCCGCGGTCGTCGCCGTGACCGGCGGCATCATCATCCGCTTTAGACCACTGCACGGTGATTATCTCGTCGGCTTCATCCTGTTACAGATTGCCAATCTGGCTTTTGCCGCCGGGCAGGTTATCTGCCGTCGCTTATTGCTGCGCTACCCGACCGATATTCCGATGTACCGTTTCTTCGGACACTTCTTTCTAGGCGCCTTATTCGTCGCATTGCCCTCCTGGTGGCTTTTCGGCGACCCGTCGCGTCTGCCGCAAACGCCCATGCAATGGGGCGTACTGGCCTGGCTGGGCATATTTGCCACAGCACTGGGCATGTACGGGTGGACCAAGGGCAGCACGCGGGTCGACGCGGGCGTACTGGCGGTGATGAACGAACTGCATGTCCCCGCTGGACTGATCGTCAATGTCTTGATCTGGAACCGTGATACCGACCTTAAACGGCTCTCGCTCGGCATGCTGGTCGTGATGGCGTCGTTCTGGTTCAACCGGCTGGGGCGGCGGCACTCGCCGGTGTTGTCCGCAAACTAGACAGGCGCCAACAAGAAACGGCTGCTTCCAGAAAATCAATTCAAAACGACTAGCCAAGCACCGTATCGAGCACCATCATCAGGGCAAACCCTGCCATCAGCCCCAGCGTTGCCATCGTCTGGTGGCCGTTGCGGTGGGTTTCGGGAATCACCTCGTGCGAGACGACAAAGATCATTGCGCCTGCTGCCAACCCCAGTCCCGTCGGATACGCCAGCGCAAAGCCGCTTGACAAGCCGATGCCCAGTAGAGCGCCCAGCGGTTCGACAAGGCCGCTGGCGCCGCCTACAAGCACTGAGCGCCAGGCGCCAAAACCAATCGAGCGCAACGAAAGAGCAACCGCCAATCCTTCCGGCAAATCCTGCAAGGAAATAGCCAGCGTCGTCGGCAAACCGACGGAAAGGTCGTTACGTGCAAAACTCACGCCAATCGCCATGCCCTCCGGCAGATTGTGCAGCACAATAGCAAACACGAACAGCCAAACGCGCCCATAACGCTCCGAACCCGGGCCGGACACTCCGATCACCTCGTGCGCGTGCGGCGTAAAGCGCTCCAGCCCGAGCATGAGCATGACGCCAAGAGCCATCCCGGTCACCACCACGCCGGCGCTCCCCACCTTGCTCCCGAGCATTGTTTCGGCGGCGTCAAGCCCAGGCAGAATCAGCGAAAATGCGCTGGCGGCAAGCATCATGCCGGCGGCCATGCCAAGCAGACTGTCTTCCAGTTTTTGCGAAATGCCGCGCAACAAAATAGCCGGCAACGCGCCCAATGCCGTCGCTGCGGCCGCCGCCACGCCGCCCAGCAGCGCATTGACGACCCCGGCCGGCGCCTCGCCGCCGGCAATACGAAGTACGCTCTGCACCAGCAGAAAAATCACGACGGCCAGCGCCACCGCCAGACCCAGCGCGGCGGGCCAGTTATTGCTCAGGTAAGCGCGCCAGCATACAGCGGAAGAAGTCGGTGATTTTTCCATACCCGCCAACTCCGCCCATCAACCGATTTTATGTAGATGAATCGCGGCAGACAGCCATGCACCGACCCAGCCGAGCGCCGCGCCAACCCCCGCCAATACGGCGACCTGGCGCGCCGCAGGGCCGGATAGCACAAAATGTCCGTGGTAAAGCGCGACGATCTCATGAATGACAGGCGTCAACAAATAAACGCCCAGCCAGACAAGCGCCGCAGCGAACAACCCGCCGAGCGCACCCTGTAACGCGCCGAAATAGTAGAACGGGCGACGGATGAAGGCATCCGTCGCACCGATCAGTTTAGCCACCTCGATTTCGTCGGACTGGGCCAGAATCTGCAAACGGATGGTATTGAAGGTCACAACGACCAGCGCACCGCCAAACAACCCCGCCAGCAACGTCAGCGACAGTTTGCCGAGGCGCAGGAAAGCATCGAGACGGCGCGCCCAGTCGGAATCGATCTGTACATGGGCAACCTTGGGCCATGCGGAAAAACGTGTCACCAGCGCTTCCTGCGCCTCCAAATGCAGGTCGTCCGGTTCGACGATAAAGGCATCCGGCAACGGATTCCGGGGCAGATTGGCGACGATCTCGGCCATGCCCTCATTCGAGGCCATGCGCTTGAGCGCTTCTTCGCGCGAGACAAAACGCCAGTTGCCTGCCTTAGCCTCGCGCAGACGGCTTTCGATTTCGGCGACATCCGCCGGCTCGGCATCGCGCGTCATGAACAGACTGATCTGCGGAATCCCTGCACTGTAATCACCGACGCCGCGCAGATTGTCCAACACCACCCAGCCAACGCTCGGCAATGTCAGCGCCGCACCGATGACGATCAACGACAGCAGGCTGTTGAGCGGCGTGCTCACCAAACGTCGCCAGGCATCGCGCAGCGCGGCAAGGTGCTGGGCAAAGAAGCGTCTCATGCCTTTTTCCCGTGATCTTCGTTCACTTCGGCACCTTTGTTTGTATTCAACCCGTTCGCCGGATCATGCGGAAGGTCATGCGGATACTCGCCGGCTTCCGCCAGCCTTTCTTCCGTATATTCCTGCAAATGGCCATGCTCCAAATGCAGCCGGCGCGACCCGAAATGCGCCATCCACAAAGGATCGTGCGTGGCGATGATCAGCGTCACTCCGACCTGATGAAAAGCGCGGAAAATATCAAGAATCGCAGCTGCCGATGCGCTGTCAAGATTGGCCGTCGGCTCGTCGATCAGCAGGATTGCCGGGCGGTTGACGACGGCTCGGGCAATCGCCAGCCGCTGCTGCTCGCCACCGGAAAGCGCCACCGGATTGGCATTGGCGCGATCGAGCAAACCCACTTTATCGAGTGCGGCGTTCGCCCGGCGCAGCGCTTCCTTCGGCGTCATGCCGATGATGGCCAGCGGTAGCAGGACATTATTCAGCACGCTGCGATCAAACAGCAGTTTCTGATCCTGAAAAACGAGGCCGAAATTTCGCCTTAAGTAAGGAATGGCGCTACGCCGCAGCGCGGAAATATTCTGACCATTGACGACGATGCTGCCGGATGTCGGCCGCTCGATCGCCGCCAGCAGACGAAACAGCGTCGTCTTGCCGGCGCCGGAGTGGCCGGTGATGAAGACCATTTCGCCTGCATCGATCGTAAAGCTGACATCACGCAACGCCTCAATCCCTTCCGGGTAGCGTTTGCAGACGACATTGGCCGTAATCATTGCAACGCCAGCTCCCTACTCCTGCGCAAACAGCGCATCGACGAAATCACGCGCGATGAAAGGACGCAGATCGTCGATGCCCTCACCCACACCGACGAAACGGATGGGCTTCGGACACTGGCGGGCAATGGCGGCTACGACGCCCCCCTTGGCCGTGCCGTCGAGCTTGGTGAGAACGAGGCCGGTGACGGCAATGGCCTTGTCAAAAGCCTGAACCTGCGCCAGTGCATTCTGGCCAAAATTGGCGTCCAGCACGAGCAAGGTTTCGTGCGGCCCGCTCGGGTCGGCTTTCTGGATGACGCGGCGCACCTTGGCAATTTCTTCCATCAGATGCAATTGCGTGGGCAAGCGTCCGGCCGTATCGGCCAGCACGATATCGATACCGCGCGCTTTAGCCGCCGAGATCGCATCAAAAACGACAGCGGCCGGATCGCCTGATTCCTGCGCAATGACCGTAATGCCGTTGCGTTCCCCCCAGGTCTGCAACTGCTCGCGCGCCGCAGCGCGAAAGGTATCTCCCGCAGCCAGCAGTACCGATAACCCTTGCGACTGGAAATATCGCGCCAGTTTGCCGATCGACGTCGTCTTGCCCGCGCCATTGACGCCGGCGACCATGATGACAAAAGGACGCGGCGAAGACGTATCGAGCGGCTGCTCCAGCGGCTGCAACAATTCGAGCAGCGCATCGGCCAGCGCCTGCTGGATGGCTGCCGGAGAATCAAGCGCATCCCGCTTGGCGCGCGCCTTGAGCGCCGCGAGCAGATGCGCCGTCGCCTCCATGCCAACATCGCTCGTTAGCAGCAGGCTTTCAAGTTCCTCGAGCAGTTCATCGTCAACCTTGCCGCGCGAAAACACGGATTTGAGCTGGCTGCTGAACTGGGCGCGCGTGCGAGCCAGCCCGGCTTTAAGCCGTTCGCGCCAGGAAAGTTTGGGCGGCTGCGGTTCTTCCGGTGTCTGCTGCGCAGCATCCGGCGTCGTTGCTTCCTCTGCCGGAGGCGGCGATTTTTTGAAGAAACTAAACATAGAGCACGGCGTTTGTCAGTCTGCAAGAATCTGTCTGCGCCCCGTTGTCGGCTTCAGGAACGATCTGCCTGCACCGGGATGCCAAGGTTCAAAATGGTAAGATAATGCCACCATCCATTTTGGATTTTTCGATTCTAACAGAAGGCATTGATGGGTATGTCTGGATTACGTGGCATTTTATATCGCTCCTTACACCAAACGGCTTGGCTGACCTTGCTTGGCATGTCTTTGGCGGGCCTGCCGCAAACGGCACTGTCCAATCCATTTGAATACAAACTGGCCAACGGACTGCGCATCATCGTCAAGGAAGACCGGCGCGCACCGACAGCCGTCCACATGGTTTGGTATCACGCCGGCAGTATGGACGAACATAACGGCACGACGGGCGTGGCACATCTGCTGGAGCACATGATGTTCAAGGGCACGCCAAGCGTCGGCGCCGGCGAATTCAGCCGTCTCGTCGCCGCAGCGGGCGGGCGCGACAACGCTTTCACCAGCAAGGACTACACGGCGTACTTCCAGCAGATCCCCAAACAGAAACTGGCGCAGATGATGCGTCTGGAAGCCGATCGCATGCACCATCTCACGCTCGATCCGAAAGAGTATGCACAGGAAATCAAGGTCGTCATGGAAGAGCGCCGCCTGCGTACCGATGACCAGCCGCAGGCACGGCTTTTCGAGCAACTGACAGCAACGGCATTTCAGGCGCATCCCTACCGCACACCGGTCGTTGGCTGGATGAACGATCTGGAGAACATGACCGTGCGCGATGCGCGCGCCTGGTACGAACGCTGGTACGCACCGAACAACGCCTTCGTCGTCGTCGTCGGTGATGTTGACCACCGCGAGGTCTTTCAGCTGGCCGAAAAACACTACGGCCCCATCCGGCCGCACACGTTGCCCGAACGCAAGCCGCAGACCGAACCGGCACAGGATGGCATCCGCCGCCTGACGGTCAAGGCGCCTGCTGAACTGCCTGTCGTCGCTCTCGCCTATAAAACGCCGGTATTGCGCGATGTCGAGAAGGACACCGAACCGTATGCGCTGCAAATGCTGGCGGCCGTGCTCGACGGTCACGACGCGGCGCGCTTCACGCGCAGTCTGGTACGCGAGCAGCGGCTCGCGGTCAGCGCCGGCACAAGCTACGACGCCATTTCACGCGGGCCGGGGCTGTTCTATCTGGTCGGCTCGCCGAGCGAAGGTAAAACACGCGCTGAACTGGAGGCTGGTTTCCGCGCTGAATTGATGCGCATCGCCAGCGAAGGCGTCACCGCCGAAGAACTGGCGCGGGCGCGGGCGCAACTTGTCGCCAGCCAAATTTACAAACGCGATTCCATGTTCGCACAAGCTATGGAAATCGGTCAGCTGGAAACCGCTGGTATCCCTTATACGGCAGAGGCCCGCATTCTTGAAAAACTACAGGCCGTCACGGCCGAACAGGTGCGCGAAGTCGTCAAGAAATATTTTCGTGACGATCGGCTGACCATCGCGGAACTTGATCCGCAGCCCCTGCCTAAGACGCCGCGCAAGAGCACGATTCCCACCCGCCATTAATATGGTCTGAAACGTCACCTGAAAAGAAAACGCTTGCGGATAATTGCGATGAAACATTCCAAACCTTTCGGCTTCCCCCAGATCCTCGGCAGAGCGTTGCTCTGCGCCCTGCTCTGCCTGAACCTGCCGTTGGCGTGGGCAGGCATCACCATCCAGCACTGGACAGCGCCCTCTGGCGCGCGTGTCTTCTTCGTCGAGACGCACGCCCTGCCAATGCTCGACGTCCAGATCGATTTTGCCGCCGGCACGGCCTACGATCCGCCGGGAAAAGCCGGGACGGCCGCGCTGACCCAGACGGTCATCGACCTCGGTGCAGAGGGCATGGATGAAACCGCGATTTCGAACCGGCTGGCCGATTTGGGCGCAATGCTCTCCGGCAACATCGACCGCGAGCGTGCCTCGATCGGCCTGCGCACACTCTCGGCCGAAGACAAGCGTACGCCGGCACTTAACGTGCTGCGCGCCGTGCTGAGCACGCCGCAGTTCCCGGAAGCCGTCTTTGAGCGCGAACAGGCGCGTTCAGTCGCCGCGCTCAAGGAATCGCTGACACAGCCCGATACGATTGCCAACCGGACATTCTGGGCAGCGCTCTACCCCGACCATCCTTATGGCGTCTCGGCCACACCGGAATCCGTCGCCGCCGTGCAGCGCAACGATTTGGCTGAGTATCACCGCCAGCATTTCACCGCCCGGCGCGCCGTCGTATCGATCGTCGGCGACGTAACGCGGGCACAGGCCGAAACCTTGGCACAGCACCTGACCGAGGCGCTACCGTCCAGTGAGCAGACAACAACGATCGCCTCGCCGACACCCGCATCCGGCAAAGAGGAACGCATCGCGCACCCCTCGTCAGCACAGGCGCACCTGATGCTTGGCACGCAAGCGCTCAAACGCGGCGACCCGGACTTTTTTGCCTTGCAGGTCGGCAACTACACGCTGGGCGGCGGCGGTTTCGTATCGCGTCTGATGAAAGAGGTGCGGGAAATGCGCGGTTATGCTTACAACGTCCATAGTTACTTCATTCCGATGACGCACTCCGGTCCGTTCCGCATTAATTTGCAAACCAAGAAAACACAGGCAAATGAGGCGCTGGCGCTCACGCGCAAAGTACTCACCGACTTTTTGCGCGATGGCCCGAATGAAGCTGAAATTAAGGCTGCCAAACAAAATTTGATTGGCAGCTTTCCGCTGAATCTGGACACCAACCGTAAAATCCTCGACAACGTGGCGATCATTGGTTTCTACGGTCTGCCGCTCGATTATCTCGACCACTATGCGGAAAACATCGAGAAAGTGACCGCCGCCGATATCAAGGCCGCCTTTGCCCGCCACGTCGATCTCAAGCGCCTGGTCACGGTGCTGGTGGGGGCCGAGTAAAAATAAAACGCACATCATGCGTTCATGAACAGCCTGCGCATCATCGGCGGCCGGTGGCGGGGACGGCGCTTATGCTTTCCCGATGCGGAGGGGCTGCGCCCGACGCCGGATCGTGTGCGCGAAACGCTTTTCAACTGGCTCGGGCAGAGTCTGGACGGGCGTACCTGCCTCGACCTGTTTGCCGGTAGCGGCGCGCTGGGGTTTGAGGCGGCTTCACGCGGTGCGGCCAGTGTCATCATGGTCGAGCGCACCCCCAGAATCGCATCGGCGCTGGCCGCCAATGCACGCATGCTCGATGCCGATCAACGCCTTCAGGTTTTACGCGCAGATGCGCTAGAATTCGCTTCCTCTCGGGATGCGCGAGCACCTCGTTTTGATGTGGTTTTCCTCGATCCGCCATACCGGCAAGGCTGGATCGAGCGTATCGAACCACTTTTGCCGCGCCTGGTTGCCGATGACGGGGCGGTCTATATCGAAGCCGAACAGGCGCTGTCCGTTTGTGGCGCATGGCAGACCGTGCGCCAAGGGCATGCCGGCCAGGTATATTTTCATTTGATGCGGAGGGGTTGAGCGAATGGCTCTGGATAAAGGGGTAGCAATCTACGCAGGCACCTTTGACCCGATCACTTGCGGACATGCGGACATTGCACGCCGCGCCGCCGCGATTTTCGATCACGTCATCGTCGCCATTGCTGCGAGCCTGACGAAGCAGCCATTTTTCTCGCTTGACGAGCGTACGGAAATGGCTCAAGCCGTACTCGCGCCATATCCGAACATCGAAGTCTGCGGCTTCGATGGCCTGCTGATGGACTTTTTACACCAAAAAGGCGCCAAGATTATTCTGCGCGGTCTGCGCGCCGTCTCGGACTTCGAGTACGAATTTCAGATGGCAGGAATGAACCGAAACCTCTATCCTGAGGTCGAAACCATGTTCCTGACCCCCAGCGAGCAATTTACCTTCATCTCGGCGACCTTCGTACGTGAAATCGCCTCACTGGGCGGCGATGTGGGCAAATTCGTTCATCCGCTGGTCAAGGAACGTCTGACCAGCAAGGTAGCTGCCTTACGGCGTACCTGATTTTTAGTTTTAAGGAAAGAGGGTTTTCTTCATGGCGTTGATAATCACCGACGACTGCATCAATTGCGATGTATGCGAGCCGGAATGCCCGAATGTGGCGATCTCACAAGGTGATGAAATTTATGTCATCGATTCGAGCCGGTGCACAGAGTGCGTCGGCCATTACGACACGCCGCAATGCGTGGAAGTCTGCCCGGTCGATGCCATCATCAAGGATGAAAACTGTGTCGAAAGCGACGAGCAGCTGTGGGCCAAATATGAGCAGCTGACCAGCGGCGCCTGAGTCCTAGAGACTGACACCCCGCGCAAAACGGAGCACGCCGTATCCAGGCCGCGTCCAATATCGGCACAATCAATGACTACGCCGCCCGTACATGCGCGGTGGCGACCGGCACGGCTGCGGGCTGTCGGGCAAATACCTGCAACACATCCTGCGCGATCCGCTCGGTTTTTTGCAGCTGTTGGAGCAGATCGCTCTCGGTCTGACGAAGTTCGTCGATCCGTTCTTCTAGCGTCTCGGTCGCCTGATGAATACGCTTGATGCTGCTGAGGCGCTGCTTGAGCTGTTTTTGGCGTTCATGCACCTGGACTTCCATCGGCGCCATGATAGTTCTCAGCCATAGCTCGGCATCGCGGTTGGCACGTTCAAAATTGTGCCGCATCTGTACGGCAATTTCCCCAAAAAATTTCTGCATGACGCTCGTTTTGTCATGCGTCACGAACTGGTACGCCGTATTCAGATGAGTGTCGCACCAGGATTCCAGCCGGTCGATTTCCCTTTGATAGCGCGTCAGCGAAAAGGTCATCGGCGTATCTAGTTTGAGACTATGCTCGACGGCGAACTTCCGGTAAACCGCTTCGAGCATGGTGTGGATTTCCTGAACATCGCGCTCAGCCTGATCTAGATTACCGCGTGTTACCAGAAAGAAATGCCTCATCGCATTGGAGAGCGTTTTCGAAAAGTTCGCCTCGTTCATCGTATTGCGCGTGGCCGTTGCCAATCGACGCACCACTCCGACGCCCAGATGACCATACAGCTGGTTCGAGAGCTGGGAAAATACGCTGCGCACCGCATAATAACGCTCCAGCGCAGCCTCGAATTCTTCCTTGCGGGCACGGATTTTATTCATCATGTATCCGACAACCCCCTTATTTTTGCCGCGCAGCTCGGTCAATTCTGCGAGTTGTTCGCGTAGCTCAGAGAGCCGTGCTTCAAGCAGGTTACGCGCACGCAGATCAATGTCGGCAAATTCGGCTTGTGTATTTTCGCGCACGATCTCGCGCTTGGCCGGAATCAGCTTATTGACCAACGCATTCTCGAACGCATTGATGCGGCTGCGGGCCAACAAGGCTTCGTCCCCGTTGATTTTGGCGACCAGCCCTTTTTGCGCCGAGATGGGAAAAATCTGCGCCGTCGGCACGCCCAGCGTCACCGCGCATGTACTCACCTGGCGGTCGATTTCGGCGTTGATTTCAGCGGGTGAGCGCAATTCATCCCATAGGCCATCGATCTTGTTGAGCACGATCATTCGGCCTTTGCTTCCCCCTCTGGATGCACTGATATAGTCTTTCCAAATAGTCAGGTCAGACAACGTAACGCCCGTATCGGCTGATAGGACGAAAATAGTCGCATCCGCGTTAGGCAGCATCGATAACGTCAACCCCGGTTCAGCGCCAATCGCATTCAGACCAGGCGTGTCGAGAATCACCAGCCCTTGCTGCAAGAGCGGATGGGGGAAATTGATGATGGCATGACGCCAGCGAGGGATTTCCACTGAGCCGTCCGCGGCGATATCCAACGCCGTATCATCCGTTGCATTCTGGGCAAACCCGAGCGCCTTGGCCACATTCAGTGGCACATGCAACACTTCGCTCACCGCACGTAAAGCAGCGTGCATGGCCTCCGGCGACTCGATATCAAGAGGAACCGTTCTCCAGGCTTCCGGCGACCGCCGGTATTCTCCCACCCCCAGTCCCGAGCCGCGTGTTTCAATGGGCAACAGCTCGATACAAGGCACTTTCCCGGGATCGAACAGCAGCTCGGTCGGGCACATCGTGGTGCGCCCAGCCGTCGAAGGCAGCATGCGATGGCCATATTCGGCGAAAAAAACGGCGTTGATCAGTTCCGATTTGCCACGCGAAAACTCCGCGAGGAAGGCGACGTAAAGACGATCTTCGTGCAGTTTTTCAAGCAGGCGAGCGAAACGCTGCCCCGTCTGCGCATCGGAAAGCTCGTTTTCCGCCAGCCAGCGCTTGTAGCGATCGATTCCCTCGACAAGCTGCGAGCGCCAATGCGTATAGGCGGCAAATTGCTGAGTGAGTGTCATGAGTCAGAAAGGCCGAAAGTGCGGAAAAAAGCAGAAAAATGTACGAGAAACAATATGAAACACTCTTTGTCCATAATGTAACACGATTCTTTTTAATCCATCATGCCCTATTCGCTTGGCGCATTGATATGTCCCAAATACGTCACATATACGACACCCCAAGAATACAGAAAACGCGCCGCCGGTTCACGTCAATCCGTCACAGGCGGTACTTTGACTGGGGTGGCGACCGCCCAGCGATCGCCGTTTCTTTGCTACTTCTGGCACTGCGGACAGTAAAAGCTGCTGCGCCCGCTTTGGCGCACGCACCGGATCGGCGTACTGCAAACGACGCAGGGGGCGCCCGCGCGATCATAGACTGCGCATTGCATCTGGAAGCTGCCTGCACCGCCATCGCTATGCACATAATCGCGCACACTGCTACCGCCAGCGGCGATCGCGCGCAATAGCGTCATCCGGACGGCTTCGGCCAGACGCACACACTGCGCGCGGGTCAGCCGACCGGCGCGGCGCAGCGGCGAAATTCCTGCCAAGAACAGACTCTCCGCCGCATAGATGTTGCCGATGCCGACAACCAAATGGCTATCCATCAAGAGCGGCTTAATAGGCGCGGTGCGCCGACGCGTCGCGGCGTAAAGCCAGCCGCCGTCAAATTGCGGCGAAAGTGGCTCGACCCCTTGGGCGGCAAGCAGGGGATGTGCATGAATCTCTGCGCCCGGATGCCAGGCAAGCAGCCCAAAACGGCGTGGATCACGGAAACGCAGGACGGTATCGGCAAAAACAAGGTCGACATGGTCATGCTTCTGCCAGGCCGTCCCCGGCGGTACAAGGCGCAAACTCCCCGACATCCCCAAATGGACGATCAGCCAGCCATGCTGATTTCCGCCATCGGTCATTCCATCTCCATCCCGTGCCTCACCCCGGCCAGCCGCCGGAATTTCACAGTCGAACAGCAGGTATTTGCCACGCCGCGCAATGGCGACAATGCGCTGTCCGACCAGCGTCGCAGCCAGATCCTCGGTCAATGCGCGACGCAGTCGCGGGACGCGAAAAATGGTGCGTTCGATGCGTTGCCCAACCAGATAGGGCAGCAACCCTTGGCGGCTAACCTCGACCTCAGGCAGTTCCGGCATTGAAACCTCCCAGAAAACTCAATAACATCGGCACACGCTGCTCGTACAAACTGCCCGCCGGCGATCTGCCGAAAATACCAATCCATTTGAAACAGCATTCCCTGGATTGCCACGCCAACGCGCACGACAGCTCGTCAATACATCCTTATATGCAGCATCACAGATACAATCTCATCGTGGCAAAGTATAGCGCCGTCTTCGCGCAATCCTGCGCCATACACTTTTGCTGAAAATTTGACATTAATGTGCAAAAACAAGCTGTAAAAACAAGTTGTTGCGGGTAATATTCATCCTATGGAAACACATAGCAACATTTACCGTTTTCTTGTACCGGCGGTGCTGGTCGCCGTACTGGCACTGCCCTCTCTGTCATTTTCCGACGGCTTCCTGGCGCAGATAGCGGACGAACGGGAACCTTCCCCGCAAACGGGGCAGCGCGCTGACACACCCAAAGAAACAGCATCTCCCTCCGCCCCGTCTGCGGATAAAAAAACCGGCAGAACACGCCAGCATGCGCGCCGCGCGCCACGCATCTCCCGCCCCTCTGCAGACGACAGCCTCACCAACGCCGACGACAATCAGATCGGGCAAACCGTATTCCAGGTGCTGTTGGCGGAAATCGCCTTGCGGCGCGGAAATCCTTCGCTGGCCAGCTCGGCTTACGCCGATCTCGCCTTGCGCACGCACGATCCCGAAGCGCTTGAACGCACGATCGAAATCGCTCTTTACGGCCGACAGATTGACGTTGCACTGGACGCTGCGCGCCTCTGGACGGAACATGACCCCCAATCGGTAAAAGCCTACGAGCTTCAGGCGAGCGTCATGGCTATCGCCCGGCAGACAGACGAGCTGGTGCCCACCCTGTCGCACCTGCTCGAACTGGATGAAGCGAAACGCGCCGATATCCTGCTGGGGCTTCCGCCCCTACTGGCGCAGCTCAACGACCGGCAAACGGCGCTAAATATTGCCGAGACGGTCAGCCGCCCCTATGACAATATGGCTGAGGCGCATTACGCCATCGCCGTCATAGCCGCCTCGGCCGACCAGAATGAACGCGCCCGCACCGAAGCACACCACGCGCTTGAGCTCCGGCCGGACTGGGAAAAAGCCGCGCTACTGCAAACGCAGATCCTGTTCCGCGCATCGACACAGAAAGCCATCGACTTTCTTTCAGGTTTTGTCAATAAAAATCCGCGGGCACGTGAGGCGCAAATTCAGTTGGCGCGGCTGATGGTCAGCGCCAAACGCTACGACGAGGCGCTGCGACAGTTCAAAAATATACTCAAGGACAACGCCAACAATCCGGAGATTCTGTTCTCCACGGCGCTCGTCGCCCTGCAACAAAAAAACTGGGCAGAGGCTGAGAAACATCTCAAGCACCTGCTGACGCTTCCAGAAGCGGACAAGAATACGGCCTTTTTCTTCCTTGGACAGCTTGCCGAAGAAGGCAAGCACGTCGATGAAGCACTCGACAATTACGCCAAGGTCCTTGCCGGCGAGCATTTCATATCGGCGCAGATTCGTCGGGCATATCTGCTGGCCAATCAGGGGCGTCTCGACGAAGCGCGTGCACAGTTGCGCGATGCTCCCAGTACAACGACGCAGGAGCGCGTTCAGCTGACGATTGCCGAAGCTGGATTATTGCGCGAAGCCAAACAATACCGCGCCGCTTTTACGCTGCTCGAAAAAGCGCTCAATGCCCAACCGGAACAACCTGATCTGCTGTATGAAAGCGCGCTGCTGCTGGAAAAACTCGACGGTCTCGACTTGATGGAACGCCGTCTGCGCAAACTCATCAGCCTGCAACCCGACAGCCCGCTGGCCTACAACGCGCTCGGCTATTCGCTGGCCGACCGTAACCTGCGTCTGGATGAGGCGCGCGCGCTGATCGAGAAAGCGTACAAGCTCTCGCCGGACGACTTTTACATTCTCGACAGTATGGGCTGGGTGCGCTATCGGCAAGGTGATCTGCCCGGCGCGCTCGATTACCTCGAAAAAGCGCGCGCCAAAAACAATGACCCGGAAATCGTCGCCCATTTGGGCGAAGTCATGTGGGCAATGGGGCGCCAGGACGAAGCGCGTACATTGTGGCAGGACATGCAGAAACAGCATCCCGATAACGAAACGCTGAACAGCATCATCAAAAAATTCCTGCCCTGAGCACATCCGGACAAAAGATTGCCATGACATTGTTTTCGCCCTTATGCCGCATCATGGCGGCCTGCTGGCTGGCTATGGCACTGTTCCTGACCGGCTGCGCCCGTTTTCCTCCCGTCCCAGACGCTACGCCAGTAGATTACAAACTCAACGGCTTTATCCTGAACGGGCGCTTCTCACTCACGCAGTTTGCGCACATGCAAGCGGAGCAGCGCCATTCCGGTCGTTTGTATTGGAAATACGAGCCAGCCACGTCAGATACGCCTGGGATGCCCGCATCCAGTGAAATTCTCCTCTCATCCCCATTAGGACAGGGCATTGCAGAAATTGTCCAGGATGCGCAGGGCGCGCACCTATCAACAGCGGAAGGCAAAACTTTCACGGCTCCGGATGCGGAAACGCTGACACAAGAGGTGCTCGGTTACGCCCTGCCGCTCTTGCGTTTGGCCGACTGGATTCGCGCCCGCCCCGCCCACCCTGGTACAGGTGAAACGCGCCGTGACGAATCGGGGCGTCTGACGCACCTGCGTCTCGACGGGTGGATGATCGACTATGAATATGCCGACACCAACCCACAATCGCTTCCGCGCCGGATTCATGCACAGCGTCCGGAGGAATTCGAGCTGCGCCTGATCGTCGATACCTGGCAGCCTCTGCCTGCTGAAGCCGGCACGCCATGAGCCTGCCCGCAGACCCAGCGGCACACCGGGCCGGCTGGCACTGGGACAGCGTTTATCCGGCGTTGGCCAAACTTAACCTTTTCCTGCATGTTGTCGGCCGGCGCGATGACGGCTACCACTCGCTGCAAACGCTCTTCCGCTTCATCGATCACGGCGACAGCCTGCGCTTCTCTCCGCGTCGTGACGGCGAACTGCGTCTTGTCAAACCATTGCCCGGCGTTCCTCCCGAAGCCGATTTGTGTCTGCGCGCGGCGCGCCTGCTGCGCGATGTCAGCGGATGCCGGAAAGGCGTCGACATCTATGTCGAGAAACGCCTGCCAATGGGCGGTGGTCTTGGCGGCGGCAGTTCGGATGCTGCCACCGTATTACTGGCATTGAACCATCTTTGGCGTCTGAACCTGCCGCGCCAGTGCTTGCAGGCGCTGGGGCTCTCGCTCGGTGCAGACGTCCCTGTTTTTCTGTTTGGGCGCAATGCCTTTGCCGAAGGCGTCGGCGAAATCCTACATGGCATCGACCTGCCGCCCGCTTGGTATGTTGTACTGGAACCACCGATCAACATTCCCACGGCTGACATTTTTTCCGCTCCGGAACTTCGGCGCAACACGCCGCCCATCCCATCAAGTAGGAATATTTCCTGGTCTCCGGGCTTTGGCCGGAACGATCTGGAACCTGTTGCCGTTCGGCATTTCCCGGTGCTGGCTGAATATCTTGCATGGCTTGGTCACTTTGGAGCAGCGCGTATGACCGGCTCCGGCGCCTGCATATTTGCTGAATTTCCGACACATGAGGCCGCGCAGGCCGTCATTGATGTTTTACCAACCGGTATGCGCGGCTGGCTGGCCGAAGGACTGACCACGCATCCCCTGCGCACGCTGGTCACCGATTGAGCACGGAAACCATACGCAACGGCAATCGACAACGCAGGAAAAACAGAACACATCGACCGTAAGATCCGTCATGAACACCAACTTCATCTTTTCCCGCACCCCGCAGATCCACTTTGGCCCAGGCAAACTGGCACAACTCCCGGCCTTGCTGCATCACAACGGCGGGCGCGTTCTGCTGGTGACGGGGGCGGCCTCGTTTCGGGCCTCGCCGCATTGCGCACGGCTACTGCAAGGCTTGGCGGCGGAAAATATCCACGTCGATGTCGTCTCGTTCCGCGGCGAGCCGTCACCGGATTTCGTTGATGCGGTCGCGGCGGATTTCCGCGCGCAAGGCCCGGATTGGGTCATCGGCATCGGCGGCGGCAGCGCCATTGACGCGGGCAAAGCCATTGCCGCAATGCTGCCGCAGGAAGGCTCGGTACGCGATTTTCTCGAAGGCATGGCCACGCGCCAGCACGACGGACGCAAAATACCGTTCGCCGCTGTACCCACCTCCGCTGGCACCGGCGCAGAGGCCACCAAGAACGCAGTACTCAGTATCGTCGGTGAACACGGCTTCAAACGCTCGCTGCGGCACGACAACTTCATGCCCGACCTCGCCCTCGTCGACCCCGAATTGGCCATGGGCTGCCCGCCCGCCGTTACGGCGGCCTGCAGCCTTGATGCGCTGACCCAGTTGCTCGAGGCCTATGTTTCGACGCAGGCCTCGCCTATGACCGACGCGCTGGCCCTGAGCGGCCTGCGCCATGCCACCGACGGCTTTCTGCGCGCCTGCGAACGCGGCGACGATCTCAACGCGCGCACCCACATGGCCTACGCTGCGCTGCTCTCAGGCATCGTACTGGCCAACGCGGGTCTCGGTCTGGTACATGGCTTTGCCGGGCCGATCGGCGGCGCCATCCCGATGCCGCATGGCGAGGTCTGCGGCACACTGCTGGGCGAAACGACGCGCCGAACGATCGAGGCGTTGCAGGCAGACCCAGAAAAACACGCCACAGCGCTTGCCAAATACGCACAGGCAGGCGTCATTCTGAGTGGCCAATCGCCCGCTTCGCCGCAAACAGACTGCCAACGATTGGTCGATACCCTCAATGACTGGATCGAGCGCACGCGGATCCCGCGACTGGGACAATATGGCATGCGCATTGGTGATCTTCCTCATATTCTTGACCAAGCACACAACAAGAACAATCCAGTGGGGCTTGATCGGTCGCAGATGAAAGCCATTCTGACAGCACGCTTGTAACGCCCATCTTTTACCGGCCAGGCTGTCTTTTTCCAGCTGTCCTTGTCCATTCGTGCGTCGGTATCCGATACACGGCGCAATCGCTGCCAATATTTCAATATTTTCTTGATTTTCACGGAACTGCTACGTAACTTGCTCGCAGAGAAATGGTTAACAAGCACGCAACAATGTGACGCCGTTGCCTTCATCCGGCTAGTATTTTTAACGAAACCCCGCTATAATCCGCGCCTCATCCGCTAGACGCTTATTCAGCGGGTTTTGCTGGGGAGTCGCCAAGTTGGTTAAGGCACCGGATTTTGATTCCGGCATTCGAAGGTTCGAATCCTTCTTCCCCAGCCATTCAGGTTTTCTCAATTTTCTGATCTCGGGCAGGCAGCAACCTGCCCGTCTTTCTTTGACGGCGCCGTGTTTCGGCGTCACTGGATGCGCGCTATGGCCTACGATAGCCTGATGGTCTTCTCCGGGAACGCTAACCCGAAGCTGGCAGCCGAAGTGGCTCACCGACTCCATGTTTCGCTCGGTCGGGCAAATGTCGGACGTTTTTCCGACGGCGAAGTCTCCGTCGAAATTCAGGAACACGTTCGCGGCCGCGATGTGTTCATTATTCAGCCGACCTGTGCGCCTTCCAACGAAAATCTGATGGAACTGCTGATCATGGTCGATGCGCTCAACCGGGCATCTGCCGCCCGCATCACGACCGTCATTCCCTATTTTGGCTACTCGCGCCAGGATCGCCGGGTGCGTTCTGCACGCGTACCTATCGCCGCCAAGCTGGTCGCCGACCTGCTGACGGCCGCCGGCGTCCATCGCGTACTAACGATGGATCTGCACGCCGAACAGATTCAGGGATTTTTCAATATTCCGGTCGACAACATCTATTCGTTGCCGATCATGTTGGCCGATGTCTGGAAGCGCGATATCAAGGATCTGATCGTCGTTTCGCCGGATGTCGGCGGTGTCATGCGCGCGCGCGCACTGGCCAAGCGCCTGGAATGCGACCTGGCGATTATCGACAAGCGCCGCCCCAAGGCCAATGTTTCCGAAGTCATGAATATCATCGGCGATGTTGGGGAGCGAACCTGCGTGCTGATAGACGATATCATCGATACCGCCGGAACGTTATGCAAGGCGGCCACAGCGCTCAAAGCCAACGGCGCCCGGTCTGTCATCGCCTATTGCACGCATCCGGTGCTCTCCGGCCCTGCCGTCAGCCGCATCAACGATTCCGATCTCGACGAATTAATCGTCACCGATACCATTCCGCTCAACGAAGAAGCACAAAAATCGTCGCACATCCGCCAATTGTCGGTCGCCGACGTTTTTGCTGAAACAATCCGCCGGATCAATAACGAAGAGTCGGTTTCTTCGCTCTTCATCGAATGATTTTTCAACCACCCGGTCTGGTCGCGGGCCGGGTTTGTTTATCAGGAGCAGTTATGCAATTTGAAATCAATGCGAAAACGCGCGTTCAGCACGGGTCCGGAGCGAGCCGCCGCCTGCGTCGCGCCAGCAAGGTGCCCGGCATCGTCTATGGCGGAGCAAGCAAACCGGTTTCCATCGAAGTTGACCATAACGAACTGTCGCTAGCCCTACGTAAGGAAGCTTTCCAGTCTTCAGTCATTACGCTAAAACTGGATGGCGCTGCGCAAAGCGTGCTGCTGCGCGACGTACAGATGCACCCCTATAAATCGCTGGTATTACACGTCGACTTCCTGCGCGTCGACGCCAGCCGCGCCATTCACCAGAAAATACCGCTGCACTTTGTCAATACCGATATTGCGCCGGGCGTCAAGGTCGGCGGCGGCATCGTCTCGCACATTATGAGCGACATCGAAGTATCCTGCTTGCCAAAGGACCTGCCCGCCTTCATCGAGGTCGACCTGAAAGATCTGGACATCGGTCAGGCGCTGAGCGTTTCGCAGCTGACGTTCCCCAAAGGAGTCGAGCCGGTTGCGCATGGTGAGGACGACCCGGTTGTGGTGACGATCGTCGCCAAGAAGATTGAAGCGGCCGAAACGACGGAAGAAGAGGCTGAAGCATCCTCCGATGCTACGCCTACGCCGCCAGCCGCCTGATCGCCGGCAATTCCACTCCAGGCCGCCGCAGGTTTTTCCGCCCGCGGCGGTTTGTTTTATCCGAACGCCCATTTCAACATGCCTTCCCCACGTTTGATCGTCGGCCTCGGCAATCCCGGTGCCGGTTATGCCGATCACCGCCATAACCTCGGGTTCTGGTTTGTCGACCGGCTGGCAGACGAACTAAAAATCACGCTTGCGCCGCAAGGCAAATTTCACGGAAGCATCGGTCGTTACCGCGAATTATGGTTGCTTGAGCCGTCCACGTACATGAACTCCTCCGGACGCACCGTCCTTGCGCTCGCCAACTTTTATAAAATTCTTCCAGACGAAATCCTCATCGTGCATGACGATCTTGACCTGCAACCCGGCGATATCCGCCTCAAGCATGGCGGCGGTCACGGCGGCCATAACGGCCTCAAGGACATCCAGGCCTGCCTATCGACGCCCGATTTCTGGCGCCTGCGTCTGGGCATCGGGCACCCCGGCGAACGCAGTGAAGTCATCAACTACGTCCTCAAGGCCCCGTGCAAAGAAGAACAGGCGCTGATCGACCGCGCACTCGACCGCTGCCTGCTCGCCTGGCCACAGATTGCCGCCGGCGATTACGCCGCAGCACAGCGTGTACTGCATGTCAGGGAAACCGAAAAGTAAGCCGTTATCCCCGCCCCCTTGCAGCCCTTGAATTTACTGCATTTCAGGGGTGCTGATGGCAACACTGTTATTCGGCCTTTTATACCCACCCCTCATCCTTCAGCGCCCCTGCCTCAGACGCTTATCGGCCTATTCATTCACTGTGCTCTCTGCACTTGCCATATTGTCAGTCAGGCGTCGCCTGGCAGAAAACTGGCTCGACGGGTGATGAATGCATACAAAAACCGCCGTGATCATCGTCACGGCGGTTCGGCATATCTTTCATCTTTATCGCCGGACGGATTTCACAGCTCGGCGACGAAGGAGCAGGATTCAGCGCCTATTTTCTGACCTCAATTTTGGCCAGTTTTTCGTAGAAGCGAACGATGGCGCTATGATCATTGGCGCCCATATCATCCACCTTGAGCGCCTGCAAAGTTTCCATGACATTGGCGGTCAGCGGTACGGCAACATTGAGATTGTGCGCGGTATCGAGCGCATTCTGCAGATCCTTGATATGCAGTTCAATACGAAAGCCCGGTTTGAAGTTGCCGTCGAGAATCATCGGCACCTTGGCATTCATGACCGTGGAACCGGCCAGCCCTCCCTTGATGGCATCGAAGACCGCTTCCGGCTTGACGCCGGCCTTGGTCGCCAGAACAAGGGCTTCTGAGACGGCCGCAATGTTGAGGGCAACGATGATCTGGTTGGCAAGTTTGGTGACGTTGCCCGCGCCGATATCGCCGACGAGGACAACGGAAGACCCCATTTTTTCGAGAATCGGTTTGACCGTTTCAAAGGTTTTTTTGTCTCCGCCAACCATAATGGCAAGCGTACCGTCGATGGCTTTGGGTTCGCCGCCAGAAACGGGGGCATCGAGCATAGTGACGCCCTTGGCCTTGGCTGCGGCGCAGATTTCCTGTGAGGCAGAAGGAGCGATCGAACTCATGTCGACGAGGATGGCACCAGGCCGGGCGCCTTCGAGTACGCCGTTTTCACCCATTACGGCTTCTTTGACATGCGGCGAATTGGGCAACATGGTAATAATGATGTCGCTTTGCGCGGCCACATCTTTATTTGACTTGGCGGCAACGGCGCCTAACGCGACCAGGTCATCGGTCGGGGCGAATTTGTCGTAAACCGTCAGTGCGTAGCCGGCCTTGATCAGATTTTTTGCCATCGGCCGTCCCATGATGCCTATTCCGATAAATCCAATGTTCATATCCTGCTCCTGTCTTTTGTTTTATGCGCTGCGTGCGCGGGCAAGTCCAGAATATCCGGGCAGTTCGGCCGAAATTACACGCCGAAGCGCCGAATCCGTCGATGCAGGCAGACGTAAAATACGGGAAGCCCCAGAAAATTTCATCCGCCAGCATCGTCACGATTGTACGCCTGCACCCATATTTTGAGGCATGTCTCCTTGGCCTTTACACGCTGTACAGTTGATGCAGCGGCAAAGTGAAACTGCGGGGAAACGCTGCCGGCTCGTACCGGCCTGCCCTGCCTGCAGAACGCCTTTCTTCTAACCGCCGTCCTTTTTCTAACGATCTAATGAAAACGGTTGATCAGCGCACGTGAAGTCATCGCCGCTTGGCGGGCAGCCTGCGCAAAATCCTCTCCCTTGCCGGCATAAAGAATGGCCCGCGAATTATTGACGATAAGCCCCGTACCGCATGCCGTACGTCCCGCTTTCAGCGTTGCCCCCACATCACCGCCTTGCGCACCAATGCCAGGCACGAGCAACGGCATCTCGCCGACAATCCGGCGGACGCGAGCAATTTCGCCCGGGTACGTCGCCCCCACAACGAGACCGCATTGCCCGTTCATATTCCAGTCACGCGCCACGATCCCGGCCACATGTTCATAAAGTTTTTGGCCGCCCACATCAAGAAACTGGAGGTCGCTTCCGCCCGGATTAGATGTTCGGCAAAGCAGAAAAACGCCCTTGTTACGATACGCCAGATAAGGCTCGACCGAGTCACGCCCCATATAGGGGTTGGCGGTGATCGCATCGCCGCGGTAACGCTCGAAAACTTCAATGGCGTACTGTTCCGCCGTACTTCCAATATCACCGCGCTTGGCGTCGACGATCACTGGAATGCCGGGATGGTGATCATGGATATGGGCAATCAGCGCCTGCAGCTGATCTTCGGCACAGTTCGCGGCAAAGTAAGCAATCTGCGGCTTGAAGGCGCAAACGAGATCGGCCGTCGCATCAACGATAGCGCGGCAAAATTCAAAAATGGCTTCCGGCCGCCCCTGGAGATGCGTCGGGAACTTCATGGGATCGGGGTCCAGCCCAACGCAAAGCAAAGAATCATTTTTCTGCCAGGCAGCCTGCAACATCTCAATGAAAGTCATGATATGGGCACATCCGAAATATAGTATCGATACGTTATTGTCTCACCACATACGACAGTTCGCACCCTCCATTTATACCTGCACGAAAACCCGGATTGCCTAGGGCAGTGCGTCAAGAAACGGGTAATGGCCTCGCTGTCCGTCTAGCATCGGCTACCACCCCGGTATATAGTTGAATACCTTGGCGCGCTGGCATTGAGGGCACGGTATAATCTTTCGGTCAGTATAAAAGTACAAGCATGGCATTGGAAACTCGATAAATGGCACGTTTATGACCAGGGAAACGCTGTATCAGGTATTGGGAGTCCCCGCCTCCGCATCAACAAATGAGATCGAAGCGGGGTATCAACGCGCGCTTGCCGTACTGGAAGCATCCGAAAACCGCATGAACCGCGAGGATTACGACTTCCGCCGCACACTGATTCTGCTCGCCCGGGACACGTTGAGCGACCCAGTATCCCGCATGGGTTACGATGACAAGCTGATGGCACGCCGCGGTTCCGGCACGGCTTCCGCCGATCGTAAAGGCGCAAAACCTACCCCGGTCTCCGCCCGACTGCCCGCTCCCGACCGCCTGGCCCAGGCCGCCGATACCCCGCCGATACGTTCCAGAGCCATGACGTACCACGCTGATGCAAACGAAGCATCAGGCAGTCTGGGCAGCTTTCGGGCTTCGTCATTTTCTCTGTCGAGTCACAGCTCATCACCGCTTCGCTCGCTGCTCGCTATCATGATGACTGTCGTCATTCTGGCGGTCATGTTGCAGTCTTACCTTGTGTATTCATCACGTGTTGAGCGCGCCTACAACGAAAAACTGGCCGCTGCCACCGCCAATGCAGAAGAAAAACTGATCATTCAGGACTATTACCATAAGTATGGCGAGCGTCTGGGCTCAGCGGATGAAGCGCGCCGGCGTGATCTTGAACATCGTCAGCGTACAGCGGAAGCGCTTCAGGCAGAACGCGAGAGGGCGCGCGCAGAGCGCGAAGCGCAGCAGCGGCAGGAAGCGGATCGCCGCTACGCCGATCGTGTTTCTTTTGACCTGCGGCGCGCGGAAGAGGCCGAGCGGCGCGAGGAAAAACGCGCGCAGGAAGAAGCGCAGCGCAAACAGCGTGAAGAGGCCGAACGCACCGAGCGTATGCAGCAGCACTGGCGCTCAGTGATGCAGCCGCAGTCGCACTGAGGAACCGCCCCGATGGACAGACCAGAAACGCTCACCCTGCCCGAATCCAGCAAGCCGCGCAGCCAAGCGCGCCCCTCCGATATACAAAAGCACACTTTTTTCACGGGTACAACGCGCGTTTTCCTCTTTGCCGCCTTCTTGTTTTTCCAGCTTTCGGCCTGTTCATGGTTTGAGGATTCCTTCGAAACCGCGCAGTTCGTTGGTAAATGGAAATCATCGCGCGCTGAGACACCCATCCGGCTTTACAACAATGGCGAATGGGAAATCCAGGCCCCTGACGGTTCCATCCAGCAATATGGCGTCTGGCAACTGGTCGATAAGAAAATCCTGTGGAGCAACCTGCACAATGGCCGTATCAGCCATGAGGTAAAAACCATTCTGGCCGTCTCTCCGCGAGAGTTCAAGCTACGTGAGCGGAACGGCAGTACAACCACCTTCGTCAAGATTGACTGAGCACCATGCCTGCATCCCCGCTCTCACCCGGCCATGCGCCCAGCCATTACGACATCCTCGAAGTTAGTCACACCGCAAGCCCGGAAGTCATTCGCGCCGCCTACCGCAGCCTGATGCAGCGCTACCACCCGGACAAAAACCCCGGCGACAAACAGGCGGCGGAACGTGCCGTACTGGTGGCGCAGGCTTATGAGACGCTTTCCGATGCCGAGCGGCGTGCGGCCTATGACCAATCGCTGAATGAACTGTACGGTAATGTATTCGGAGTTTATAACGATGCCACAGCGACATCATCGGCAACTTACGGACAGGAAGAAAAAAGCTACTCACGGGAACGCCCGCATATTCGAGCCACTTCCCCAAAGAGCCGCATTTCTTTCATCATCCTGTTGTGTGCCTGCGTTCTGATCGTCGCCGTCTTCTGGGTGTTGATCATCACAGTCAGACGAATAGCCCCCCCCGGTCCGCACAGACCGACGCCCCCTGCCAACCCGCCCGTCACCGCTGAAGCCTCGCCGCACGACTCACCCACCGTACGGCGCCGGCTGCGTATCATGCAGACCGCTCCGCAATCCGTGCAATCGACGCCACCGCTGCCACAGGATGATGCTTTTCCCGTACCAGGCGCGGCGACAGCAGAGAAAAAAAATACCACGGGTCGCGAAATCCCCGCACTGGTCACTGATCTTTCCGTTGCGCTCATGAACCCGAAAAATCCAGGGGAAGCGACCGGCTACCGGCTCGAAATTCCGGTCATCGCCATTCGCTTAGGCGGCAAGCAGACGGCCAGCGCGCGCGACCATTTGAGCAATAAGGCAACTTCTATCCGCCAGGCACTTGAAGCTCGCCTGCAAGTGGCGGACTATGACAGCCTGATGACATTTAATGGCGAAGTCGACCTGGCACACCAGATTCTCACTACCATTGCCCAGGAGACCAGTCTACCGGTCTGCGCCGGGGATGCCGGTCAGGATGCGGACGATTGCTATGGTCTCACCGCTGTACGGCTGCCGGAAGCCTACGTCGTCAAATAATTAAGCACCGTGCAGGATGTCAATACAGGGGATCAGCGCGGCCAATCACCGCATGGCGGTGCCCCCCAATCCGCCCAATGCGCTTTTCTTTTGCCCCGCATCAAGCCCTAGCCTGCGATCTGGAGTATTCGCCAGGCACGTCGAACCGACAGTATGCATTCAACGGCATGCTGCTATGGGTTGACGACAGCCGGTTTTCCACCGCCACAATGCCGTATAAACCATTACGCTAAATTTAAAGAATACTAGGCCTACCTTCGTCCCCGCTCACTAGGGCAATACCTCACGGAGTTTGGATAACGCTAGGCCTGCCAAACCCACCTCCACTCGACGGGGCAACACCTTTCGGAGCAATGCTTTGCCGGAGCGTCGCCGTGCGGTTGAAAACCGGCGCGCCTGGTCTGGCATCGACACGATCGACGACAAAATAGCCGTGCCGTTCGAACTGGTAACGATCCTCGGCTTGCGCCGTCTTGAGCGACGGCTCAAGACGGGCGATGACGGTGCGCATACTGTCCGGATTGAGATCGTCAAGAAAATTACGTTCGACGCCCTCGGCATCGCCCTCACGGCGCGCGCCCGGTGCGGGCGCGGCGAAGAGGCGGTCGTAAAGACGCACTTCGGCAGAATACGCCTCGGCCGCCGAGACCCAATGCAGATTCCCCTTGACTTTGACGCTATCCGCGCCTGGCGTGCCGGACTTGGTGTCCGGCAAGTAGTTGCAATGCACGGCAACGACGTTGCCGTCGGCATCCTTGTCGCAGCCCGTGCATTCGACGATGTAACCATAACGCAGACGTACGCGATTCCCCGGATAGAGGCGATGGTAGCCCTTGGGCGGCGTTTCCATGAAATCCTCGCGCTCAATCCACAGTTCGCGCGAGAAGGGAATCGCGCGCTTGCCCAGCTCCGGTTTCAACGGGTGGTTGGGTGCAAAGCATTCTTCGCTTTGCCCGGCCGGATAGTTGTCGATGATCAGCTTTAGCGGGTCGAGCACGGCGACGCGGCGCTCGGAGGATTCATTGAGCACTTCGCGCATGCAATCCTCGAAGACTGCGTAATCGATCAGGGAATCCGCCTTGGATACGCCGATGCGCTCGGCGAACAGACGGAATCCTTCCGGCGTATAGCCGCGCCGACGCGCGCCGACGATAGTCGGCATGCGCGGGTCGTCCCAGCCGGCAACGTGCTTTTCCTCGACGAGCTGGATCAGCTTGCGTTTGGACAGCACGACGTAGGTCAAATTCAGGCGGGAGAACTCAATCTGCTGCGGCAGCGGACGCTGTAGCAAGCCGCCTTCGGCCAGCCGCGCAAGTAGCCAGTCATAGAAAGGACGCTGATCCTCGAATTCCAGCGTACAGATCGAGTGCGTGATATTTTCCAGTGCGTCCTCGATCGGGTGTGCGAAGGTGTACATCGGATACACACACCACTTGTCGCCCGTATTGTGGTGCGCGGCGTGACGAATACGGTAAATCGCCGGATCGCGCAGATTGATGTTCGGCGAAGCCATATCGATCTTGGCGCGCAGAACGTGGGCGCCGTCGGGAAATTCACCCGCTTTCATGCGTTGAAACAACGCACGATTTTCCTCAATGCTGCGATTGCGATAAAGCGAATCTTGCCCCGGTTCGGTCAGCGTACCGCGTCGGGCGCGCATCTCCTCGGCGCTCTGGCTATCGACGTAGGCATGACCGGACTCGATCAGATATTCCGCGCAGGCAAACATCCAGTCAAAATAGTTGGATGCATAATAGAGGTTGTTCTCACCGCCCTCATCCCAGGCAAAACCCAGCCAGCGTACGGCTTCGGTGATGGAATCGACATATTCTTTTTCTTCTTTTTCCGGGTTGGTATCGTCGAAGCGCAGGTGGCAGCGGCCGCCATAATCACGCGCCAGGCCGAAATTGAGGCAGATAGACTTGGCATGTCCCAGATGCAGATAGCCGTTCGGCTCAGGGGGAAAGCGCGTGCGAATTTTTGCCGGATCGGGCTCGCCTGCCAGCTGCTGTGCCGCCAGGCCAGGCGCTCCCGACCAGCGACGCATCGCATATTTTCCCGCAGCCAGATCCGCATCGATATGGTTGCGGATGAAATTGGTCGTAAGCGTCGTCGGGCTATCTTTCAAAGCATCTTTGCGAGTGTTTTCTGGGGCGTGGTTCACGGCAAAATCCTAAGAATTGATGGAGAACTGTCTATCAGAAAAACAGTGTTGGGCAATATTGTATCAGCCTGCCCTGCGCGCTCGCAGTACTCATTGATAGGCGTCGATAAGCTCGGTGCCGAAGGTAAACGACTCCAAGCGTTCATGCGTATTCAGTTCATCTACCAGCGCCTGCTTGCACAATGAATGGCTTTTGAAGCCGGAATGTATTACTCATTGCACGAAATATTTTTAGCCAAACTGGCGGCAACAACCAATGGACGAACGCGATTCCGGTCAATAACGAAAACGGCTTACTAAAAAAGCCAATGTGGAACCACGCGCGCGCTTTCAGCAGCATCAAAGCTGCATCATCCCCGGTCAGAAGGTTAATGCCGACGCTGACGAGATGATGGATGATGCGCGATGATCAGGAAATTTGAGGCTTTCGGCAAGAGTCCAAGCAGCCTTGCGTCAGGGAGAGCCGCTTGGCTCTCCCCTCTTTTTCCATTCAGGTTTATTTAGGACGCGAACCTGTCGGGAATGGCCAGGCGCCGGAAGGATTCAGAGCCGACTTAATACCAGGAGTTGCCGCCGTAGACGGCGCAGCCTTTGTTACCGCTTTTGCTACTGGCTTGCTGGCTGCTTTCTTCACCGCTGCCTTAGCTGCAGGCTTCGCTGCAGATTTTGCTGCGGGCTTTGCGACCGCTTTCTTCACTGCCGGTTTGGCAGCCGCTTTTTTGACGGCGACCTTGGCGGCAACCTTCTTCACCGCTGCCTTCGCTGCAGGCTTTGCTGCTGATTTTGCTGCGGGCTTTGCGACCGCTTTCTTCACTGCCGGTTTGGCGACCGCTTTTTTGGCAGCGACCTTGGCGGCAACCTTCTTCACCGCCGCCTTAACTGCCGGTTTCGCTGCAGATTTTGCTGCGGGCTTTGCGACCGCTTTCTTCACAGCCGGTTTGGCGACCGCTTTTTTGGCAGCGACCTTGGCGGCAACCTTCTTCACCG
>CALAIL010000008.1 GCA_937923255.1 uncultured Propionivibrio sp. | reverse complement strand
GCCGGTTTGGCGACCGCTTTTTTGGCAGCGACCTTGGCGGCAACCTTCTTCACCGCCGCCTTAACTGCAGGTTTCGCTGCAGATTTTGCTGCGGGCTTTGCGGCCGCTTTCTTCACAGCCGGTTTGGCAACCGCTTTTTTAGCGGCGACCTTGGCGGCAACCTTCTTCACCGCTGCCTTAGCTGCAGGCTTCGCTGCAGATTTTGCTGCCGGCTTTGCGACCGCTTTCTTCACGGCTGGTTTAGCTGCCGCTTTTTTAACGGCAGGCTTTTTAGCCGCTGATACTGCATTTGCCCCTGTTTTTTTGGCACTTGTCGCCATTCCTACCTCCTTCTTTGATGACATGAATAAAAACTACCTGGAAAACCACAACACCAGCATTCCCACCACATCAATAGCCGATTTACAAAAGTGTAAACGACCGATAAGAAAGCATCAGCAAGACGTCCAGCTCCAACAATAAAGCGACCACGCCTATTGGCAGCAGATACGGAATCGGCGATAACACTCACACCGCTTGTAATCGAATAAATACCCTTGGAAAACACAGAAAAATGGGATAAAAACGCCGGAAGTACAAAAGTGCAATCATGGCGATGCGCGCTCATCGGCACAATGACGAAGGAAAGCAGGCGCGCCCTGCCGGAAAACAAAAAGTGGAAGAAGTTTTTTCTACCGCCAGGGCGATCGAACCGCCGCGCGACGATTGGCTCATCGCTGGTACGCCGCAGGCCGTTTTTGCCGCGTCCACGCGATAAAACTGTGTCATTGTTATGAAGCAACGGTCCGTTCAATTCACCAAGAGCCCGGAACTTATTAATGCAAACTTGATGCAAACGGCGTGTGTGGAGAAACCGCCTATTCGCACCACCTCAACAACGCATAAACCGTAAAAACCCCACAAAAAGGCCGCAGGGAAAAGGCTAACAGAGCCAACACGGCCAACGCCTAAAAATCGCCCGATTGCGCCGGCCTTGTCATTCGCGACCAATTGTAGTAAGCAAGCCGACTTGACGCAAGAACTATTTTGTGTTCAGCGAAATTCTTTGACAGATTTGTCATATCAAGGCAGCACCGGCTCCACCGATACGCTGCCACATGAAGAAAGGCCCCGGGTCTGTCTTGCGCCCCGGCGCAATGTCCGAATGCCCAACGATTGCCGTAATCGGGAAAGCGCGCGTCAATATTTCAATCAGGGCGTTCAGGCTCACATACTGCGCTTCTTCAAACGGCTGCTCATCGCACCCTTCCAATTCGATGCCGATGGAAAAATCGTTGCAGCGATCGCGGCCTTGCCAGCAAGACACGCCGGCATGCCAGGCACGCTGCAGGCAGGAAACAAACTGAATGCACTCACCATTACGGCGAATCAGAAAATGCGCCGAAACATGCATCCCATCAATCGTGGCAAAGAATGGGTGCTCCGTAGCCGGTAACGTATTGGTAAAAAAACGCTCAATGGCATCACCGCCAAACTGGTTAGGCGGCAGGCTAATCGCATGAATCACCAGGAGGGAAATGACGGTCTTCAGCGGACGCGCGTCATGATTGGGAGATGGCACACGCCGCGCGGAAGCCAGCCAGCCGTCGGAACTCAGACCATCGCCATCAGTCGACCGAAGCCCAACTGCACCAACCCCCCCAATCGCCGGTGCATTCATGTATCGATTCCCAGACGCTCAATACGGTAACGCAGCGAGCGGAAAGTCACGCCAAGCAGACGTGCCGCTGCCGTTCGGTTGTCGCCCGTCTTGGCCAGCGCATCGAGGATTAGCTGACGCTCGAAGCGATTTACCTGGTCGTCGAGCGTCCCCCCGGCATCGACCACGCCCTCAATTCCCGTTTCTGAAAGCTGCAAATCTTCCAGCGCAATTTTGCCGTCGATGCACAACGCGGTGGCACGTTCAAGAATATTCTCCAGCTCACGCACATTGCCAGGGTACGCATAGGAGGCAAGCGCCTGCCTGGCCTCCGGCGACAGGCTGGGCGGGTTATCGCCGCACAGGCGCTTCAACGTCGCGTCAACCAATATCGGAATATCTTCCTGCCGCTCACGCAAAGCCGGCATGCGCAATTCGATGACATTGAGCCGATAGTACAAATCCTGACGGAAAGTCCCGGCATCCACACAGTCTTTGAGCTGGCGATGAGTTGCCGAAATAATGCGGACATCGACAGGTTCCTCGACGGCACTCCCGACTTTACGCACCTTTTTTTCCTGGATGGCGCGCAATAGTTTGACCTGCATGGCCAACGGCAAATCGGCCACTTCGTCGAGGAACAGCGTGCCGCCATTGGCGACCTGAAAAAAACCTTCCCGGTCGCTATCGGCGCCTGTAAACGCACCCTTGCGATAGCCGAAAAATTCGCTCTCCATCAAATTTTCCGGAATCGCGCCGCAGTTGACCGGCACAAATGGCGCGGCATGGCGGGCACTTTGCGCATGAATCGAGCGCGCCGCCAGCTCCTTGCCGCTGCCCGACTCGCCGGAAACATAAACGGGCGCCTGGCTGCGCCCGACTTTATCGATCATTTCGCGGACAGCCAGCATCGCCGGAGATTCGCCGATCAGGAGCGTTCCGCCCGCTGTTCTCTTCTCCGGCGCGCCGCCGCCCGCCGGCTCGGCAGACAGATTCAGCGCCGATTTGACCAGTGTGCGTAACTGATCCAGCGCAACCGGCTTGGAGAGGTAATCAAACGCCCCCGCCTTCAGCGCCGAAACAGCATTGTCGGTACTGCCAAACGCCGTAATCACGGCGACGGGCGTCGCACCATAATCCGATCCAATCAGGCGCACGATTTCCAGGCCATCGCCATCGGGCAAGCGCATATCGGTCAGACACAGGTGATAACGTTCGCGCGCCAGAAATGCTTTGGCTTCTGCCACGCTGCCCGCACAATCCGCCGACAGCCCCATGCGCGCCAGCGTCAAATCAAGCAATTCACGGATATCCGCCTCATCATCAATGACCAGAACGCGCATTTCCGTTGTTTTCGCGCGCGCGCCAGCTTTATTTATTGACATTCATCATTCCTCCCCACGATACAGAAATCCGCACCCGTTTCGCTCGGCACAAGATCGAGTTGTGCGCCATTGGCTTCACACAGCTCGCGCGCAATATATAAGCCCAGTCCTGTCCCGCGGCTGTGCGTCGTAAAGAAAGGTTCAAAAATCTGCTCACGCAGCGATTCTTCAACGCCTGGGCCATCATCAATCACATGGAACTCGACAGTTCCCTTGCGCACGCCGTCCTTGACACGCAACAAAATACTGCACGCCTCCTGATGGGAATGACGTAGGGCATTGCCCGCAAGATTCCAGAGAACCTGATGGAAATGCGAGCGATCAAAGCACAGCACGCCGAGTCCGCTCACCTCCTGGCGTACGGTATCCATTGCGACGTTTTCCTTGATCGAATATTCCTCGACAAACAGCGGCAGCATCTGCCGCAGATCAATCAATTCCCGATGCAGGCGATCCCGCCGGCCGACTGCGAGTACGTCGCTGACGATGCGTTCGACGCGCTGCGTGTTCTCGATGACGATGCGCAGCAAACGCTCGCTCACCGGGTCGTTCTGCGTCTCGGCCAGCAACTCGCTGGCGTGCTGGATCGCCGACAGCGGATTGCGTATTTCATGGGCGATACTGCCCGTCAGGCGTCCCAGCGCCGCCAGCTTGATCTGCCGTGCCTGCGTCTGTACGCGCTCCATATCCTCGAGAAAGACCAGCACGTCCTGCCCCAGGCTATCGGTCGCGAGGAAACGCGCCTGTAGACGCATACCGCTGGCCGGCGCACGCACGAGCACATACGCATCGCTCGGCATTGCGCACCAATTGACGAAACTGCGGGAAAGCTCACTGGAATAATCAGCCAGCAAGCGCCCCGTGGGGTCGCCGAGTCCGAGCAGCTCGCAGGCCCGCGGATTATGCTGCCAGATCATGCCGTCGCGCTTGAGCACCAGGATGCCGTCCTGCATCTCCTCGATCACGCGCTGACTGACCAGCATCTGGTTATGCAGGTCGATGCCGCGCTGACGAGCCAGCGCCTCATTGGTAATCACCCGCCTGGCAAGCAGATGCGCCGTCACGGCAACGCCGAAGAAACCGATACAAAACAGCCCTGTCTGAAAGAAATCGCCCAGCACGAAGCCGGTCACAAGCCCCCGATAGGTCTGCTCAAGCAACACGGACAACGTAGCCATTGCAGCATAAAACAGCACCAGCCGCCCTTGCCCAACCAGCCCCGCACCCGCCAGGGTCACCAGCAGCATTACACCCAGACTACCGAATAACTCACCGTTGAAGTGAACCAGCGTGATAAAAACAGCAATATCCGCCAGCACCTGCAAACTCACCTGCCAATTGAAATGGCGGCGGAAAACACGCGCACTGATCAGCGCAATGGCCATAGCCAGAAAATAACCACCCGTAATCGCACGGATCTGGTTGATACTGAAAGGCTGGAAAGAAGCGGGATTGACCAGCGACACGACAAACAGCAGTCCGGCCAGGAAAAACCGGTAGGCGCTGAAATAGAGCAATGACTTCCAGTGTGCTTCGGAGAAATGGATTTCCTTCGGGCGTTTTATTTTTTCTGCGCCCACCGCCCCGCCCACCTCCCTGCGTTCAGGCATCCAGTCCGTCAGCATGGCGAGCGATGCTCCCCGGCCGTTTTTTCCAGGTCACGATGCTCGCGCGAGCAGAAATGCCGGCCACCGGAATCGACGCCTTCATCGGGCGAAAAAAACGCTCCGCAATACGCACATCTGACCGTATGGACTTCCGCTCCTGCAGCCGTCGACGCCCGCACCAGGCGAGAAGCGCGCGCATGGTTGTCCCTGGCAAAAAACCACGGGCGCAACAGCCGGAAAAAAATCCATCCCACGGCAAGAATAAAAAAAAACTTCATGTGGAAAGCATAGCAGAACTTGGCGGACAATCGCGCCACCGGACGGCTCTGTTAGACAGAAAAACCGGCAGGCTGTACTGTCAATGAGGTTCTTTCCTCCGGCATCCGGGCATGAAGTTCAGGGGCAATCGTTCAAGGACAATATACAGGCGGCTGATCAGGCGTCTTTTCAGATCAGTGCACAAAGATCCGCACACGATAAACGGGCGAACGTGCAGGGTTCTGTACCTGCGGCTGACGCCCCTGGAATACGAGGCTGCCGCCGGCCTTGGACGGTGACTTGTCCGCCTCCCAGCCCATGGGGGCAAGCGTGTAGGGGTTGCGCAGCGCTTCTGGCGACTTCGCCAGCCAGTCGGGCATATCCGCCGCTTCAAGACCCGCGCCGTAAGCTGCCAGTTGCAGCAGCACCAGCCGGCGATGACCTTCCACATCATGCGCACGCTCGATATAACGCTGTATGTCGGGCTGACCCATCTCCAGCAATATATTGCCCAGTTGATTACGCAGCCCGAAATAGGGGCGCTTCCACCACGGTTGGCCAATAATGACCTGTTCCTGCGCCACCCGCGTCACCTGCGCATCGATCTGGTCAGCCGGCACATCGGCCAGCCGCATAGCTACGCGGTATGCGCGATAAAAGCGGTTGAGCGTCTCATGATGCAGATAAAACTTCTGCGAAATCGCCAGTGTCTTTTCTAGGCGCGCCGCCATGGACGCTTCGTCCTTTCCGGGGAAATTCCCAACAGCCAGACGACGCAATTCCTGACTCATATCGGTATTGAACGAACTCACCATCCAGCGCCCCTCACCTGCCAGCGCGGCGGAAAGATCGGCCTCACTGGACAATGCAGCCTGCCACCGCGCCATATGGGCGCGCGCCAGCACAGGATGACGCAACAGGAGATGGCTGACGATGCGCTGCTGGCGCATCTGCATGGACAAGGCGATCATGCCGCCGATCAGCGTACGCGAACCGGCCATAAGACGCTGATGCAGACGGGCATTGTGCTCCAGCAGTAACAACGCTTGCGTCGCATCGCCCTCGTGCAGCAGCAAGGCTGCCTGCATCAAAACCAGATCGGAAGCCGCAACCAGATCGCCGTAGTAAGGCATCGCCACGGCAAGATCGGGCGGGATAACTTCCTCGTATTCCGGCATTTCCAGCAGCGAGCGATAGCGCCGGAGCACATGCGCATACTGTTTCAGCGCAGCGCGGATCGCACACTGACGTGGCAGCCAGTATTCCAGACAATCGTCGCGCTCCACCGGGCAGCGCAAGGCGTTGATATCGAGCGGCTGATGCGGCAACGCCTGCGCGGTAGATGACTGCGCTTCCCCCGTCTGGCGGCGATCGGCGTAATCCTGCATTTGCGCCGCGAAAAAGCGCATCCCCGCCACCAATGCATCTTCGCCAACCGGCGCTCCCAGGCCCAGCAGAACAAAGTAAGCATTACGCTGCATGGCCTCGGGCGGCGGCGGTGTAAATGCGATCGCCTGCGCCACCTCGGGCAATAGCGCCTCGTCTTTCCGGTTGATCAGCCAGAAAATCGTCACGGCAAGCAACGCCAGCGTCAGCATGCCAGCCAGTAACCAACCGACAAGGCGCAGCAGGGTTTTCATCAGCGGCGGCATAACACCTCGATCCATTCAACGAAAAAGTCATTTTAATCGCTCCGCGCCGGAACCAGCGGATATCTGTTCCGCAAGCGTCCGAGCGATAAAACAGACTCATAAAATCTACGCATCAATTGCCGTCATCAACTCGCACGAGGCGCTTTTCAAGGGGGAAACACGCCTTGCCAGAAACGCCCGCCACGCAGTTGCGGCGCGGAAAGAACATGCCCGGAATGCCGCGTCTGGAATAACACGCAGAATGGCACGCTTTTTTGTTACCCGCATACACAATCATGCACAAGACTCAGGCCGTACCGACCCCAGTCGGAAAATAGCCGGAAAGCCACCGAAGTCCTCGGAAATTTGCCCTCAGGGGATTTGACGTAGACACGCCGGCCGCGTAGAATCGCCGCCGTTTGTGGGGGGGTAGCTCAGCTGGGAGAGCGCCGCGTTCGCAATGCGGAGGTCGAGGGTTCGATCCCCTTCCTCTCCACCACGTGTCCTGTATCTCAAGCGCGGGATGATTTCTGCATTGATGCAAATCCTGCGTTCTTCGTCACCGGGGTGATGTAGCTCAGTTGGTTAGAGCGACGGATTCATAACCCGTAGGTCGGCAGTTCAATTCTGCCCATCACCACCACTTCCCAAAGCCAGCCGCAGCGGCTGGCTTTTTGTTGCCTGAAGCCGAGCGGCCTAGAAGCGCAAGCCCTTGATCGGCGGGGGTTCCGGGCAAGTACCTGCCGGCACCGGCATTACATGGCGCCCCACCGCTATACGCTACCGTACGCTGATGGACGGCATGCTGGTAGATCACCACCCGCAGCGGATTAGCAATGCAAAGGTCAGTACGCCGGGTTTAGCGAGGCCATCAGGAGAACAGCGCCGCCAGCGCTTCGCCGGGGCTCGGCGCGCGCATGAAGGCTTCGCCGACGAGGAAGGTATCGACCCGATGTTGGCGCATGAGCAGGACATCTTCCACCTTGAGAACACCGCTTTCCGTCACCACGATGCGATCGTCGGGGATGTGCGGCAACAGGTCGAGCGTTGTACGCAGGTTAACGGCAAAGCTGCGCAGATCGCGATTATTGATGCCGATCAGCGGGGTCTCCAGTTGCAGCGCCTGCGCCAGTTCGTCGCCATTATGCGCTTCGACGAGCACACTCATGCCAAGACCATGGGCAAGGCGCTCGAAGGTCTGCATCGTCGCCAGGTCGAGCGCGGCGACGATGAGCAGAATGGCGTCGGCGCCCATCGCCCGCGCCTCGTAAATCTGGTAGGCATCGACGATGAAATCCTTACGCAGCACAGGCAGTTCGCAGGCAGTACGCGCGGCCTGCAAATACGCCGGCGCCCCCTGAAAAAACTGCCGGTCGGTCAGCACCGACAGGCAAGCCGCACCGTGCGCCGCATAATCGGCGGCAATATCGGCCGGCCGGAAATCGCTGCGCAGAATGCCTTTCGACGGGCTGGCCTTTTTGATTTCGGCAATGACCGCCGCCTGGCCAGCCGCCCGCTTACCCCGTATCGCGCCGACGAAATCACGGGCGGGCGAGCATGCCCGCGCCTCGGCCTGCATGGCTGCCAGCGGCTTAGCCCGCTGCGCCTGGGTGACTTCGTCGCGTTTGACGGCAAGAATTTTTTGCAGAATATCGCTCATCGGTTTTTCAGCCTGTTCATACAACCCTTCATTTTCTGACCACATCCCGTATCAGCCGGCTTCCGGCAAGTTGCCAGAGGCACGGCTGCGGCCGGCCGCAGTTCCCGGCCGCCACGCGGCTCTCGGTCAATGCCCGTCAGTTCTTGACCGACTGCGTAAAACGCACGAACTCGTCGAGTTTGGCACGCGCTGCGCCGCTTGCCAGCGCCGCCCGCGCGCGTTCGATGCCTTCTCCGATCGAGGCGGCGACATTGGCTGCATAAAGCGCCGCTCCGGCATTGAAAATGACGACCTCGCGCGCCGCGCCGTTGTCCTTGCCGTCAAGCACCGCCAGCAGGATTTCCCTGGATGCAGTCACGCTGTCGACACGCAGATTACGGCTGGCAGCCATGTGCAGGCCAAAGTCCTCCGGGTGAATTTCGTACTCGCGGATTTCACCGTCCTTGAGTTCGCCGACCAGGGTTGCCGCGCCGAGCGAGATTTCATCCATCCCGTCCTTGCCATGCACGACCAGCACGTGATGCGCGCCGAGCCGCGCCATGACGCGCACGAGAATACCGACGAGATCGGGGTGAAAAACGCCAAGCAGCGCGTTGGGCGCGCCCGCTGGATTGGTCAGCGGCCCAAGGATATTGAACAAGGTGCGCACGCCCATTTCCTTGCGCACGGGGGCAACATTCTTCATCGCGGCGTGATGGTTCGGCGCAAACATGAAGCCGATGCCGGTTTCCGCCAGACAGGCCTGAATCTGCGCGGTGGATAAGCTGAGATTGACGCCCAGCGCTTCCAGCACATCGGCGCTGCCCGATTTCGACGAAACGCCGCGGTTACCGTGTTTGGCGACTTTGCCGCCGGCGGCGGCAATGATAAACATCGCTGCCGTCGAAATGTTGAACGTACCCGCACCGTCGCCGCCGGTACCGACGATATCGACAAAATTGGCGTTGTCGGGAACCTCCAGGCGCGCGGACATTTCACGCATCACCTGCGCCGCAGCGGTGATTTCACCGATGGTTTCCTTCTTGACGCGCAGTCCTGCCAGAATGGCCGCCGTCATCAGCGGCGAAAGCTCACCGCGCATGATCTGACGCATCAGGTCGAGCATTTCGTCGTAGAAAATCTCGCGGTGTTCAATGGTTCGTTGCAGTGCCTCTTGGGGTGTAATCATGATATTTACCTCTTCAGAAAATTGTTCAGCAGGTCGCGCCCGCATTCGGTCAGGAT
This sequence comes from uncultured Propionivibrio sp., assembly GCA_937923255.1. GTDB lineage: Bacteria > Pseudomonadota > Gammaproteobacteria > Burkholderiales > Rhodocyclaceae > Propionivibrio > Propionivibrio hellwigii. The sequence goes on along the minus strand of CALAIL010000008.1, from coordinate 9,541 downwards.
GGATTCGGGGTGAAACTGCACGCCTTCGACATCGAACGTCTTATGGCGCACACCCATGATTTCGCCGTCGTCACACCAGGCGGTGATTTCCAGGCATTCAGGCAGCGAAGCCCGATCAAGCGCGAGTGAGTGATAGCGCGTACAGGCCAGCGGATTCGGCAAGCCTTCAAAAACGCCCGTGCCGTGATGGTGAACCGGCGAGACCTTGCCGTGCATCTGGCGTTTGGCATGGACAACCCGTCCGCCAAATGCTTCACCGATCGCCTGATGGCCGAGGCAGACGCCGAGCAGCGGCGTTTTGCCCGCGAATTCGCGGATGACGTCCAGCGACACGCCTGCCTGCGCGGGCGTTCCCGGCCCGGGAGAAATCACGATGCGGTCGGGCTTGAGACGGGCGATCCCGTCCAGGGAAATGGCATCGTTACGATAGACGCGCACCGTTTCGCCCAGCTCGCCGAAATACTGGACAAGGTTGTAGGTAAACGAATCGTAGTTATCGATCATCAGCAGCATATTGATTTCCTCGAAATTCATTGGGAATCCGTGATTTTTCCGGTCGCAGACGTTGGCAGGCGCACGGCCCGGCAGGAAATGGCGGCCGGAAATAAAAGCCTGCGAGGAAAACCCGCGCAGCGGCGCGATGTTTCTCACGCCGACCACACATTCCGCACAACCGGCTTACGCAAACCGCGTATCGAGGCCACGCTCGGCCAGTTCCGCCGCACGCAGCACGGCATGCGCCTTGTTGCAGGTTTCCTGCCACTCGGAGGCCGGGTCGGAATCGGCGACGATGCCCGCACCGGCTTGAACATAAAGCCGCGCATCCTTAATCAGTGCAGTACGGATGGCAATGGCAAGATCCATGTCGCCCTGAAAACCGAGATAGCCAACCGCACCCGCGTAAACGCCGCGCTTTTCGCTTTCCAGCGCGTCGATGATTTCCATCGCGCGGACTTTGGGCGCACCGGATACCGTCCCCGCCGGAAAGGCGGCGCGCAGCACGTCGATAGCGTCCAGCCCGGCTTGCAGGCGGCCTTCCACATTGGAAACGAGGTGCATCACATGCGAGTAGCGCTCGATGGTCATCGTCTCGGTCACTTTGACGCTGCCGATGCGCGATACGCGGCCGGCGTCATTGCGCCCAAGGTCGAGCAGCTGTACGTGCTCGGCGCGCTCCTTTTCATCGGCCAGCAGCTCGGCAGCCAGCGCCTGGTCTTCACTAGGTGTTGCGCCGCGTTTGCGCGTGCCGGCAATCGGCCGCACAGTCACGGTTTCTCCCTCCAGCCGCACAAGAATTTCCGGCGATGCGCCGACGATGTGGAAATCCTCGAAATCAAAATAGAACATGTAGGGCGAGGGATTGAGTGAGCGCAGCGAACGGTAAAGCGCCAGCGGACTGGCCGCGTAAGGTTTGCTTAGGCGCTGCGAGAGGACAACCTGCATGATGTCCCCTTCAAAAATATGCCGCTTGGCCTGGACGACAGCCGCCTGGAAAGCCGCCTCACCCACGCTGGAAACGGCAGGCTGCGCGGTGGCCGGCGTTTCGGCAGGAATATCGACCGGCCGGCGCAGCTGTTCCAGCAGTGATTTGAGTCGCGTACGCGCCTTATGGTAAGCGCCCGGCACGCCCGGCTCGGCATAAACAACCAGCGTCAGCTTGCCAGACAGGTTATCGACCACCGCAATCTCCTCCGACAGGAGCAGGATGATGTCCGGCACGCCCAAGGCATCCGTTTTGTGCGCATGGGCAAGGCGGGGTTCGACATAGCGCACGGTGTCGTAGCCGAAGCAGCCGACCAGCCCGCCGCAAAAGCGCGGCAGACCAGGCAGCGGCGCGACGCGGAAACGTTTCAGATACGCGCCGATGAAATCCAGCGGATTAGTGTCGTCCGCACGCTCGGCAATACGGTTGCCATTGAGCAGCAGAACCTGCCGGGCATTGACGACCAGACGGGTCGGGCAGGAGAGGCCGATAAACGAATAGCGGCCGAAACGCTCGCCGCCCTGGACGGATTCGAGCAGGTAGGTATACGGGCCGTTGGCCAGCTTGAGGTAGATCGACAGCGGCGTGTCGAGATCAGCAAATGTTTCGAGGGTGACGGGGATGCGGTTATAGCCTTCGGCGGCCAGACGCTCAAACGCCGACGCGGACGATTCGGTCATATCAAACTCCATTCACAAAACTGCAGAACAACGAAAACGCGCGGTAAATCCAGCAAATCCTGAAACTCATGCCCGCGCGCAAAGCGGGACAAAAACTAGCGACAGCGTCGCCAGGGCCACGCCTCCGCCCAACATGCGGGCGCCCAATGCAGATTGTGAAGAAGTTGCGTCATTGCGTATTCAAAAACTCGATGACCGGATTCTGGAGCCATACCGCGCCGTCATGGTCGGCCAACCGTGCGCAGATGCGGCTCAATGTCGGAAATGGCGGCGATTATAGCATCGCAGTCCAAGTGCTGTACGTCCTGATCCTCGTTGTAGCCATAAGGCAGCAGGAATACAGGGCAGCCCGCTGCACGCGCCGCCAGGGCATCATTGAGCGAATCGCCAACGAACAAGGTTTCTTTCGGCAATGCGCCAAGACGCCCGCACGCCCAGACGACGGGCATCGGGTCGGGTTTGATACGCGGCAGCGTATCGCCGCCGACGAGCACGTCGAAAAACCGGGACAGTCCGGTTTTTTCCAGCAGCGGTGCGATAAAAACGTCAGGTTTGTTGGTCACCACGCCCAGCGGGAGGCCACGCGCCTTAAGCGCGCGCAAACCGTCGACGACACCCGGGTATGGGCGCGCATGGCATCCGTTCTCGCGCGCATAATGCGTGCGAAACGCCGCCAGTGCCTGCATATGCTGCGGCGTATCCTCACCGTCAGTCGCCGCCAGAGAACCGGCCAGCAAGCGCCGGATCAGCACCCGGAGGCCTTTGCCGATGTAGGCGCGCGTCGTTTCCTGCGTAACGATCGGCCGCTCGATTTCGGTCAGCGTGGCGCACACCGCCGCATGCAGATCGGGCAAGGTATCGACCAGCGTACCGTCCAGATCAAAAAGAACGGCGCGCGCCTCCAGGTGCGGCAGGGCTGTTCCGGTCGTCACGCCGCCTCCAGCACGCGACGAAAGGCGGCGATAACGCTATCGTAGCCGTGCGCATCGTCTGGGCGATGGGCGCCGTAAATGGCTGAACCGGCCACGAAGGTATCAGCGCCCGCCCGCGCAATCTCGGCAACGTTATCAACCTTGACGCCACCGTCGACCTCCAGCCGAATCCGGCGGCCGCTGGTGCGCGCGTAGTCGTTGATTCGAACGCGCGCCTCGCGCAGCTTGCCGAGCATCGCCGGAATGAAGGCCTGGCCACCAAAACCGGGATTGACGCCCATGACCAGGACAAGATCGATCCTGTCCATGAGGTAATCGAGATAATTCAACGGGGTTGCCGGATTGAAGACCAGACCGGCCTGGCAGCCATGCTCACGAATCAGCGCAAGGCTGCGGTCAACATGCTCCGAAGCCTCAGGATGAAAGGAAATAAGGTTGGCGCCGGCTTTGGCAAAATCGGCAATGAGGCGATCAACCGGGCGAGCCATCAGATGCACGTCGATAACCGCCCCGGTCAGCGGGCGGATAGCCGCGCAGACCAGCGGACCGACGGTCATGTTCGGCACATAGTGATTGTCCATGACATCGAAGTGAATCCAGTCGGCGCCGGCCGCGATCACGTCGGTGACTTCCGCCCCCAAACGGGTAAAGTCGGCAGAAAGAATGCTGGCGGCAAGAATCGGCATCGTGGTATTCATAAAAATGACTCATCTCTCGGCATGGGGTGTTCACGAGCATTCATGAAACGCCCTGGTCGGGTTCATAACTCGAAAATCTGTCCATCCTGCAACATCTGCGGTGAAAACCGGGTCCCATGCCCGGCGATTTCGCGCATGATCCGTTCAGCCTGACCCGGTTTGATGTGCGAGATATGAACGGCTAAATCGGCCGGCCCGGCAAAGCGCGCCAGTTCCCTGGCCAGCAGGCTCGGATACAGATGCTTTGAGCGCAGCGCCAGCGCCTGCTCGCTGTCGGGAAAGGCCGTTTCAATGATCAAATGGCGGAGGTTGTCGACACGCTCCAGCATCGGCCAGAGCGCGTCATTGGCCGTTGTATCGCCAGTAAAAGCTAGGCTGCCCGCGCCGGAATCAAGGCAGTAACCCACCGCCGGCACAGCATGTACGGCCGGCAGCGGGGTAATCGTCCGGCCCCCCAGATAAAGCGGCGCTCCGACAGCCACGGGCTGAAACCGGATCGCCATGGACTTGCACACCGTAATTTCGCTAAAGTCCGGCCAGATCGCCCAATTAAAAACATGTTCGCGGAGAATTTCCAATGTGGCCGCTTCGGCATAAATCGTCATCGGCGCCTGGCGCATTTCGGCAACCGAGTCGATCATCAACGGCAGCGCCGCAATGTGATCCACGTGCGAATGGGTAATGAACACATGGTCGATCGCCGCCATTTCAGCCAGCGTCAGGCCGGCAACACCGGTGCCCGCATCAATCAGGATGTCGTGATCGACACGCAGCGAAGTCGTTTGCAGCACCTGGCCGCCTATCCGTCCGATACCGCCGCTACATCCGAGAACCTCGACCCTCATCCTGACTCCATTGTTGACATCGCCGGTGCTCCCGGTGCCTGCCCGAAGACTTGCATTGATCCGCTGCTGCCCGCCTTCGCCTGCAACAGACGCGCTTTCCCCTATTCTTTGAGGAAGAACTCCATCTTGGTGCCTGCCAGCTCGATGATGTCGTGATCGCGGAGCGCCCGCGCCTGCGCATCAAGCGCCTGACCATTGACCATCGGAAATTGCGCCCCTTCGACGTGCGCAATGAAATAACCGTGCGGACGCCGCGTAATGGCGGCCACCTGCACCCCCGGCCGGCCGAGCGTCGTCAGCGTTTTGGTCAGCGCCAGCTCGCGCCCGGCATTGGCGCCGTTGAGTATCTGAAGCGCGGCCGCCGGCAAGGTCATGGGCTGCGTGGCCATGACCGACGTCGCAGAAACCACCGGCTCAGCCGCAGGCGGCGCGGTTGTGGCTGCGGCCGCTTCCCCCTCCGGCTGAAACACCGTTTTTCCATATTCCTCTGTTTCAATCGCGGAGGGCCGTTCAACCACATACTTGAGCTTGTACTTGCCCATTTCGATAAGGTCGCCATCCTTGAGGAAATGCTTCCGGATCGGCTGCCCATTCACCAGCGTGCCATTGGTGCTGTTGAGATCTTCAAGAAAAGAGTCTTCGAGAATCGTCACCACCGCCGCGTGTTCGCCGCTGATCGCCAGATTGTCGATCTGCACGTCATTGCTGGCGCGTCGCCCGATGGTCATCCGCTCCTTGTTAAGAACGATCTCCTTAAGAACCAGACCGTCCATGCTCAATATCAGCTTCGCCATTTTGCCCATTCCTCATTCAAAAAGCGTGCGGCTGTGCTCGCCGGTTCGACGCTGCCGGAACAGCGCTGTGTGCTGTACGGGAAACTCACGCAACACCTTGATTAAAATCACAGAAACATTATCACGTCCACCCATGTCGTTGGCCATCTGAATCAACTGCGCGGCGGCCAGTTCGAGATTGTCCGACTGCGCGCGCAGCGCCTTGCCGATCTCTCTGTCCATCAGCATATCGTTGAGGCCATCCGAGCACAACAGATAAATATCGCCCGGACGCGCGGGATGGCGGCGCAAATCAGGCGCGGCGATCGCATCAACGCCCAGCGCCCGCGTCAGCAGACCGCGATTGCGCGAAAGGCGCGCATCCGCCGCCGTCATCAGGCCACGGTCAACCTGATCCTGCACAAACGAATGATCATGGGTCAATTGGCGGAACTCATCGCCGCGCAGGCAATACAGGCGCGAATCGCCCAGATGCGCGGCAATCACGGCATTATCGTGAAACATCGCCATCACCAGCGTCGTGCCCATTCCCGCGCATTCCGGCTGGGTCATCGACGTCTGATAAATCGCCGTATTGGCCGCGGCGATGCGCCGGGACAAGCAGCGCTGGACATGCAGATCGCCGGGGGCGCCGCCGATCGCATACGGCGAGTGCAGAAAAAAATCCTGTTCGAGCGCGGCGGAAATCCCCGTAATCGCCATGCTACTGGCGACTTCGCCAGCGTTATAGCCGCCCATCCCGTCGGCCAGGATAACCAGACCCAGCGCAGGATTGGCGAATACGGCATCCTCGTTGTACCGGCGCATCATGCCCGGATCCGAACGGACGACGATTTCGAGCGCTCCGCTCAACGGATTGGACGCCACTTGCATTTCTCCGATAATGTTCTTGCCATCCCCGCTTATCCTTTACTGCTTCCGCTTGCCCCGATTGCTTCGCTGTGCCATCTGTTTACCGCCTCTCTCTTTTCTGCGTTGGAAATACTGAGTGAGTGTACACCTCTGGATTCCTCGCATACACGCGGTTTAAGACCGATTTTATCAGTCACGACGCATAGAACGCGAACGCCTGAAAAGACAAAATTCACCGCCCGACGGTTCCGCCCGCAAACCGCCGTTCATCGCCCGCCAGCGGCCATGCATCGCACCACCGGCGCAGGCACTGCCTCATGCAGCGGCATGCGACGCATCAGTCATGCCCGTCAGCCCGCGTCCCGGCGCCCTTCAGGCGAAGTCGGCGTGCCCGGCAAAGCGTCGCCGGAAACCGGCTTTCCCCCCCGATACCAGCGCGGATACGCCCGCCGAACCACTTCGGATTCCAGACTCAGCGCATGGCAACGATCAAGATGGTAGGGCACCTGGCGGGCATCGACGCGGTCCTCATAGCGAACCTGTCCGGCAAATGCCTGGAACGCTGCCGTCGGCATCGACATCAGCAGTTCGGAAACGTGCGTACAACCTTGCGTGTCACGAAACAGCGTCTTGACCGTCTTGACAAAGCCTTTGAACAGATTGAGTCCCACCACCTGCCGGTAATCCGGCCCCACGGTTTCGCATGTCCCCGGAAAAGCCGTCGCATCGAAGCTGACGGCCACATCCAGCACATTCATCCGGTGATCGATGGTCAGGCGCACGCTGATGTCGTGCACCGCATCGCCGGGCAGGCGCATATCGCCATGAATGTCGAAAGGCGCATCCTTGGTATCTTGCAAATGACCTTCGATATCCCACAAGCCATCGCTACGGCGAAAGCCTTCCAGAGTAATTGCGCGCTTGTGCACGCGCCTGCGTTCCGCTACAGGCAAAGGCAACGGCATGAACACAACCTTTCAAACAGTCCGGCGCGCCCGGACGCATCATCGGGCTGCCGCAAAAATCAAAACTGGCGCGGAAAGCGTAAAATCCGCGCGAACCAGAGGGCGAATGATATACCCAGCGCTCATGGCGCGGCTCTGCACAACCCGCCCCCCCGGCCGCAACACACTGCTTCATCCGGCACGCCCGTGCAACCGGCAGGGCGCCGCCGATCCGCCCCTTCAAAACCTCCAGCGCCCATGTCTGATATGCCCGCTTTGCCCTCTTCCTCTCCCTCTCCCGCCCCACGCGCCGCACACACTTCCGCGCCACGCCGACCGCCTATCTGCTACGCCATCCGCCCGCTCGATCCACGCGCGCACCGTTATGAAGCCATTTGCCGCGTCGAATGCCCCGACCCGGCCGGACAGCGTTTCGCCCTGCCGGCGTGGATTCCCGGCAGCTATCTGATCCGGGATTTCGCCCGCCACATCGTCGCCATCCGCGCCGAATCGGGCGGCAGGCCGGTACGCCTCAGCAAACTTGACAAACACACTTGGCAGGCCGCGCCGCTGCGCGCAGGGCAGGCGCTCAGCGTCATTTGCGAAATTCATGCCTGGGATCTGTCGGTACGCGGCGCACATTTGGACGAAACGCACGGATTCTTCAACGGCGCCAGCGTTTTCCTGCGCGTCATCGGCCAGGAAAGCGCGCCTTGCCGCGTCCATCTCCAGGCGCCGGCCGACCCGGCATTCGCCGACTGGCGGATCGCGACCGCGCTCGAACCGGCGCGCGGCGAAGCCGGCGCCGCCAGGCGGCACGGCTTCGGGCTGTACCGCGCCGCCGATTACGACGAACTGATCGATCATCCGGTGGAAATGGGGCGCTTCACGCTGGCGAGCTTCAGCGCCTGCGGCATTCCCCATGAAATCGCGCTGACCGGCCGGCATGACGCCGACCTCGGCCGGCTGACCGCCGACCTCAAGAAAATCTGCGAGTGGCAAATCCGCCTGTTTGGCGAACCCGCGCCGATGAAGCGCTACATTTTTCTTGTCACCGCCGTCGGCGAAGGTTACGGCGGCCTCGAACATCGCGCCTCGAGCGCGCTGCTCTGCGCACGCCGCGATCTGCCCTGGCCTGGCATGCAAGGCATGAACGAGCACTACCGCACCTTCCTCGGTCTGTGCAGTCACGAGTATTTCCACGCCTGGAACGTCAAACGCATCAAGCCCGCCGCCTTCGTTCCCTACGATCTCGACCGCGAAAACTACACGACGCAGCTCTGGGCTTTTGAAGGCATCACCTCCTACTACGACGACCTCGCCCTGCTGCGCAGCGGCGTCATCGGCATCGACGACTACCTGGCGCTGCTCGCCCAGACGCTCGGCAATGTTCAAAAAACGCCCGGCCGTCTGCGTCAGTCCGTCGCGGAATCGAGCTTCGACGCCTGGAGCAAGTTCTACCGGCCGGACGAAAATACGCCGAACGCCGTCGTCAGCTATTACGCCAAAGGCGCGCTCGTCGCGTTGACGCTCGACCTGACCTTGCGGCGCGACACGCAGGGCCGCATTTCCCTCGACGATGTGATGCGCGCGCTCTGGCGGCATCACGGCCAGACCGGCATTGGCCTGGCGGAAGACGGATTTCAAAAAATCGCCGAAGCGTGCGCCGGCCTGCGGCTGCAACGCTTCTTTGCCGACTACGTCTATGGCACACGCGAACTGCCGCTCAAAACACTGCTTGCCCACTTCGGCATCCGCCTTGACTGGCAGGCTTCCCGCACGCCCACGCTCGGCGTCAAGACGGCGCGCGAAGGCAACGAACTCCGGCTAGCGACCGTATTCGACGGCGGCGCGGCGCAACAGGCCGGTCTGGCCGCAGGCGACGTACTGGTCGCCATCGACGGACTGCGCGTCACGCCGGAAACGCTCGATGCCTGCCTGCTCCGCCGCCGGCCTGGCGACACGATCCAGGTCCATGCCTTCCGCCGCGATGAACTGATGACGTTTTCCGTGCGCCTCGCCCCACCGGCCGCCGATACGGCAAAACTGACGCGCTCCACGGCCAAAGCGCCACGCCAACGCGGCTGGCCGCTCTAAACCTCATCAGCCAGACACCCCCGCTGCAACCCGCGTATTTCGGGCATCTCCAAGGGGGATGCTCTGAAGTCCTTGTAAACAGGGCATCTCCAGCGACCATGCCATGAAGCCCTTTATTTATAAGGGTTCCAGAGGCACCTGCCCGCAAACTCCCTATTCATACGGGGTTGCGGGCAGCCCTTTTTAAAAGCCAGACAATCTATAGCGGCTCGACTT
>CALAIL010000007.1 GCA_937923255.1 uncultured Propionivibrio sp. | reverse complement strand
CAAGCGGCTGGGCGACGGCTTCTACGAACAGCAGCTGGTTGCCGAGCAGCTGCGCCTGTTGAGCGACCGCGTCCATGCCGACAACGCCGCTAAACAAAGAAAGGCCGGCCAATGAAACAGGAAGACTCCGTAGCCAAAATACTGGCGCAGCGCACCTTGTTCTACTGTGTAAAGGTCGGCTTGCAATTCTTGGGGGCAGCTATTCTGATTTCTCTATTTTCCAGTTTCTCGGAGTGGTCACAGACCCAGCAATGGGTCTGGAATAGCAAGTCTTTTTTATGGGTAGTCAAAGGTGGAATAATGATTACACCCTTTGCATCATTTTTTTATGCACTTAATGAATGTGCCGATAAATATAAATGGAAAACAAGGTTATTCTTTACTTTACTTTTTATAGCTGCGGTTCTATTTTTCTCAACAATTGTTTATATAAGGAAATACACTAACTGGATGTAATGGTACTAGGCCGATGAATATTATACTGACCGCCGATCAGCTAGTACCCAATCCCAAGCTGGGGCCACTGCTGCATAAGGCCGGGCGCCGCAATCCGTATCCGGCAATCATCAGCGAGGGTTTCGAACAAGTGATTTCAGGTACCTCTTCTCTCATCAACCTCACGGAAGAAGGGAAACACAAATGAACTGGTTTGAGCGCTGGCATAAATTCGCCGATCGACAAGCTGAAAAAGAGAACAAATTTATTAGCAAATACTTCAACCTTCATACCTACGTCGGTAATTTCCGAAATATACTTTTATTGACTTTTGGATGGTATATGATGTGGCATATCTATGACATTAATACGTGGGTTGAGAACCTTCTCGACCTTCACTACGATCCACCGACAGAAGCGGATAAAAGTTGGCTTAGACTTTGGATGTCCCTTATTTGCGGCTGGGGTATTTCACTGTCCATTTATTCAATTATTAAAATCACAATTGGACACCTCCGAGAACGGAAAAATCTAAGGCAGACAACCTCAGAAACAGAAGTCACTTCAACAGATGAAGCGAATAGTGAAAAGTAATAATGAAATGTAGCGCCCGACTGCATCGCCTGCCGAACCGTTGGCGGCATGTTAGTCGCGATGCCTTCATCGCCCAGACGAGCGGTCTGCACGGTAAAGGCCGGGCGACGAGCCAGCTTTATCACACCACATTGAACCCAACGCAGCTCTCCTCTGGCGGTGATCTCATCTTTGCTGCCGGCGGCAACCTGCCCCTGCCCGCCAGCCCACTGTTTACGCGGGTTTCCAGCCTGCCTATCTTCAAGCCCAGTGTTTACGCGGGTTTCCAGACTACCTGCCCGAAAACGCCGTATTGGCGTGGGCTTGCCGCCGGTCAGTCCAGCCAATCGGCATCACATTTGAAAGACGCAGACAGTCACCGACCACCGCCAGCCGTGCGTAAAGGAAGCATCGCCGGCTGAATCACCACCGCCGCAGAGAATGAAAAGTTTCCTAAAGTGTCACCACGAACCGCAACTCAGTCATACTGCAGCCGTAGCACCGCCACAGCATTCGCCGAAACACCTGCCCTGAACCCCGCGTAAAATGGGCTTATCCGAAGGGGCTGCCCGCCAGCCCACTATTTACGCGGATTTCCGGCCTGCCTATCTTCAAGCCCAGTGTTTACGTGGGTTTCCAGCCTACCCGCAAACGCCCTATTGACGCGGGCTTCCGGCCAGGTACCCGCTGGCCGCTCCGCCACCGCGATTTCTGGAATCACTGCCCGGACGCCTTACGGAAACTCTTCTGAATCCAAATGAACTGCGCGGCGCCAGTGTGCGTCCTGAGATGGCTTTTGCAATTAACGGTGTTTATGGTGCGCAGCAGGAGGCGGAGCGCCGGTACAATGCGGCAGACTGTAATGCCAGCAGTCCGTGCCGGGTAGCGCGGGCAGCCGGTGGCGTTATCGCGACTGTCGGATTGGGGGGCGCAGCGATCAGGGGCGGATTTGCCCTGGCGCAGTATTGTTTCGCGAATCCTTTGGTCTGCAATACCCTCGGCATTGAGGTGGCCTCCCTAGTCGGCGTCGGGGGTTTGCCCGCCGGGACCGGGGCGCCAGTTTTGTCTGCCGGTTCTAAAATCTTTGCCACTGAAATACGGGCTGGTAGTAGGGAACTGTGGAAAGGGAGCGTAAGCGGTACAACTACAAAATTCACCTATAACGCTGTAGAAAACCCTGGCCCACTTGCAGAAAAAATACTAGGGCCAACTCCCCCTGCTGCCAACTTTTATGCAGGAAGATACAATGCAATTGTTTTGGAAAAGGATTTAATTTTATATCGGGCCGGAAATTCCGAGAAAGCGCTGGGACAATGGTTCACGCGCACCCCACCGAGTTCTGTTGCACAAGTAAGAATTGACTCGGCGGTCAGACCACAATGGATAAACCCAAAAACCGGAGTCTTAGAGGCAGAATCTCATATTGATACTTTATATGCAATCAAAATTCCCAAAGGAACCGTTATTTATGAAGGACCTGTTGGCAACCAGGGGGGGGTATATCTTGGCGGGTTAGATAAA
>CALAIL010000006.1 GCA_937923255.1 uncultured Propionivibrio sp. | reverse complement strand
GAGCAGCCCAGGTATGTATTGCCCCAACTCGGAGACCGGGTCGCCGCGGGAGTAGAGTGTCAGAATATAACGCAGTCGGTGCTGCATATTATTCATCACATACTGCGGTCTATAGATTGGATTAGCGCTAGGAGTCTGAAAAATATTTTCTTCATCCTTAATGGCATTTAACCAAGCAATTTTCAATTCGTCCCAATACGCTTGATCTCCCATCGGTGCGCGAATCATGGCTGTGCTCCTGACAGGTTAAAAGTCGGGTTGATGATTTTTGAGCTGACAGCAAATCGAGGCTTGCCGTAATTAAAAATCTGGAAAATCCAAAGATACGATATTAATTTCATTCTCTAATGGGATAGCTGCATCGCCATTTTTTATTTCATGAAGGAATTCCAACGGCGGGCTAATGCGGAAATGGCGTACATAGTAAGGCATGGTATCCTGCCATGCCCATTCTCCATTTGTTTTTATAGATAAAGTACCTGCAATTTCATCTCTATTACCAATACACGAATTTACTAAACCTGGAGAGGCAACCCATATTGGGCAACTGTCCAAGTAGCAAGCAATCTTCTCTGCATCTGTTGAAGAAAGAATTTTCTGAGGCTCTTTTTTAAGGGAAGGGAAGTTGCCTCCACAATGTTCATGCCAAAGACCAAAAAATTTTGACTTATCCATTTCTTCCTCAATTTGGTTTTGTTGGATAAAAAGTTCGCCATTGACCGGAATTTGTAAATTGATTCGGACCAATTACTACTTTTCCATTCGGAAAAACAAATAAAGTATCTGTAGGGGCGATTACAGGAACGCCTATTTTATTAGAAAGATTCTGTGCGAATCCAGCGTCGCAGGCTCCGGTCTGACAAGAGGCCAAGCGTATGCTACCTCTGCTATCGTCAGCTTGTTTGCTGATGTATGTGACCAGAGCACGATAGCGGGTGCCGAGGCTTATCACTTCCTCGCTACTTCCCAGCGCCGCATCGGTTACCAAGTCATCCAGCCGGTTCCCACCCACATGGCAATCGTCTGCGTCCCCTTGACTGTCAGCATGCCTATACCATACCGGTGGCGGTCAGTATATGGCAGAAGAGGTGAGGGCGTTGCAGGAGTTGTTGCGGCATCGCAGTGCCAAAGGTGAATAGGGTTGGGCAGCAGTGTTCGGGTAGTTCCGTCTGCTCGCAGCAGATTTCTGCCCGCCGCCGGGGTGAATGAACAAATACCTTCTGACAAAAGCCGCCCTTACGGGCGGCCTTTGTTTTTATTTCAGATTCTTCTTGAAGAACTCTTCGAATTTATCAAAGGGAATCTTGCTCGTGGTGTTGTCGTACAAGTCGGTGTGGTTCGCGTCTTTGACGATAAACAGCTCTTTATTTTGGCTGCCCAGCGATTGATAGGCGTCCTCGCTGAAATAGCGCGAATGCGCATTTTCGCCGTGCACCAGCAGCGCGGGCGCTTTCAGCTCGGCAGCGCGTTGCAGGATGGGCATATTGATGAATGCCAGCGGCACTGTGTTTGTCCACGAACCTTGCGGATTGGAATTTACAGCGCGGGGGTGGAAGCCGCGTTTGGTGCGATAGAAATTGGCATATTCGGCGATGAATTTCGGTGTGTCGGCGGTGATGTCTTTTGCCGGGTCAAGGTTGTTGGCGGGCGAAAGAGTGGCGTAGCCGTTTTGCGCGGTTTCCCAGCGGCCGTTGTTCAATTGCACTTTCATTTGGTAGCGCGCTTCGGCAGTTTGCGCGGGGGTGCGGTCGTAGCCGCCTTGTGCGTTCTGCTTCATGTTGATTTCGTAGCCGTTGGCCATCACGCGGGTCATGTTGTACATGGTGCTGGTGGCGACGGCCTTAATGCGCGTGTCGGATACCGCCGCATTCAGCGCCATGCCGCCCCAACCGCAGATGCCCAAAATGCCGATTTCATCGCGGTTCACGAAATTTTGCAGGCCGAGATAATCCACAGCGGCGCTGAAATCTTCCGTATTGATGTCGGGCGAGGCCATATTGCGCGGCTCGCCGCCAGATTCGCCGAGGTAGGACGGGTCAAAGGCTAGCGTGACGAAGCCGCGTTCCGCCAGCGCTTGCGCATACAGGCCTGCCGATTGCTCCTTCACCGCGCCGAACGCGCCGGCGACGACAATCGCGGGCAGCTTCGCGCCGTCTTTAATGTTCTTCGGCACATAGAGGTCACCGGCGAGGGTGATGCCGTAGCGGTTTTTGAATGTCACCTTGTGGTGCTCGACCTTGCTGGACTGCGGAAAGATCTTGTCCCATTTGCTTTCCAGTTGCAGGGCTTGCGTGCCTTTCATGGGGGTGATGGTTACGGTGGCGTGAGTCATGGTGTGTGCTCCTGATAAGGTTGTGTCAAGAACAATGGCGGCGGCTAGGGTTTCGAGTTTGCGCGGGGCAGTGGGAATCACGGGTGCTTCTTGCTCCAAGGTGTTGATGGACAAGAGGCATTCTAGAAATAGTGTTGAGCGAGATTAAGTAGCCAAAACGCAAAACACTTATATCATTAAGTTCCGAATCGCTATGCCGTGCTATGCTGCGCAAAGTGCGACGAAGCAGGAATGACGCGGGGAAGACGATAGGAGAGGCCATATGCAGCCGCGTGAAAATTACAACGATTTATACGTTTTCATGATAGTTGCCCAGGAAGGCAGCTTTACCCGCGCAGCAGAAAAACTGGGGGTTGCGCAGTCGGGCGTTAGCCGTACGGTGCGCGACCTGGAGGCGCGCCTGGGCGTGCAGCTGCTGACACGCACCACACGCAGGCTATCGCTCACACAGGCAGGGCTGCAATTGCAGAGCACGCTGCAAGAAGGTTTTCACCAACTGAACGGCGGTTTGGGCATGCTGGCGCATTGGCGCCATACGCCTGCGGGAACGGTGCGCATCAACGCCAGCCAGCACGCCATTGATGAAGTGCTGCTACCCAAACTGGCCGACTTTGGACAGCGGTACCCGGACGTGAAGCTGGAACTGACCAGCGAAAACCGCTTTGTGGACATCATTGGCGAGCAGTTTGATGCAGGCGTGCGTTTGGGCGATGAGGCTGACGAAGGCATGGTGGCCGTGCGCATTGCGCCCGATATGGAAATGGCCGTTGTTGGCACGCCCGAACATTACCGCCGCTACGGCTTTCCCCAAACGCCGCAAGATCTGGCCGCGCACCCCTGCATTGCCTACCAGTTTGCAAACGGCGGCTTGTATCACTGGGAATTTACCTATGAAGGGCGCGCGTTCAAACACCCGCCTGTGGGACAATGGGTGTTCAACGATTCCTACATGGAAGCCGCCGCAGCCAAGGCCGGATTGGGGCTGGCCTACGTGCCCATCGGCATGGTTGCCGAGGCGCTGGAAAACGGCCGCCTCATCCGCGTGCTCAAGCCGTTCAGCCACATTTTCCCCGGCTGGTATCTGTATTACCCGCACCGCAACGTGTCGCCTGCCTTGCGGCGGGTAATTGATGTCTTGAAGGTGGCCTAGCCCCGTGTGATGACTGGGGCACCCTGATTTTTACCGGTCGTATTTCAGCCATACGGTATTGCCTGCCTCGATGCCCGGTGTGGTCTGCGCAGTGCCCTTTTGCAGGCGCGTTTATCGGCACGATGCATTCTTTTGGAGAGACGTGGAAACCCTGCAAGGCGGGTGCCGGGCATGATGCAGGCACCAAAGCAGGCGGTAATTTTGGCAGCGAATAACCGAATGACCAAATAGTTTTGCCCGGTGCGCGTCCTGTTGATGCGGTTTTATCGGGCATGCCCGCAAACGCCCAATCCACGCGGGCTGCAGGGGTGTCTATGTCGGCTTGTAGCTTGCATTAAGGAGTGGGCGGGCGTCGATTATGGCGATGTTGGCGGAATGGGTGGGCATCGGACGGAGCCGGACGGCGTTAAACGGAATTCGATGGCGTTGAGCACGGCATCGGGCAGGGTTAGGGCGGGCTGCGCAAACCCTGGCAGAAACGGGTGAGGCGGGGCACCGGTTTCCGGAAAAGTAACAGAAAGCGCTGGGCCATACCTCAGCGGAATAGGCCGCGCCTTGCCGGCTCCCGGCCTGCCCGCTGGCTGGGCATGATCGGGCATTGTCGGCCGTTCCGCCTGTTTTTCTGGGCGATGAGCGGGGAGAGCGGATGTTATAATCACGCCCGTTTTTTGCTCACGCTCACGTTCCGGTTGCCGTTTCATTTCGCCCATTCCATTTTCTTTTTCCTGCTTCCGGCTGTGCCGGCTTTTTTATGGCTTTTTTCGTCCTTGGCATCAATCACCGCACGGCGCCGCTGCATGTGCGTGAGCGGGTGGTTTTTCACCCCGAAGAGCTGCGTCGCGTGCTGGCTGATCTGACCGGCGATGCGGGCGTGCACGAGGCGGTGATCCTGTCGACCTGCAACCGGACGGAAATCTATTGTCAGGCGGAGTCGCCGCAGACGATTGGCCAGTGGATGGCGGCGGATCGGCGCGTTCCTTACCACGACATTGAGCCGTATCTTTATGTCCATGCGGAAAGCGAGGCGGTGCGTCATGCCTTCCGGGTGGCGAGCGGGCTGGATTCGATGGTCATCGGCGAACCGCAGATTCTCGGCCAGCTGAAGGAGGCGGTGCGCGCTGCGCGCGAGGAGCGGACGCTGGGGGTGGTGCTTGACAAGCTGTTTCAGCATGCTTTTGCCGTGGCCAAGGACGTGCGCTCGACGACGGCGATCGGCGCCAGTGTCGTTTCGATGGCGGCGGCAACCGTGCGCCTGGCCGAGCGGGTGTTCGAGCGCATCGCCGACCGGCAGGTGCTGTTTATCGGCGCGGGCGAGATGATTGAGCTGTGTGCGGCGCATTTTGCCGCGCGCCAGCCACAGCGCATCGTCGTTGCCAACCGCACGCTTGACCGCGGCCGTTCGCTGGCTGACCGCTTCGGTGCGACGGCGGTGCGTCTGGAGGAACTTGCCGGGCGCTTGCATGAATTCGATATTATCGTCACCAGTACGGCCAGCCAGTTGCCGATCCTCGGCCTGGGCATGGTCGAACGGGCGCTGAAACTGCGCGGCCGTGCGCCGATGTTCATCGCCGACCTGGCCGTGCCGCGCGATGTCGAGGCCGAAGTCGTCGATCTGGATAAGGTGTATTTGTACACGGTTGACGATCTGGCGCACATCGTCGAGGAAGGTAAGGAGTCGCGCCAGGCGGCGGTGGCCAATGCCGAGATGATTGTCGGCGCGCGTACCGAGCTGTTCATCAATTGGCTGGACGTTCGCGCCAATGTGCCGGCGATCCGCGCCTTGCGCGACAACGCCGAGCGCATGCGCCGCCGCGAGCTGGAACGCGCGCTCAAGACGCTGGCGCGCGGCGGCGATCCAGTCGCGGCGCTCGATGCCTTGTCCCAGCGTTTGACCAACAAGCTGCTGCATGAGCCGACGCAGGCGCTGCACCGGACGGATGGCGAGCGCGGCGAGGTGCGTTCGCTGATCGCCCGGCTGTACCGTCTGCCGGTCGAATGAGCGGAATCAACCCACGAGACTGCGATGAAACAGGGGATTCTCGATAAGCTGGAAGGCCTTTCCGCCCGACTCGAAGAGCTTGACCGTACATTGGCAAGCGGCGAGGCGACGCGCGATCTGGATCATTACCGCAAACTGACGCGCGAACACGCCGAACTCGGCCCGGTCGTCGCCTTATACGGGGACTGGCGGCGGGTGCAGGACGATCTGCGCGCGGCGCAGGAAATCCTGGACGATGCGGCGTCGGACGATCCGGATATGAAGGCGCTGGCGGCGGAAGAAGTTGCCGCGGCGCAGGCGCGCTTGCCGGAAATCGAGCAGGAATTGCAGAAGCTGCTGCTGCCGAAGGATGACGACGATGAACGCAATGTGTTCCTCGAAATCCGCGCCGGGACGGGCGGCGACGAATCGGCGCTGTTTGCCGGCAGTCTGTTCCGCATGTACGCGCGTTATGCCGAGCGGCGGCGCTGGCAGGTGGAGATCGTTTCTGCCAGCGAGGCCGAGCTGGGCGGATACAAGGAAGTCATCGCCCGGGTTGCGGGCAATGGCGTTTATGCCAGCCTCAAGTTCGAGTCGGGCGGGCACCGCGTGCAGCGCGTGCCGGAAACCGAGTCACAGGGGCGTATCCATACCTCGGCCTGCACGGTGGCGATCATGCCGGAGGCCGATGAGCTGGCCGACGTGCACATCAATCCGAACGAAATCCGCATTGATACCTTTCGTGCCTCCGGCGCCGGCGGTCAGCATATCCAGAAGACCGACTCGGCGGTACGCATTACGCATCTGCCGACCGGCCTCGTCGTCGAATGCCAGGACGGCCGTTCGCAGCACCAGAATAAAGCGCGCGCCATGTCGGTGCTGGTATCGCGCATCCGCGCCGCGCAAGAAAGCGAACGGCACGCCCAGATTGCCTCGGCGCGCAAGAGCCTGATCGGCAGCGGCGATCGTTCCGAGCGCATCCGCACTTACAATTTTCCGCAAGGGCGGGTGACGGATCATCGCATCAATCTGACTTTGTATAAGATCGACGCCATCATGGACGGCGACCTCGAAGAAATCATCAGCGCGTTGACGGCGGAACACCAGGCCGAGCAGCTGGCGGCACTGGCCGATGCGGAATGAACGGCGCAACGGCGCCGATGTCTGATGCCTGCGTGATGCTTTTCCCGTCTTCCGTAGTGCGTGAAAAATTTTCTGCCCGAACGCCTGCCTGAACTGCCTGTCCTAATCGCTCCAATCGTTTCAACCGTCCCTATCCGTTGGTATTTTTCCGGACTGCACGCGCTGTACTGTATGTCACATTCCTTGATGCCGCCCGCCCGCTTGCCCATCTTCTCGTTCCCGCCTGGCGTTTGCCTCGGTGAAGCGTGGCGGCAGGCGGGCGCGCTGATCGGCCGCCAGGAGGCGCGCCAGCTACTCGAATACGTGACGGGCTGTTCCCATGCCGATCTGATCGCTGCACCGGAGCACGCATTGAGCGCGGGGCAGTCAGCGCAGTTTGCCGACCTGACGGCACGTCGTGCGGCGGGTGAGCCGCTGGCCTATCTGCTCGGTACCGCGTGGTTTTGCGGCCTTGAGTTTGTCGTGACGCCCGATGTGCTGATCCCGCGACCGGACACCGAAACCCTGGTCGATTACGCGCTTGACTGTGCCGCGGAGTGGCCGGCGCCGCGCATCGCCGATCTCGGTTCGGGGTCGGGCATCGTAGCGATTTTGCTGGCCGGGCGATGCCCGCATGCCCGTATCGTGGCAAGCGATATTGCCCCCGCGGCACTGGCGGTGGCGCGGAAAAATGCTGCGCGTCACGGTGCGACCATTGACTTTCGTTTGGGGACGTGGTGCGAACCCTTAGCGGATGAGCGCTTTGATCTCATCGTTGCCAATCCGCCGTACATTGCTGAAGGCGACCCGCATTTGCTGTGCGACGGCTTGCCGTTTGAGCCGCGTTCAGCGCTGACCGACGGCGTGGAGGGAGGCGACGGCACGGCGTGTTTGCAGGCGATCATCACCCAGGCGGGCGCGCATCTGTCGCCGGGGGGCTGGTTGCTGCTGGAACATGGTTATGACCAGGCGGATAAAGTACGCGCTCTGCTGCGTACGGCCGGATTTACGCAGGTCGCCTCCCGGCGGGACGGTGCGGGCATTGAGCGCGTCAGCAGCGGTCGCTTCGGTGCGCGGGTTGCATAGAATGGCAAGCGCACCCCGGCAAGCAAGATGGGTGGCGGAGGTACAGAGGCGGCTGCTTTGAGCGCTTGGGGAAATTCTGTAAATCGGCGGCTTTATCGAGGTGCCTGGCTGTCCGGTTTGTCGGAATTATCCGTGTGCCGGCGTTCCATAGTGCGCATTGCCAAGTACAATCGTCTCCTTTGCGCTCCATCCCGCATCCGGCCGCTACGGAGCGGGCGGGATAGGTGGGGATGTGAGGACGTGAGGATGCCCGACGGCTCCGGCACGGACTCGGCCCAATGAGTATTCAAATTATTTAACCCGATCGAATCGCGGAGATTTTTATGGACGACGTACAGGCCTTGATCAAAGAACAGATTACCCAGCATCCGGTTGTGCTCTACATGAAAGGGTCGCCGATGATGCCGCTGTGCGGTTTTTCGGCGACAGCCGTGCAGATTCTGCGCGCCTGCAACCTGCCGCTTTTTTTCAGCGTCGATGTGCTGGAAGACCCGGCGATACGCGACGGGATCAAGATTTTTTCCGACTGGCCGACGATTCCGCAGCTTTACATTCGCGGTGAGTTCGTCGGCGGCTGCGACATCATGCGCGAGATGTACCAGAGCGGCGAACTTCAGAAGCTGCTCGAAGGGCTGGCTGTTCCGGAGTGATCTATGGGGGAGGGTGTGCACGCAGGGTTTGATGGCACGCACATCCGAGCCGGGGCGCCTCGGCGCTTGTCGGTTGTCTTCGGAATGGCGACGGCGTCAGGGCTTTGAGGGGTTGAGGATTGGCGCAGCGCGGTGAGTGGTGAGTCAGCGTGCCGCCAGACGCGCGCTGGATAGCGCCAGGCGGGTGACCATGACGCTGAGAAATGCCTGATAAAAATGCATGCGGCAGGTTTCCGATGCTTTGCTGAGAATTTCACCGCGGATGATGACAACCTGCGTTTCCGTCAAGGCAACGACATCGGCCGTCCGTATTTTTTCACTGCTGATCGCAGCCATTTCGCCGAAGCAGTCGCCGTTTGTCATCAGGTTGAGAATGCGGCCGTGCTTGATAATTTTAAGTTCGCCTGAGATGAGGAAGCCGAAGAAATCGCCGTGTTCGCCGTCGCGGATGATCGTTTTGTCTGCGCGCACGGTTTCCCAGGTGGCAAAACGCAGGACTTCCCAGATTTCGACATCGGAAAATGCGGCAAAGAAAGCAATTTCACGCATGGTTTCAAACTGCTCGGTTTCGGTGAGATTGCGTTTGGTCAGCGGCAGCGTCTTGTTACGGAAGGCTTGGGCGAGGGCATTGGAGAAATCCCGCCAGCTTGGATAGCGGTTGTCCGCATCTCTGGCCATCGCGCGCATGGTGATTTCGTCGATTCCGGCCGGAATCCCGGCACGGTAATGCGACGGCGGCTTGGGGTCGGCATTGATGATCTGATAAATCATGTTGTATTTGTTATTGGCCTGAAAAGGCAAGCGGCCGCAAAGCAGCTGATACATCACGACGCCCAGCGAATAGATATCCGTTCGGTAGTCAAGCGGTAGTTCCTGCACCTGTTCGGGCGACATGTAGGCGGGCGAACCGATGCCGGAAACCTGCGTGTTGTCGAGCGAGTCGATAATGGCCGCGCCGAAGTCGGAAATCTTGATGTCTCCTGACGCTGCCGAATCGCCGGCGAACAGGATGTTGGCCGGCTTGATGTCGCGGTGCGTAATGCCGATGCCGTACGCGAAGTCGAGGGCGCGCGTACATTTGAAAATGATTTCGACGATGCGTTCGACCGGCAGCAGTTTTTCCGGCGCGGCGTAGGTTTCCAGCGTTCCGCCCTGTACGTATTCCATGACGATGTAACACAAGGAATCGTCAATCGCCGCATCGTAAATCTGCGTGATGTGCGGATGCGATAGCTTGCCGACCAGCGAGGCTTCGTTGAGGAAAAGATGTTTGTACAGCCGTCCGCGCGCGGGGTCTTTGAGAACTTCCGGCGAAGCGATCTTGACGGCGACCTGGCGCTGGGCAAAAGCGTCCACGCCCAGATAAACCGTCGATGTGGCGCCTTTGCCCAGTGCGCGGATCAGGTCGTATTTGCCGATCTTGTCCATGGCGTGCCGGCCGTTGGTGATATTCGGTTATGCCTGTGCGTGTGTGATGGAGCGCGTAATTTTCGCCCGTGCACGGCCAATGGCGGCGCGTACCTGTTGCGGCGAGGCGCCGCCGATGTGGTTGCGAGCCGCCAGGGCGCCTTCTATGGTTAACGCGGTGAACACGTCTTCGTCAATTAACGGCGAAAAAGCCTGTAATTCGGCCAGCGGTAGTTGCGGGAGGTCGACGCCCAGTGCTTCGGCGCGTTTGACGGCCAGACCGACAACCTCGTGCGCATCGCGGAAGGGCAGTCCTTTACGCGTCAGATAGTCGGCCAGATCGGTGGCGGTGGCAAAGCCTTGACGCAAGGCATCGCGCATGGCTTGCGGGCGGGTTTCGATGCCGCCGATTATTTCGGTGAAGATACGCAGGGTGTCGGTGACGGTATCTGCGGCGTCGAAGAGCGGTTCCTTGTCTTCCTGATTGTCCTTGTTGTAGGCGAGCGGCTGACCTTTCATCAGTGTCAGCAGCGTGATCAGGTCGCCGTAAACGCGCCCCGTTTTGCCGCGCGCCAGCTCAGGCACATCGGGATTTTTCTTCTGCGGCATGATCGAGCTGCCGGTGCAGAACCGGTCGGCGATACGAATGAAGCCGAAGCGCGGCGTCATCCAGAGCACCAGCTCTTCCGAAATACGCGAGAAGTGCATCATCAACAGCGCGGCGGCGGCGCAGAATTCGACGGCGAAGTCGCGGTCGGAAACCGCGTCGAGCGAATTTTCGCAGACGCCGGAGAAACCCAGCGCGGCGGCGACAGATTCGCGGTCAATCGGGTAAGTCGTGCCTGCTAGCGCCGCAGCGCCCAGCGGTAGCACGTTGGCGCGTCGGCGCGCATCGGCAAAACGCTCGCCATCGCGCCGTGTCATCTCGAACCAGGCGAGCAGATGGTGGCCGAAGGTGACGGGTTGGGCAACCTGCATGTGGGTGAATCCGGGCATGGGCGTGTCGGCTTCGCGTTCGGCGAGATCGAGCAGGCGGGTCTGAAATCTTCCGAGCAGGTCGAGGATGGCGTCGATCGTATCGCGCAGCCATAAGCGAATGTCGGTGGCGACCTGGTCGTTGCGCGAGCGCCCGGTGTGCAGGCGTTTGCCGGCATCGCCGACGAGTGCGGTCAGGCGTTTTTCAATGTTGAGATGAACGTCTTCAAGATCAAGCGACCAGACGAATTCGCCGGATTCGATTTCTGCCGTAATCTGCGCCATGCCCCGTTCGATGTCAGCCAGATCGGCGGCGGAGATGATGTTCTGGCGCGCCAGCATACGGGCGTGCGCGAGCGAACCGCGAATATCCTGTCGCCATAGACGTTGGTCGAAGTCGATCGAAGCGGTGTAGCGTTTGACGAGTTCGGACATCGGCTCGGAGAAGCGCCCGGCCCAGGTATAGGCGGTCTGCGGCGCGGCGTGCAATGCGGAAGAGGGTGCGGAAGAAGTCGGCGACGTGGTATTTTTTGTCATATCGGGAGCCTTGCTTGGGCTAGAATGAATATGCGCTTTGGAATATGCGATGGGTTTCGCGGATGAAGCGCGCGTACAGCGATTGAGTCATGAATCATGGGGCAGGTCAATAGTATAAGGCATTCACCGGAAGGGCAACGGCTCCCGAATTTCCGTAATTTGGGCGTTATGCTGCGCATCCTGCTGGGCGTTAACCTGATGGCCGCGGCGGCGGCGCTGGTGATGAGTACGGGCGTTGCCGACTGGCTTCAGCAGTATGTCGGGCTGGCCGCCTGGGTTCAGCCCGTGCTGCTACTTAGCCTTTGCCTGCTGGCGCTGATCGGCCCGTTGCTGTCGCGCCTGCCTGTATGGCCCGGTCGGGGTATCATCGTTGCCTTGGCCTCGCTCTTGGCCGCCTTGTTTGCCGATATCTGGCAACTGCTCGGGCTAGATTTCGCCGCACCTTCGGATCCGCTGAAATCCGCTTTGCTGGCGGCGTGTGCCGCTATTGCCTTGCTGACCTACTTCGACCTGCGTATGCGCGCATTTTCACCGGCGATTGCCGAAGCACGCCTGCAGGCGCTGACGGCGCGTATCCGTCCGCATTTCCTTTTCAACAGTCTGAACGCCGTCCTTTCCCTTATTCGCGCTGACCCGCACCGGGCGGAAACGGCGCTGGAGGAACTGGCCGAGCTGTTTCGCGTCCTGATGCGCGATCCGCGCAACCTGCTGCCGCTGGCCGATGAAATTGCCCTGTGCCGGCAGTATCTCGATCTGGAAAAGCTGCGACTGGGCGATCGCCTGCATGTTAAATGGAAGCTCCTCGACGTGCCGCAAACAATGCGGGTGCCGCCGCTGATGCTGCAGCCCTTGCTGGAAAACGCCGTCTATCACGGCATCGAGCCGATCAGCGAGGGCGGCACGATACGCCTGCGGCTGATGCGGCGCGGCAATGAGCTGCATATCGATATGAGTAACCCCTGCACAAGCGATCCGGCCGACAAGGAGGGAGGAAAGAGCAGCGGTCACCAGATGGCGCTGGCCAATATCCGCGAACGGTTGGCGCTGTACTACGATCTGGAGGCGCGTCTAGAAACGCGCCTGCAGCCCCTGCACAATGGGCAGCATGAATTTCGTGTGCATATTCTTCTGCCTTGCCGGAGCGAAGACCTATGAGCGAAGAGAAGATGCATGAGCCAACGAATGCCGCGGTTGCGTTGTCCGTGGTGCTGGTTGACGATGAGGCGCCGGCGCGACGGCGCCTGCGTGATGTGCTGGCCGATGCCGCCGCACAGGTGCCGAATGAAGTTGTCGCCGAAGCGGCGGACGGTCATGCGGCTATTGCCGCGATCACGGCACTGGCGGAACACAGCAGGCGAGCGGTCGACCTGGTGTTGACCGACATTCGCATGCCAAAGATGGATGGCATTGAACTGGCGCGACACCTTGTCCATCTCGAAATACCACCGGCCATCATTTTCATCACGGCCTATGACAGCTATGCGGTGCAGGCATTTGAACTGAACGCCATCGACTATTTGGTCAAGCCGGTGCGCCTGTTGCGTCTGGTCGATGCCCTGAAGAAAGTCAGCCAGCGTCGGGCGAATATTCCGGCGCAAGCGCTGGCCGACATTCAGCAGGGCGCCCGCGCGCATCTTTCTTGCCGCGAACGCGGGCGGCTTTTGCTGATTCCGATTGCCGACATCCTGTATCTGCGCGCCGACCTCAAATATGTGACGGCGCGCACTGCCCAGCGCGAATATCTGCTCGATGAATCGCTGACCCAGCTTGAAGCGGAGTTTTCCGGATATTTCATCCGGCTGCACCGCAATGCCCTGGCGGCGCGCGAGGCCATTGTCGGTTTTGAAAAAGCGATTAAGGATGATGGTGAAACCCAATGGCAGGCGCTCATTCGCGGCGTACCGGAAAAACTGCCGGTCAGCCGCCGCCAATGGACGATTGTCCGAGCCTGCATGAAATGATCCGGCCGTAACGAAGGCAGCCGCCAGGCCGTCAATTTTGCGGCAATGCCTCGCGTAAATAAAAGGTAGATAAAAGGTAGATAAAAGGTAGGTAAAACGCAGATAAAAAAATCCCGCATCGCTTAGGATGCGGGATAAATCTCATCATTGTGATGAGTCAGGGAGGATCAAACGTTTTCTGCAACACCCGCAAAAAACGTTGGATGAACTTTAGCGCGCACCGAGCGCGCTGTCTGTGCCGCTTATGCGTCATTCCGTGAATTTTTGTAAAGCCAGTACGGCAAAACAAAGCTTTCGCCTACTCCGCGCTGCACCGAAAAGCGGGTGATCAGTGATCCTCGTGTCCTGTCTGTAATGTGCCTTCCTCCCGCCATGCCGCAGGTTATGCTTGTTACAATGCGCGCCGCGAACTCTCCAATTTCTGGACGATTCTGTGACGGTTCAGTGCCGGAGCCTGAACTGCCTGAACACGGGAGCGTGATTCATGGTTCATTTATTGACGGGTCTGGTATTCGCCTACGTTGCATGGCGCTTTATCGTGCCTATGCCGTGGGGTGGTACGGGCAAGTGGCTGGTTGCTGCGCTGCTCTTCCTGATTTCGCAGCACTATCTTTTCCTGCGTCTGCGCCCGGGCGGTCTGGCCTCGCCTGAGCTGCCGTTTGGCGTGCATCTGCTGTTAGGCTGGCTGTTTGGCGCCTTTCTCCTGCTGGCAGCTTTTTTGCTGCTCAAGGATGTGGTGGCGCTGGTGTTTGCGCTGCTTCGCTATGCCGGGCTTGACATGGGACGTTCATTGATGTGCCCGTGCTGGAATTACAGCCTGGCTGCGCTGGCCGTCATTTTGAGTGCGCTTGGCGTGACGCAGGCCATTCGCATCCCTGACGTCAAAACGGTGGAAATCGTGGCGCCCCGTCTGCCTGCTGCCTTTGACGGACTGCGCATCGTGCAGATCAGCGACCTGCATGCCAGCCGCCTGCTGACGGCTTCCTGGGTGGAGGCTGTCGTCACGCAAGTGAATGCCCTGAATCCCGATCTGATCCTGATCACCGGCGATCTCATCGACGGCCGGGTAGACAAGCGCGCGGCCGATGTCGCACCGCTTGCCAAGCTGCGCGCCAGAGACGGTGTTTACGCCATTCTTGGCAACCATGAGTATTACTCGAACGCCGGGGAATGGGCGCGCGCTTTTGGCGATCTCGGTCTGCATCTGCTGATCAACCAGCATGCCGTCATTTCGCACGATGGCGCGCAGCTGGTCATCGCCGGCGTCAGCGATCCTGCCGCAGCCCGGTTTGACGCGGTCATGCCCAATCTGACGGCGGCGCTGTCGGGTGCGGATAGGAAGGCGTTCACCGTGTTGATGGCGCATCGCCCGGGCGATGCGGCAGTGCACGCCGCCGCCGGCGTCGACGTGCAGCTTTCCGGTCATACGCATGGCGGCCAGATTGCCGGCATCCATCTGCTGACATGGCTGGCCAATGAAGGCTTTGTGTCCGGACTGTATACGGTGGGCAGTATGCAGCTCTACGTCAGCAACGGTACAGGGCTCTGGGCGGGGTTCCCGCTGCGTTTGGGGCGTCCTTCCGAGATTACCGAAATGACTTTGCGTCGGGGTATTCAAAAATAGACCTGCCCGGAGATGCCCTAAATACGCGGGCTTGCGGGTAGGCATCCTGAAACTAAAAAACAAGAATCGCCAAGGCCTGCGCGCTGACTTCCATGCATGGAACTTTTCTTGATGCCGTTGCGCTGAGCGGCAGCGCGCCCCGCTGACTTTCTTTGCCTCGCCAAAGAAAGTCAGCAAAGAAAGGCGACCCCGAGGCGCAGAAAACCCCTTGCCGCGGGCAGCGTGGCGGCGGGCTTGATTAACTCGCTGCGCTCAAACAATCAAGCCCTTGTTCCCGCCAAGCTGCCCCGCGCCTGCAGCTGCGCCTAAGGGGTTTTTTGGGCGCTTCGTAGTTATCGAATAGGCGAAAAGACATACCCGGAAACCAGTGTGGAGTGGGCATTCCCCGGCACCTTCTCTGAAGCCCTTATAAATAGGGCGTTTGCGGGCGGGTGTTCTGAGATGCCCTGTTTATAAGGGGTTCCGGGCATCCTCGGAGATGTCCGTGCATAAAGGGTTTCAGAGGGTTTGTCGGGTACGGTGTTCCGGTTTATGTTTTTTGATGCCCTGAACCCCACGTATTTAGAGGGCTTCAGGGCATTTTATGTTTTCTACCCTGTTTTTATGGATTTCAGAGGGGTGCTACAGAAGCTTAATAGCGGCTCGACTTTGCCAAAAGACAAAGCGAGCCAACGCCGTATTTTGGCAAAGGAAGACGCTATTCTGAGATGAGCGTGGATCAAGGATCTGCGAGCAAGGGCACGCTCGCATCAGCCTGTGTGGCGACGCAGGGCGCCGGTATAATGCCCGCTTTCAGATGACCGCGATAAAAACACCATGACAGCACACATTCTCGACGGCAATGCGCTGGCCAAAACATTGCGCGTAAACTTCCGGCAAGAGGCCGAAACACTGGCGTCTCGCGGCGCACGCCCGGGCCTAGCGGTGATCCTCGTCGGCGAAAACCCCGCCTCGCAGGTTTATGTGCGTAATAAGGTCAATGCCTGCGCAGATGCCGGTTTTTACTCCGAAAAGCACGTTTTCCCCGGTGATGCGACGCAGGCCGATGTGTTGGCAAAGATCCGTGCGCTCAATGCCGATCCGGCCATTCACGGCATTCTCGTGCAATTGCCGCTGCCAGCGCAGTTCGACGCCGAAGCCGTGCTCGATGCGATTGCGGCGGAAAAAGATGTGGATGGCTTTCGCGCCGAAAATGTCGGCGCACTGGTGCTCGGCCTGCCGTGCTTTGTCCCCTGTACGCCGCGCGGTGCGATGCGGCTGCTGGAAGAGGCGGGGGTCGATGTCGCCGGCAAGGAGGCCGTTATTGTCGGCCGCTCGAACATCGTCGGCAAACCGATGGCGATGCTGTTGATGCACGCCGGCGCAACCGTCACCGTCTGCCATTCGCGCACGCGTGACCTGGCGGCGCACTGCCGCCGCGCCGACATTCTGGTGGCAGCCGTCGGCAAACCCCGCTTCATTACGGGCGAGATGATCAAGCCGGGCGCCGTGGTCATTGATGTGGGCATCAACCGCTTGCCGGATGGCAAACTGTGCGGCGATGTTGATTTTGACGCGGCCCGTGCCGTGGCCGGCGCCATCACGCCGGTGCCGGGCGGCGTCGGCCCGATGACGATCGCCATGCTGCTCGCCAACACGCTGGAGAGTGCGCGAAACAGCGTGCAGAATGGCGCAGGCAATAACGCGTAATCAGGAAATTCGTAGATAACCATGCCCAAGGAGAATCTTATGTCCAGACAGGCGCTCATCGGCATTGTGATGGGATCGGACAGCGATTGGCCGATCATGCGCCATTGCGCTGAAACGCTTGCCCAGTTCGGCATCCCTTACGAGGCCAAAGTGCTGTCCGCGCACCGCACGCCGGACGCCGCGCTTGACTATGCCGCCCATGCCGGAGCGCGCGGCATGAAGGTGCTGATCGGCGCAGCGGGCGGCGCGGCGCATCTGGCGGGCGTGCTGGCCGCCAAAACCGAGTTGCCCGTACTGGCCGTGCCGATGCCTTCAAAATATCTGCAAGGAATCGATTCGCTGCTGGCGATGGTGCAGATGCCGGGCGGCATCCCCGTCGCCACCTTTGCCGTGGGCGAAGCAGGCGCCGTCAATGCCGCGCTGTTCGCGATCGCCATGCTGGCGCTGAACGATGCCGAACTGGCAGCCAAACTCTCCGCCTTCCGCGCCCGGCAGAGGGAAAAAGTGCTGGCCAAGACCTTGCCCGATTTGCCCTGAACGCTTTTTGCCTTTTGCCTTTTGCGCGCAACCCGAGGTTGCCCGTGATTGTTTTTTCATCCTTTGGTTCCAGACCCTCCCAAACACTCCCAGACCCGTCACACCATGTCCAGAGTCCTTGATGACGCCGTGCGCGCTTCCCTTGACGAGGCCGTCCGCCTGCTGCAGGCGGGTGAACTGGTCGCCTTCCCGACCGAAACCGTTTATGGGTTGGGGGCGGATGCCGCCAATCCGGAAGCCGTCGCCAAAATCTTTGCCGCCAAAGGGCGTCCGGCCGACCATCCTGTCATCGTCCATCTCCCGGGCGCGGCACATATCGAGCGCTGGGCGGTCGATATTCCGCAAACGGCCTGGGATCTGGCGGAAGCCTTCTGGCCGGGGCCGTTGACGCTCATCCTCAAGCGCGCACCGGCAACGCCGCTTGCCGTCACCGGCGGCCAGGAAACGGTAGGGCTGCGTGCGCCGGCTCACCCGCTGGCGCTGGCGCTGCTGCGCGCCTATGCGCAGGCGGGCGGCGGGCGGCAGGGGATGTGCGGCATCGCTGCGCCCTCGGCCAATCGTTTCGGCCGCATCAGCCCGACTGACGCGGCGCATGTGCGCGAAGAATTGGGCGATGCCGTCTCGCTGGTGCTCGATGGCGGCGTCTGCGATGTGGGCATCGAATCGACGATCATCGACCTTTCAAACCCGAACGCGCCGCCGCGCATCCTGCGTCCCGGGCATATTACGCCCGAGCAGATCGCTGCGGTCATCGGCCTGATGCCGGCAATGCCGGGGCAGGCGCAACCTACCGGATCCCCCCGTGTTCCGGGGGCGCTTGCCGCACACTATGCGCCGCGCACGCCGGTGCGTGTCGTGGCTGCGGCAGCGCTGGCGCAAACCCTCGCCGCATTGCACCGCGCCGGGCAGTCCGCCGCATTGATCGCGCATTCATCGTCGGCCGCCTCTCTGCCGGCGCGCTCCTGGTGCCTGCTTCCGGACGAAGCGGAAGGATTTGCGCGCGGCCTCTATGCCGCGCTGCGCACCGCCGATCGCGAAGGGTGTGACGTGATCGTTGTCGAAGCCGTCCCCGATCGGCCGGAATGGGCGGCAGTGGCCGACCGCATCCGCCGTGCCGCTGTTGGCTCCTGTACGGTAGAAGAAGCTATACGTTGACGCCATTTGGTTTTGAACCATCTATTGATGATTGGGGATAGAAGCTTTTGTTGTTGGTAATTGATGGTGTTATATGCAAGACACTACGAAGAAAAAGATAGGGTTCGTATGCGGAGCATTGCTAAGCTGCCTATGGGTTTTTTATGTCTTTTTTGTACTTATGCCTGCAGATGCTGAACAACGCGAGATCGCGGCTGCGCTCAATCAAGGCAATTACGAGAAGGCGCAACGACTTTTACAGCCCTTGGCAGAGAAGGGTAATGCCGAGGCTCAATATAATCTTGGTTTTGCGTACGCTCGGGGTAAAAATCCTGAAGATTTGGTAAAAGCGCGTGAATGGTATGAAAAAGCGGCCGAGCAGGATATGGTCTGGGCGCAGAATAATCTTGGATTGATGTATCGTGATGGTGAAGGTGGTGTGAAGGACTTGGCTAAAGCACACAAATGGTTTGAAAAAGCCGCCGCACAGAATTCTGCTCCAGCGCAATACAATCTGGGCGTAATGTATGCAAATGCTGAAGGCGTTTCCAAAGATCTTGCCAAGGCGCGTGCGTGGTATGAAAAGGCGGCAGTGCAAGGTTATGCTAAGGCGCAAAACAACCTGGGGGTGATGTATGGCCTGGGACAAGGCGTCGCCAAGGATTTGTCTAAGGCGCGTGAATGGTTTGAAAAAGCGGCGACGCAGAATAAAGACGCAGCGGCTGCTGAAAAAGCCAGGCAGGCGCTGGATATCATGAGCAGCGAGGGGCGACTTTGATCGGTGAACCGCCGGATACAGATTATCGCCGCCGTCGATTTGGTGACTTCAGGCGGCCTAGTGCTTACTCAGCCAGTCTTTCTGCTCATCCTCTGCGAGCAACGCACCAGACCAGTTAGGCTGCGCAACTAATTGATTCGCGGCTGAAAGCCTGTCTGACAGGCGATAGTTGGCCGGTTCAGCGCATGCCTGACGGGTTGCCTTGCGGCATAAGCGGTACGCTGGAGATGCTGTTGGCCGGCGCGCCATTGATCAGCTTGCGGCTGATGGCAAGGTAAACGAGCGTCTGGCGGGCGGCATCCCACAGGCGGATAACCTGGGTTTCCTTGAATAGCAAGGAGGTGTCTTTGCTAAAAACGGTGGCTTTTTTCGGCAGTTTCTCGGGCAGGACGATGGGGCCGGTTTGCGTGCAGGAGAGCGAAAATTGCGACGGATCTTGCGCAACGCCGAACGAACCTTTGACACCGCCGGTACGCGCCTGGCTGACATGGCAGGTGATGCCGGAAATCTGCGGGTCGGCGAAGGCTTCTACGCACACTTTGTGATTGGCGCCGATCAACTTCCATTCGGTGGTGACGCAATCGAGTGTTTCCGCAGCAACGGGGACGGCGCAGAACAGGGTGCAGAGCAGGGCGCAGCGCAAGATGCCGGGTCGTGGCGTCAGATAGGCGCTATGGGAAACGGAGCGGCGCAGATTCATGCTGATTTCCTTGGCGTGTTGGCGAGATGATGTGAAACGGGCGGCGCGGCCGGGCGGTGGCGGCGAGTGATATAGACGCCGGTAAAAACGCAAAGTGCGCCGAAACTTTGCAACGGGCCGAAAGGCTCGTCCAGGGCAAAGTGCCCGGCCAGGACGGCGAATACCGGGCAAATATTGTTAAAAATGGCGACGCGCGAAGTGCCGAGGATGCCTGCCCCCCAGATCCAAAGAAAGTTGCAGAGGCATAGTCCGAGCACGCCAGAAAATAAAAGACTTCCCCAGGCGGCCGCCGGAATATCCAGCCAGCGCACGGTCAGAATGTCAGGGAAGGTCGTCGGCAACATGAGCAGAGAGGTCAGCAGCATCTGGCCGGCGGTAATCTGGTAGATGGAATGGCTCGCCTGCAATTCCTTGGCGGCGATCATGTAGTAGGCGTAGCAGGTCTGCGCAACGAGGATAAACAGCGAACCGAGCAGATGCGGGCCGCTCAGGCTGAATTCCTTGCCGGCGCCAACGACAATGAGAAGTACGCCGGCCAGCGAACAGGCGATGCCGGCGATCACTGGCCGGGAGAGGCGGTCCAGACCATACAGCCGGTTGAGCAGTGCGACACTGGCGGGCACCAGGCAGTGGATGAACGAGGCGTTGCCGGCGGTCGTTCGTTGCAGGCCGGCGATCAGAAGAATCTGATAAAGACAAAAACCGAAGGCGGTGATGCGTAGCAAGGTGATCAATTCACGACGTTCCGGCCGGCGCCAGCTGCCGGACAAGGCGAGCGCAATCAGGGCAATGAAGCTGGCGATAATCATGCGCGCCAGATTGAAGGTTTCTGGTGGCAGGTATTGCATGCCGATTTTGATGGCGACTGGATTAACCCCCCAGACAATGGCGACGAACAGCAATACGCCTTCGATAAGGTAGGTACTGCTTTTGCGGGGAGAGGGGCGTTGCGGTGGTGTCGGACCTTGTGCCGCGGAAGTGTTGATATTCACGCGTATTGGGGATTTGTAGAGGAGGGGGTGTCGAATGTGCGTCGAATCTCAACCATGCCGACTGATTGGCAAGATGTGAGGCAAACAGTCTTCTTTCGCCGCCTGTTTGCACTGCGTTATTGGCATTTGTGTGGCATTTGCGAATACGGGCCGATTCTAGCAAATACGCATCCTGCCGGATATGACAGGATCCGTGCGGGTTGCAGCGGCAGCATGGTCTTGGGCGCGCTGTTGCACACGGAAGTGCACGATATGGATCGTGTGGCATTTCAAGGCTTGAAAAATCCGGTGTTCGTCGCCATACTTAGGGCATGGTTGTAATTCCGGCAATCTGGAGGCGTTCTGGACGCGGGTTCGATTCCCGCCACCTCCACCCAAGCATTCTGGAAAACGTTGTCAGCAGGGGTTGAGTGTTTGGGTGGGGGTGTCCCGGTTTCGACAGGGCGGGCAAAGGTGCGCAGGCAACCCGAAAGGCGACGGACGTAATCCGCGCAAATCCATAAACGCCAACGATGAGCGTTTTGCACTGGCCGCTTAAGGCCTATGCCGAGGCCGCTTGAGCCTTGTCACCCAAGAAAAGCCGGCGGGGACTTCGGTCCCCGTCGTTATTTTCAGCCGCTGAAGGCATCCGAAGTTTGCAGTGCCGATCTCCTCATATTTCATTTTTCTTGCCGCCTTATTTGATGTGGGAAGCAGTCTCTGTGATTATGACGGCCGCCGGAACGGTACTTCCATTTACTTGGCTGGGGGCTTTATGGCTGCTGATTGGTTCAATATGTTGAGCGATGAACGAGGCTGACCCCGCTTTCATCAGAAGCTCTGATCCGCAGTTGGCTGGGCTACACGGGCGATAGAATAAAAAAGGCCGGACAAAAAGCCCGGCCACTAAAAAACGCACAAAAATGCGTGCGAAAGGAGAAAAGAAAATTCTTTAAAAAGCCTAACCGCTTGGTGCGCGATACTGGGTTCGAACCAGTGACCCCCGCCGTGTGAAGGCGGTGCTCTACCGCTGAGCTAACCGCGCAACCGTGAGGCGCGATTTAATCATAAGCGGCACTGACGGTCAATTTTGGTGAGACTTGTTACTACATCTATTACAATATTGCCGATTCCGGAATACCAGAAGAAGCAGGATTTATGTGATGACATACACGGATATGTCGCGCATATCTTGTGTTTATGTTTTTCGCGGTAGTCTCTGCGGAGTTCGTTCTCTTTTATTTGGCTAATAATTTTTAACGATGAATACAGCAACAACCACCGTTCGCACCCGTTTTGCGCCTTCACCGACAGGCTTTCTCCATATTGGCGGCGCGCGCACCGCCTTGTACGCCTGGGCGTATGCGCGCCACTGCAATGGCAGATTTATTCTGCGTATTGAAGATACCGATGTTGCCCGTTCGACGCCAGAGGCCGTGCAGGGCATTCTTGACGGTATGCAATGGCTTGGGCTAACGCCCGATGAAGGTCCGTTCTACCAGATGCAGCGCATGGAAAGGTATAAGGACGTGCTTCGTCAGATGCTTGCTGAAGGTTCGGCCTATTACTGTTACACCACGCCTGAGGAACTGGAGCGTATGCGTGAGGAACAGCGTGCCAAGGGCCTGAAGCCGCGTTACTCCGGCATTTGGCGACCCGAACCCGGCAAGACGCTCCCGTCGGTACCTGCGGACAGGCAACCTGTCATCCGCTTTAAAAATCCTATCGACGGCAGCGTTGTTTGGGATGATTTGGTCAAAGGGCGCATCGAAATCGCTAATGCCGAGCTTGACGACCTGGTTATTGCGCGCGCCGATCTGACGCCGACGTATAACTTCTGTGTCGTAATCGACGACTGGGATATGGGCATTACCCATGTCATTCGCGGCGACGATCATGTAAATAACACGCCGCGGCAGATCAATATTTTTCGGGCGCTGGGCGCCAATATTCCACATTTCGCGCATTTGTCGATGATTCTTGGCGATGATGGGCAAAAACTTTCAAAACGCCATGGCGCGGTGAGTGTCATGCAGTACGATGAGGACGGCTATCTGCCAGAAGCCGTGCTCAACTATTTGGCTCGGCTCGGTTGGTCACATGGAGACGACGAAGTTTTTTCCATGCAGCAATTCTGCGAATGGTTCGACCTCGACCACATTACGCCGTCGGCGGCACAGTTCAACACCGAGAAACTAAACTGGCTGAATGCCCACTACATCAAACAGGCTGACAATGCACGGCTGGCAGCGCTGATCCGGCCGCGTCTGGCCGATCAAGGCATCACCGTCAGCGAGCTACCGGCGCTGGATGTTATCGTTGGCCTTTATAAGGAGCGCGTTGATAACCTCAATGCCCTGGCAGCTGCTGCACGGGCGTTTTACACCGAACCGGCACCTGCCGCAGAACTGCTCGCACAGCATCTGACGCCGGAAAGCCGCCCGCTGCTGGCCGATTTTATTGCCGGTTTGCGCGATGTTGCCTGGGAAGTGCCTGCCATTAATGCCTTGATTAAAAAATGTATTAGTCAGCACGGTGTCAAGATGCCCAAGCTGGCTATGCCTTTGCGCATCCTGCTCACCGGGCAGGCGCAGACACCTTCGGTTGATGCATTGATAACGCTCTTCCCGCGCGAAATCGCATTGGAGCGCCTGGTGCGCGGAATTTCAGAAAAAAACTGAAGCCCGGCGGTAATACCGTTTTTGCTAGAAGCACATTTTGAATGTGACGCGGGTGGTGTGTTGGCAAGGCTCATTCCAAAAATGCTTTACAAGAGGCGGTGTCCTCTCTATAATTCGCGCTTCTTTCGGGCGGGGGTATAGCTCAGCTGGGAGAGCGCTTGCATGGCATGCAAGAGGTCAGCGGTTCGATCCCGCTTACCTCCACCAAATGCAGAAAGAAAAGTTTCGTCCAGGTCCCCATCGTCTAGAGGCCTAGGACACAACCCTTTCACGGTTGGTACCGGGGTTCGAATCCCCGTGGGGACGCCAGAATGCTCAAAGCTGTCTGTTTTGTAAAACAGACAGCTTTTCTTTTTTTTGGTTGATGAAACGAAATGCGGTATAGATATTTCCCAACCTGACATTGCCGCAGCCTCCGTGTATTCCCACAGTTTCAGAGGCAATCAAACGGATGGCAATCTGTTCTAGATATTGCGATGTATTGATGTATATAACTGGCCGCAGGCCGGGGCGGATTGTGCCTGGGGGTTGAAAATTTCTAAGTAATTCGTTGAGGGCGTTTTTTGTGCTCCTAGGTAATAAAAGGAGCGCCTCAAACGCCCTGTCACATATCGTCATGCCATCGGCTTTTCCCATGCACCGCGCGTATCTACGCCAGCGGCTTCGGACAATGTTTCCAGTTCTGCGATTTCCGTAGCACTGAGTACGATGTCTGCGGCTTGGGCGGCTTCTTTCACGTGGTGCGCTTGCGTTACCCCGATGAGCGGCAGTGTGCCTCGGGCGATTGCCCAGGCAATGGCAATTTGCGCCACGCTTGCGCCGTCGTGTTGGGTGCCAATTTCTGCCATTTTGCAGGTCAGTTTTGTCAGCTGCGGCAGAATTTTATTGTAGGTTTCGGCGCGCTGACTGCCTGCGGGCAGCGGGGTTTCCGGACTGTAGTGACCGCTCAGCGCTCCCTGTTCCAATACCATGTAGGCAAAGAAGTCGATGCTGTTTTTCTGGCAGAAATCGAGAATGCCTGCACGTTCGGATGCGCGATAGAGCAGGCTGTAATGGTTTTGCACGGCGGAGACCGCGTAACCTGCGGCAGTCAGGAGTTCATGGGCACGCTGGATTTGTGCCAGGTTGTGGTTGGAAACGCCCATGCGTTTTACCTTACCGCTTTGCAGGAGCGGGATGAGCAATGGCGTCCATTTTTCTACATTTTGCGGGTTGTGAATCCAGTAGATGTCGATATGGTCGGTACGTAGTCGTTGCAGACTGGCTTCGAGCATTGCTGCAACTGGATTTTCGGCGGTTTTGTCGGCAATCTGCGGCGTGAATTTGGTGGATAAAATCACTTCGTTGCGTCGGTTACCGATCGCTTTGCCAAGCGCTGTTTCAGAGCTGCCCATGCCGTAAACGGCGGCGGTGTCCCACAGGTTCAAACCGTGCTGCATGGCGGCATCGAACGTTTCCTGCATTTGGGCTTCACTCAGGTGGTTGCCGAATACCTGGTCGCCGCCAGCGAAACCTGCACCCCAGGACCAGGTGCCGAGTGCAATTTTGGGTTGGTTATTCATGATGTTTTCCTTTTAAAGGATTGAGTTTAAAAGCTTCGTTTAAATTATCGGCGGGAAAGCGTACGTTTCTTTTTTTAATGACTCTCTTCGCTGGGAGGCCAGCAGACGAAAGGCTGGCTTGTGTCTGATGGGCCTCTTGCGGGTAAGGGGCTTAAAGCGCGGATTTTGATGTCCAAAGGAGTCAGTGCGTCAGCCCTGAGCCAGGTATCTGGATATCATCTTTCTCGCTGTCGTACAGGTGATATTGATTTTTGCCGGCTTGTTTGGCTCGGTACATCGCCTGATCGGCACGGCGTGTCAGTGTTTCGGCATCTTCACCGTCACGCGGAAACAGCGCAGCGCCGATGCTGATCGAAAGCTGTAGCGTATGTTGCCCAATTTCAAAAGGCGTGTTTGCTACGGCAAGCAGGCGAGAAAGCGCCGCTTCGCATTCATTGGTTTTTTTCAGGTCAGAAAGTACTGCGATGAATTCATCACCGCCAAGGCGTGCCAAAGTGTCGCTTTCACGCAAAGTGGTGCGTAACCGATGGGCAATGGCGACAAGTAACTGGTCGCCGGTTTCATGGCCATGCGTATCGTTAATTTCTTTGAAGCCGTCAAGGTCGAGATAGACCAGTGCCAGTTCATTCTGGTTGCGGCGGGCGTGTGCAATGGCCTGATGTAGGCGGTCGGCGAGCAACACACGGTTGGGAATGTCCGTGAGTGCGTCGTAATGCGCCATGCGTTCAAGCTGTTGCTGTTGCCGCTTGCTTTCAGTAATGTCCGAGGTGAAGGCGATATAGTAAGGTGAGGCGCAAGCTTCCGTGCCCTGGATTGCGCTGATACTGAGCCGCTGGGCATAAGTTTTTCCATTTTTGCGGCGATTCCAGACCTCACCTTGCCAGTATCCTGTCTGTATCAACTTCTTCCACATCGTTTTGTAAAAACTATCGTTATTTTGCCCGGATTTGAGAATGCGGGGGTTTTTTCCGATGGCCTCCTCGCGTGCATAGCCGGTGATTTGGCTGAATGCGGCATTGACGTCGATAATTTTGCCTGTGAAATCAGTGATGACGATTCCTTCGTGGGCATGGGAAAAAGCGTTGGCAATAAGCTTCAATCGTCTGTTTTCGGTCTTGTGCCGAGTGATGTCGGTGAAAAAAAGAATGCACCCGGTTTGCTGCCCATCCTGTTGAATGGGGTGAGAACGGAATTTGATGCAGCGACCGTCGTTAAGCGTGAGTTCTCGTATTAAATCATGTGCTTCGCCAGAAATATTGCTGGCGCTCCAATCGTTTGCCTGCCATTGCCGGCAGATTTCAGGTGAGCGGATTTGCGTGGAAAAGTACGCAAATATATCCGTAGCGCGTATGTTTTCGTGCGTAGGCAGCAGCGACTCGGGCAGTTGCCAAAGCGAGGTAAGCTGACGGTTCATCCCAGTGATTTCACCGCGCTCGTCAAGCGTCAGAATGCCGTCTTCACAAGCATCAATGACTGCTTGCAGTTGTGCATCAGCACCACCTGGCTGTTTATCAATATCCTTGTGCGTCATATTTTTGTTTGCTGGGTTTTTAAGGAGCAGAATTTTGCCTGCCAAACCCGATCAGTATTCCTGCTTTTGTTGCCGGATTTTCTGTGAATTTCGGTGCATTGTATCTCCCCACATACGGCTTGGCAGGTTTTTATGCGATGCGTATTGATCCGGAAGCGCAGGCGTCGCTAGAAGTCCGTACTGTCCAAATATCTGATTTTTGCCGTAATTCATTTACGGGAAACGGCTTTTTGAGTATAATCCAAAGACTTTCGTTACCCCTTTGAGGGGTGGTTTGCGGGGATGGGCTGTTTGCCCATTTTTTATTTGTAGCCATGGACTTACACGAACTTCTTGAAAAAACGGTGAATGGACTGGGCTTTGATCTAGTCGATGTCGAACAGAGTCCGCGCGGACGTATCTTGCGCGTATTTATTGATAAGCCGGAGAAACCAGGCGGCGTCGATGTGGAGGATTGCGCTGCGGTCAGTGACCATTTGTCGCGTGTGCTGGCGGTCGAAAACATTGATTACGACCGGTTGGAAATTTCATCGCCGGGGCTTGACCGGGTATTAAAGAAGCCGTCCGATTTCGAGCGTTTTTCGGGTTCGGAAGTCAATCTGCGTTTGCGTGTGCCATTATCCGGACGTAAAAATTTCAATGGCGTTTTGCGTGGTTTGCAGAACGGCACGGTGACGTTGGCGCTGGAAACGGGGGATGTTGCGCTGGCTTTCGACAATATCGACAAGGCCAGACTGGTGCCGAAGTTTGATTGATGCCAGGGCTAGAAACGGGAAATAGGGCAATAGAGGATTGCGAAAATGAGCCGGGAAATTTTGTTGCTGGTCGATGTGCTGGCGCGTGAAAAGAACGTTGACAAGGAAATCGTCTTCGCCGCGCTGGAAATGGCGCTTGCGTCGGCGGGTAAGAAACGTGTCGACGAAGAGGCCGATCTGCGCGTCGCGGTCGACCGTGAAACGGGTGATTTTGAAACTTTCCGCCGCTGGGAAGTCGTTGCTGATCAGGATTATCTGAACGAGGCGCTGACGATCCCGCTTTCCGAAGCGCAGAAACAGGATCCGGATGTTGCCGTCGGTGATTTTCTTGAAGAGACGATCGAACCGGTCGATTTTGGCCGGATTGGCGCACAGGCGGCCAAACAAGTCATCCTCCAGAAAATCCGTGATGCTGAGCGCGACCAGATTCTCAACGATTTCCTAAGTCGCAAGGAAAGTCTGGTGAATGGCACGATCAGGCGTATGGAGCGCGGCAACGCCATCATCGAAATTGGCAAGGTGGAAGCAATTTTGCCGCGCGATCAGATGATCCCGCGCGAGAACCTGCGCGTTGGCGATCGCGTCAAGGCTTTCCTGCTACGCGTTGATCGTCAGGCGCGCAGCCCGCAGTTGGTTTTGTCGCGCACGGTGCCGGAATTCATCGTCAAACTGTTTGAGATGGAAGTGCCGGAGATTGAGGATGGCTTGCTGGAAATCAAGGCGGCGGCGCGTGATCCGGGACTGCGTGCCAAAATTGCCGTCAAGTCGAATGATCAGCGCATCGACCCGATTGGCACCTGTGTCGGTATGCGCGGTATGCGCGTGACGGCGGTGACCAATGAACTGGCGGGCGAACGCGTCGATATTGTGCTC
The DNA here is from genome assembly GCA_937923255.1 of uncultured Propionivibrio sp. Lineage (GTDB taxonomy): Bacteria > Pseudomonadota > Gammaproteobacteria > Burkholderiales > Rhodocyclaceae > Propionivibrio > Propionivibrio hellwigii. The sequence goes on along the minus strand of CALAIL010000006.1, from coordinate 28,012 downwards.
TGGTCGGCGGATCCGGCGCAATTCGTCATTGGCGCGCTGGCGCCGGCGGAAGTCATCTCCGTAGTGGTTGACGAAGACAAACACAGCATGGATGTCGTGGTTGATGAAGCGAATCTGGCGGTGGCGATTGGCCGCGGTGGTCAGAATGTGCGCCTGGCCTCGGAAATGACGGGCTGGGCCATTAACCTGATGACTGAAGAAGAGTCGCGGACCAAACAGGAGGCCGAATCGGCGGCTATCCGCGTGCTGTTCATGGAAAAACTCGATGTTGACGAAGACGTGGCGAATGTGCTGATCGACGAAGGTTTTTCGACGCTGGAAGAAGTCGCGTATGTTCCTTTGCAGGAAATGCTGGAAATAGAAAGTTTCGATGAGGCTACAGTGCAGGAACTGCGAGAACGCGCTCGTAACGCATTATTAACTGAGGCGATTGTGACCGAAGAACGTATTGGCAGCGTCGATGAACAGCTGTTGAATATGGAAGGCATGGACAAACCGCTCCTCGGCCAGTTAGCCAGCCACGATATCAAGACCCTTGACGATCTGGGTGATCTTTCCGTGGATGAGCTGGTGGAAATGAGCGGTATCGACGAGGCGCGGGCGAAGCAGCTCATTACCACGGCGCGCGCGCACTGGTTCGAATAAGGAAAGAGGAGGGGGAAGATTCTTATGGCGCAAATAAGCGTTGCCCAATTTGCCGACAGTCTTGGGATGCCGGCGACATCCCTGCTGGAGCAGTTGAAAAAGGCAGGTGTTAGCAAAAGCGCCCCGGATGAACTGCTGACTGAACAGGATAAAAGCCGTCTGTTGGATTTTCTACGCCACGCACATGGTGCGGCCGAGTCAAGAACCAAGATTACGTTGACGCGTAAGGAAACGACGGAAATCAAGTCGCAGGATGCTCAGGGAAAATCGCGCACGGTGCAGGTTGAGGTGCGCAAGAAGCGCATCCTGGTCAAGCGTGATCCTCTTTCACTCAAACCGACGGCAAAACAGCCTGCCAGTGCCCAGACGGCGGTGGCGGATGCAATGCAGTCGCCCACGATGCCTAAATCGGCGGATCCAGAAGCGCCGGCTATCGCGCTGGCGGCATCTGAGGCTCCTGTGTCGCAGGCCGGTTCCGTAGATTTGCCCTCATCTGGGCCGGCAGCTACCCCAGCGGCCGAATCTGCAGCGCCGGCGGCAATGCCGGTGACGCCAGCCGCTGAGGCAGAACAAGAACCATCGACAGTCACTGCGCCGGAGGCGCTGGCGCCGGCTGTAGAGGATCATCCTGTCGCCGCTAAAGTACCGAAAAAAGCGGCAGCTGATGCTAAATCCAGCAAATCGACCAAAGCCGATAAGGCATCAGTAGATAAGGCAGGAGAGGTTAAAGCGAAAGAGGCAAAGCGCGGCGATACAAAACCGACAGTTAAAAAGGTAGTCACACGCGCTTCGATCATTAGTGAAGAACAGCAGCGCCTGCGTGCCGAGGAAGAGCGCCGTAAGGCTGAATTGCGCGCGCGCCAAGAGGCTGAATTTATTGAAAAACAGCAGCGCGCTGCCGAACTGGCGCGTCTGAAGCAGGAAGCCGAGGCAAAGGCTGAAGCGGCGCGCGCTGCGGAAACCGCCAAAAAAGCTGCGGCGGCGGCGGCCAAGACCCTTGCTGAACGTCCGGCAAGCGAAGAAAAACCAACGAAATCCGCCGGCAAACAAGGGGCCTCCGACAAGGTGGATAAGAAGGGGGACAGGAAAGGCGGCGATCGGAAAAACAATCAATGGAAGGAAGAAGGTAGCGGCAAGCGCCAGGGATTGAAAGTGCGCGGCGGTGCGACCGGTACCTCCGGCTGGCGCGAAGGCAAGGCGGGCGGCAAACGGTCGGGACGGCGCGATGCCGTGGAATCGACGCATGGCTTCCAGCAACCGACCGAAGCAGTCGTGCATGATGTGCATGTGCCCGAGACGATTTCAGTCTCCGATCTGGCGCACAAGATGGCTGTCAAGGCAACGGAAGTCATCAAGACGTTGATGAAGATGGGGTCGATGGTGACCATCAATCAAGTGCTCGATCAGGAAACGGCGATGATCGTCGTCGAGGAAATGGGGCACCGTGCCTTTGCCGCTAAACTCGACGATCCCGATGCTTTCCTTGATGAGGCGACCAACAAGGATGCGCCGCAACTGCCGCGTGCGCCGGTGGTGACTGTCATGGGGCACGTTGATCATGGCAAGACCTCACTGCTCGACTATATCCGTCGCACGCGCATTGCTTCGGGGGAAGCGGGGGGGATTACCCAGCATATCGGCGCCTATCATGTCCATACGACACGCGGTATGGTAACTTTCCTCGATACGCCGGGGCATGAGGCATTCACGGCGATGCGCGCGCGCGGCGCCAAAGCGACCGACATCGTTATTCTGGTTGTCGCTGCTGACGATGGCGTGATGCCGCAGACGCGCGAAGCCATTCACCACGCCAAGGCGGCGGGGGTGCCGATTGTTGTAGCGGTGAACAAGATCGACAAACCGGAAGCCAATCCGGAGCGCGTCAAGCAGGAACTGGTGGCCGAGGAAGTGGTGCCGGAGGAATATGGCGGCGATTCGCCTTTTGTTTCGGTGTCCGCCAAAACCGGGCAGGGGATCGACGATCTGCTGGAAAACGTGCTTTTGCAGGCGGAGGTGCTTGAATTGACCGCGCCGCAGGATGCGCCGGCCAAGGGGCTGATCATCGAGGCCAGTCTTGACCGCGGGCGCGGCCCAGTGGCGACGATGCTGGTGCAGTCCGGGACATTGCACCAGGGCGATATTCTGCTTGCCGGCCAGGTGTTTGGCCGTATTCGCGCCATGATCGATGAAGATGGCAAGCACATCAAGGAGGCGGGGCCATCGATTCCGGTCGAAGTGCTTGGGCTTTCCGATGTGCCGGCGGCCGGTCAGGAAGCCGTGGTGCTTGCTGATGAACGCAAAGCACGCGAGATTGCCCTGTTCCGCCAGGGTAAATTCCGTGACGTGAAGCTGGCTAATAAACAGGCGGCCAATCTGGAAAATCTGCTTGAACAGATGGGCGAGTCCGATGTGAAGACATTGGCGCTGATCATTAAGGCCGATGTCCAGGGCTCACAGGAGGCGCTCGTGCAATCGCTGCAAAAATTGACAACCGACGAGGTCAAGGTCGATGTCATTCATGCGGCCGTCGGCGGTATCACCGAGTCCGATGTGCATCTGGCGCAGGCGTCCAATGCCGTCATCATCGGCTTCAACACGCGTGCCGATGCCGGTGCGCGCAAGACAGCGGAAAACGTTGGCATCCAGATCCGTTACTACAATATCATTTACGATGCCGTCGATGAGGTCAAGGCGGCGCTTTCAGGCATGCTCTCGCCAGAGAAACGCGAAGAAGTCACCGGGCTGGTCGAAATCCGTCAAGTCTTCCGTGCCAGCAAGATCGGGACGATCGCGGGCTGTTATGTGCTGGAAGGCGTGGTCAAGCGGACTTCGCGCGCACGTTTGTTGCGCGACAACGTGGTGATCTGGGAAGGCGAACTGGAGTCGCTCAAACGCTTTAAAGACGATGTGAAGGAAGTCCGCGCCGGCTTTGAATGCGGAGTGTCGCTGAAGAATTACACCAACTATGAGGCAGGCGATCAGCTTGAAGTGTTCGATGTAACCGAAGTGGCGAGGACGCTGTAAGTGAACCGTCATAAAGCTCATCACAGCTCGCATGGATTTTCACGCCAGGAACGCGTGGCCGAACAGATTCGCCGCGAACTGGCGACATTGATTGATGGTGAGCTGAAAGATCCGCGCATTGGCATGATCAGTATCACCGGTGTCGAAGTGACGCCCGATTACGCGCACGCTAAGGTGTTTTTCAGTACGCTGGCTGGCCACGAGCATGTCGATGGCGTGCTGTCCGGGCTGGCAAGCGCTGCGGGTTTCTTGCGGCGTGAGCTGGGTCGGCGCATCCGCATTCATACGACGCCGCAACTGCATTTTCTCTTTGACCCGTCGCTGGAACGCGGCGCGGAACTTACAAAGTTGATCGAAGAGGCCGTGACGAGTTCGCAAGACGCCGAGGCGGAAAACGCTTCCGACGAACCTTGACTGCTACAACGCGCCCAGCGCGCCGCTGGCAGCGCGTCGATGGGGTCGTGCTGCTCGATAAACCGGCGGGGATGACTTCCAACGCTGCTTTGCAGGCCGTTCGCCGCCTGTATGCTGCTGCCAAGGGCGGCCATACGGGGACACTTGATCCGTTGGCTACGGGGCTGTTGCCGCTCTGTTTTGGCGAGGCGACCAAGTTTTCCGCCGATCTGCTCGACGCGCCAAAGACCTACGAAGCCAATGTTCTGTTCGGCATCAGCACCTCGACCGGCGATGCCGAGGGCGAAGTGTTGGAGCGCCGCTGCGTCGAATTCTCGCAGCCTGAGCTTGAACGGGCGCTGGCTTCGTTTTGTGGTCCGATTCGCCAGATCCCGCCGATGTATTCGGCATTGAAGCGCAATGGTCGCCCGCTGTATGAGTTGGCGCGGCAAGGCGTTACGGTCGAACGCGCTGCGCGCACCGTGACCATTCATTCGCTGGAATTGCTGGCATTTTCTGGTGAAAGTTGCAAAGTGCGTGTGGTTTGCAGCAAGGGGACTTACATTCGCGTGCTGGTCGAAGACATTGGGAAAATGCTTGCCTGTGGCGCCCATTTGACGGCCTTGCGGCGTACTGCTGTAGGCGATCTGACACTCAATGCTGCTGTTCCGTTATCGGTGCTGGATAGCGGCGGTGAAATGGTGCGCCGACAGGCACTGCTGCCGGTGGATACCTTGCTACACAGCCTGATGCCGGTGAGTATCGATGCGCCGGCCGCCCAGCGGTTTTTACACGGTAACCCTGTCATGCTGTCTGAAACCAGGCTGCGCAGTGCATCGAGGGGAAACGATCATTATGAAAAATGCCGCGTTTATCGTGACAGCCAGTTGCTGGGCATTGGTGCGCTTGATTTCAATGGTCAACTGAAACCGGTCAGGTTGCTGACCGCAGAACAGAAATCTTCCTGAATTTTTGGCGGTATGCTTTCTAAGCGTGACCATTGGTCACTAGGGCTGGGAAACCTATCGAATCACAATACGCAATGGTGTTTTCGCTCCCTTTGGCATGTAGATTACGGATTCCCCGAGAAGCGTTCATTTTCAGTTTTTTCCGGACATGATGCGCCAAGTGATCATTAGCTTTGTAGATAATCTTGGCGAATTCATGTCCCCAAACTTGGTTGTCGCATCTTGGCGGCTAGGCTATAATGCGAACCCCCGCTCAACCCGGAGCGGGATTTTCTTTTATTGATCAATATCAGACGTTAGCTCTATCAAACTGGGGCGCGTCGTTTTCTAGAGAGAGTTTGACATGGCAATTACTGTGGCGCAGAAAGCGCAGATTATGGCTGATTATCAGCGCGCCAAGGGCGATACCGGTTCGGCTGAAGTACAGGTGGCATTGCTAACCGCACGTATCAATGACTTGACTGTCCATTTCAAGGAACATGCCAAGGACCACCACTCCCGCCGCGGTCTGCTGCGGATGGTGAGCCGTCGCCGTAAGTTGCTGGATTATCTGAAGCGTACGAATGTCGATTCATACCGCGCGCTGATTCAGCGTCTCGGTTTGCGTAAATAATCTGTCTGCAAACGCCGCACTGCGGTTGGAGAGCAGACAATGATGATTGACTGGCAGCGGCCAACCCGCAAGGGTTGTGCCGCTGTTTTTGTTTTGCTTTGGGGTTTGTTGTGTTACGCAGTAGGGGTATATAGATGTGTATAGATGGCACATGGATTTTGCCGATGTGCCGAACTGTCGAGAAAGGAAGAAATGTTTAATTTTGTCAAAAAAACTTTTACCTACGGAGCGCACCAGGTTACGTTGGAAACGGGCGAGATCGCCCGTCAGTCGGGCGCTGCCGTGCTGGTGTCGATGGATGAGACAGTCGTTCTGGTGACCGTGGTCGGTAACAAGTCGGTTAAGCCCGGGCAGGATTTTTTTCCACTGACTGTCGATTACATTGAGAAAACCTATGCCGCCGGGCGCATTCCAGGCGGATTCTTTAAGCGTGAAGGCCGTCCGTCAGAAAAAGAAACGCTGACCTCGCGTTTGATTGACCGTCCACTGCGCCCGCTTTTCCCTGACGGTTTTTTTAACGAAGTACAAATTGTGGCGATGGTCGTTTCGCTCAACCCTGAGGTCGATCCGGACATCCCGGCAATGATCGGTGCTTCGGCGGCGCTGGCGGTTTCCGGTATTCCTTTCAATGGACCGATTGGCGCTGCGCGCGTGGGTTACATCAATGACCAGTACATACTTAATCCGACCCAGACGCAGCTCAAGGATAGTCGCCTTGATCTCGTTGTCGCCGGTACACAGGCGGCCGTACTGATGGTCGAGTCGGAAGCGGATATTCTGCCGGAAGACGTTATGCTCGGTGCGGTGGTTTTCGGCCATGAGCAGATGCAGACTGCCATCAATGCCATCAATGAGTTCGTTGACGAAGGGGGTAAGCCTGAATGGGACTGGACACCCGCGCCCAAAGATGAAGAACTTGTCGCCAAATTGAATGCGCTGGTTGAGGCGGATGTTCAGGAAGCTTTCCGCATTACCAGTAAACAGGAGCGTACGCAGCGACTTAGTGAAATTTCTGCCCGGGCGATCGAAACGCTGACAGTGGGTGAGAATGCGCCGGATGCGGCGACGATCGGCAACCTGCTGTTTGATATCGAATCACGCATCGTTCGCGGCCGTATTCTGGCCGGAGAGCCGCGTATTGACGGGCGTGATACACGTACCGTTCGCCCGATTGCCATTCGTTCCGGCGTGTTGCCGCGTACCCATGGTTCGGCGCTATTTACGCGCGGTGAAACGCAAGCCCTAGTTGTCGCGACACTCGGAACGGGTCGCGATGAGCAGATTATTGATGCACTGTCCGGTGAAACGCGTGAGCGCTTTATGCTGCATTACAATTTCCCGCCGTATGCGACGGGTGAGTGCGGTCGTGTCGGGTCGCCGAAGCGGCGTGAGATCGGTCACGGACGTCTAGCCAAACGGGCGATGGTTGCCGTGCTGCCGAAAACCGAGGATTTTTCCTATACCATGCGTGTCGTTTCGGAAATCACCGAATCAAATGGCTCCAGCTCAATGGCCTCGGTCTGCGGTTCGACGCTGGCGCTGATGGATGCCGGCGTGCCGCTCAAGGCGCACGTTGCCGGTATTGCTATGGGGCTGATCAAGGAAGGTAACCGCTTTGCCGTGCTGACGGATATTCTGGGCGATGAAGATCATCTCGGCGATATGGACTTTAAGGTGGCCGGTACTGATACAGGCGTGACCGCCTTGCAAATGGACATCAAGATCCAGGGCATTACCAAGGAAATCATGCAGGTGGCGCTGGCTCAGGCAAAAGAAGCGCGTCTGCATATCCTCGCAAAAATGCAGGCAGCAGTTGCTGCGCCGCGTCAGGAGGTTTCCAACTATGCACCGCGCCTGTATACGATGAAGATCAATCCGGACAAGATTCGCGACGTGATCGGCAAGGGAGGCGCGGTTATCCGTGCGATTACCGAAGAAACCGGCACGACGATTGATATCAAGGAAGACGGTACGATCACGATCGCCTCGGTCAATGCTGAAGCGGCAGATGCCGCCAGATCGCGCATTGAGTCGATTACGGCGGATGTGGAAGTGGGCAAGATTTACGAGGGCACCGTGCTCAAGCTGCTGGATTTCGGCGCTATCGTCAGCATTTTGCCAGGGCGTGACGGTCTGCTGCATATCTCGCAAATTGCCAACGAGCGCGTCAATGCGGTTTCAGACTACCTCAAGGATGGCCAGAAGGTTCGCGTCAAAGTGCTTGAGGCGGATGAAAAAGGGCGTATTCGCCTGTCGATGAAAGCGATCACCGCGGAGGATAGCGGCGCGGCAGGGGGTTCCCAGTAGTTCAGTACTAAATTTTGCCTGAAGACGAAAAAGCCACCCTGTTCCGGGTGGCTTTTTTCTTGGTAAGTTTCGGCGAGCGGTGCAGGAAAAAAATACAGCCTACAGCCCGCAACCCACGGCCGTGTTACTTGGCGACTTGCTTTTCGCGCACTTCCTCGAGGGTTTTGCAGTCGATGCACAGCGAGGCCGTCGGGCGTGCTTCCAGGCGCTTGATGCCGATTTCAACACCGCAAGCACTGCAATAACCATAATCACCGCTATTGATCATGGCGATCGTGTCGTCGATTTTCTTTATCAGCTTACGTTCGCGATCACGGTTACGCAGCTCGATGGCGATATCGGTTTCCTGGCTGGCACGATCGTTGGGATCGGCGAAAACGGTTGCTTCGTCCTGCATGGTTTGCACCGTTCGCTCAATATCCTTCATCAGGCCAGCCTTGAGTGATTCCAGAATATTCCGGAAATGGGCGAGCTGGCGTGGATTCATGTATTCCTCTCCCTTTTTAGGGACATAAGGAGGAATGTTTTTCTCTTTCGAGCGCGATCGTTCTGGCATGTCTGAAAGTCAAGCAATCGTGGTGGAAAATCGGCTTCATATCAAAAAACAGCGCGTGCTGCAACTAGCTGAGCAGGCGATATTCAGATAGCAGCCAAATCAAAAGTGTACAATAACTGCTCTCTCCACTTTTTTCTAGTCAGCTGATGAGCGAAAAAATGTGTCACTGGTTTGACTTGCCTTTTTCTCTGGGTCGTGTGCTTTTTTGCTCCAGGATTGACCAGAATCAATGCTATCGGTAAAATGCGCGCTTCTTCGGGGCGTAGCGCAGCCTGGTAGCGCATCTGCTTTGGGAGCAGAGGGTCGTGAGTTCGAATCCCACCGCCCCGACCAGAATAGAATGGCAAGTCCTCGCCGAAGGCTTGTGATATGTCCCGAGGGATACGTATTCATCGGCACCTGGCGCCCGTAGCTCAACCGGATAGAGCACCGGCCTTCTAAGCCGGGGGTTGTGAGTTCGAGTCTCGCCGGGCGCGCCAGAAATAGATACGATGGCGATGTTAGCTCAGTTGGTAGAGCAACGGATTGTGATTCCGTGGGTCAGCGGTTCGATCCCGCTACATCGCCCCAACGAAGTGTTTGGGCCAATCCTTTGGGATTGGCTTTTTCTTTGCTTCTTCTTTATATCGCATTCCCTGTGTGTTTTGCGTGTGTTTTTGCTAATCCCCCCATCCATCCTGTCGAATTTCCGCTGGTCCCGTGCAATCGCGCCAGACAAGCATTTGATTTGCCGAGGCAATGAAATCCATGCAGCGGCCTGAAATCGGGAAAATCTTGGTGCCCGTCAAACGGGTTATTGACCCCTGTGTGGCGATCCGCATCAAGGGCGATGGCACGGGCGTAGAGACAGCGGGTGTCAGGATGAGCATGAATCCGTTTGATGAAATTGCCGTTGAGGCCGCCGTTCGCCTCAAGGAAAGCGGGGCGGCAAATGAGATCATTGCCGTCTCCTGTGGTGTATCCGCCTGCGCAGAAACGCTGCGCACTGCTCTGGCGATGGGGGCTGACCGCGCCATTCTCATTGAAACCGGTATCGAGCTTCAGCCGCTGGCTGTGGCCAGAGTGCTGGTAGCGCTGTGCCGGCAAGAATTGCCGAATCTTGTTATCTGCGGCAAACAGGCGATCGATAGCGATGCCGGTCAGACAGGTACGATGCTTGCCGCCTCGCTTGACTGGCCGCTGGCGACGCGCGTTTCCCATCTAAATGTTTCTGAAGGGCGGGTTTTGGCGACATGCGAAACCGACGATGGATGCGAAGCCTGGCAGCTGCGGCTTCCGGCGCTATTAACCGTTGAATTGGGGCTGAATACGCCGCGCTACGTGACGTTGCCCAATCTGATGAAAGCGAAGAAAAAACCTTTGGATACGCTGAGGCCGGAGGCATTGGGCATTGATGTTGGCTCGCGGCTGGCGCAGGTATCGATAAGCGCACCACCGCCACGCCGAGCGGGCGTTCGCGTCGCCGATGTTTGCGAGTTGATTAGATGTCTGCGCGATGAAGCGCAAGTGCTCTGATAGGCCTTCCATGTCTCCCAGCCCTTTTGCCCCCGTCGTTTCTGGTATTTCTTCCGGGATTCGTGTACTGGTCATTGCGGAAAATACCGGGGACGGCCTCAGCAAGACGGTGCCTCCAATCGTGTCAGCCGCCCGACAATTGGGCGGCGAAGTGCATGTGCTGATCAATGATGGCAGTGATGCTGCTTCGGCCTTGGCCGCCCGCGCAGTGGCGGCGTTGCCGGGCGTTTCGCTGGTGAAGATTGCCGAAACTGCATATGCCTCTGCCAATGAGGCTGCTCCGAGAGCGGAAGATACGGCAGCGTTGATCCTGGCGCATGCAGGCGGTTATACGCATATTTTGGCGGCGGATTCAGGATATTTCCGCAATGTACTGTCGCGCCTCGGCGCCTTGCTGGGGGTCGAGCCGATCACTGGCGTCGTGCGTATTGCATCGCCCGACACCTTTGTTCGGCCCGTGTATGCGGGTAATGCGCTGTTGACGGTGCGCAGCGGCGATCCGGTAAAAATTCTGACGCTTCGGGCGGCGAGCTTGGCAACGGCAAGCGATGATGCGGAAACGAATGGGGATAGCAGGCGTGGCAGCCGGGATGAGCAGTGCGGCCAGGCCGCAATGACAGTCGTTGCGCCTGCCCCCGCAACCTTGCCGGCGGTTGCCGCAGCGGCGGTGCTGCTTGAACGCCGGTGTACGATGAACATAGAGGGCGGAAAAACCTCGCCATCCCTGGATGCCGCGCGTATCGTCGTCGCGGGCGGCCGTGGTCTGGGGAGCGCCGAGAACTTTACGATGCTGCTGACGCCGTTGGCCGAGCAGCTGGGGGCGGCGCTGGGCGCCAGCTATGGCGCGGTCAGCGCGGGATATGCCGCCAATGCGCTACAGATTGGCCAGACAGGGCGAATCATTGCCCCGGAGCTTTACATTGCCGTGGGAATTTCGGGCGCAATTCAGCATCTGGCCGGCGTTAAGGAGGCGCGAGTCATCGTTGCAATCGACAAAGATCCGGAAGCGCCGATTTTCAAAGTCGCCGATTATGGGCTGGTTGCCGATCTCTTCGATGCCGTGCCGGCGCTGACGCGAGCGCTGGCTGCAATGAGTAAAAAAGCGTGATGTCATGGGTCGTGAGAGCGTCAAATTTGATGTCGTCATCGTGGGCGGCGGTCCGGCGGGATTATCGGCGGCGATTCGCCTTAAACGGCAAGCGCAGGCGAACGGGCGGGAAATCAGCGTTTGCTTGATTGAAAAAGCCGCCGAAATTGGCGGACACACGCTTTCCGGCGCCATCGTCGATCCGCGCGCATTGGATGAATTGCTGCCTGATTGGCGGGAACAGGATTCGCCGCTCAAACTCGCCGTATCGGAAGAGGCGTTTTTCTGGCTATCCGAGCGCGGCAGCATCCAGATACCGCATGGCCTGTTGCCTGCCTGTTTCTGTCAGGCCGACAATTACCTCGTCTCGCTTGGTGATCTATGCCGCTGGTTGGCGCAGCAGGCCGAGACCTTGGGGGTCGAGATTTTCCCCGGCTTTGCGGCAAGAGAAATTCTTCTGGGAGATACCGTGGATGGCGAACGCGTCGTCAATGGCGTGATTACTGGGGATTTCGGGCGTCTCCGAGACGGTTCGCCGGGTCCGGACTTTCAGCCGGGAATGGCGCTGCGCGGCAAATACACGCTGTTTGCCGAAGGGTGTCGCGCGTATCTCGGAAAGCGACTGATTGAGCAGTATCGCCTAGATGAGGGTGCCGCGCCACAAACATATGGACTGGGGTTCAAGGAAGTCTGGGAAGTGCGGCCGGAAAATCACGCTCCGGGCCGTGTCCTGCATACCTGCGGTTGGCCGCTGAAGCCGGATACCTATGGCGGCGGTTTTTTGTATCACCAGCAAGATCGGCGGGTTGCTGTCGGGTTTGTCGTCGGGCTGGGGTACGCCAATCCTTATCTATCCCCTTTTGAGGAATTTCAGCGCTTTAAGACACATCCGCGTATCCGCGCCTGTTTACACGGGGGCCGGCGCATTGCCTATGGGGCCAACAGCGTTCCATCCGGCGGGCTGCAGGCCATGCCTCGGCTGGTATTCCCCGGTGGTGCGCTGGTCGGCGATGCGGCTGGTTTTCTCAATGCGGCGCGCGGTAAGGGCGTGCATGGCGCCATGTTGTCCGGCATGCTGGCGGCGGACGCCTGTTTTGCGGCGCTGAGGGCAGGCCGCGCGGGCGATGTGCTGAGCGCGTATCCGCAGGCATTTTGCCGCAGTTGGCTGCACGATGAACTGTGGGCGACACGCAACTTTAAGCCCTGGTTGACGAAAGCGGGACTGTATTTCGGCAGCGCACTGTTCGCCGCCGAGCAGAAACTGTTTGCCGGCAATGTGCCGTGGACGTTGCGTGTCAGAGTGCCGGATCATGCCGCTTTGCGTCCTGCGGCTGCTTTCTCGCCGATTGTCTATCCGCCGGCGGATGGTGTATTGACGTTCGACCGGCCGTCGTCCGTGTTCCTGGCAAATCTGCGTTATGGAAAAGATCAGCCCGTTCATTTGCATCTTAAGAATGAGCGTTTGCCGGTTTCCGTCAATCTCGCCAAGTACGATGCCCCGGAGCAGCGTTACTGCCCGGCCGGCGTGTATAGGGTTCTGCACGAGGGGCCGGAGCGCACGCCGCGTTTACAGATTGATGCGCAGAATTGCCTGCATTGCAGAACCTGCGATATCAAGGACCCGCTGCAAAATATTAAATGGACGCCGCCGCAAGGCGGCGACGGGCCGGCATATACAAGTTTATGAAGCCGAAGATGCCGAACGGAGCGTTACCCAAGCCGCTTTTTTCCTACCGCCCGTATTGGGCGAAGCGTTTCGGCATTGCGCCGTTTTTGCCGATGTCACGTGAAGAAATGGAGGTGCTGGGTTGGGATTCCTGTGATGTGATCATCGTTTCCGGCGATGCCTATATTGACCATCCGAGCTTCAGTACGGCGCTGATCGGGCGCTTGCTCGAAGCGCAGGGCTTCCGCGTGGGCATCATTGCCCAGCCTGACTGGCATTCGGCCGAGCCTTTCCGCGTGCTTGGCCGGCCGAATCTCTTTTTCGGCGTATCGGCCGGCAACATGGATTCGATGGTCAACCGTTATACGGCTGACCGCAAGTTTCGCTCCGATGACGCCTATACGCCGGATGGCGCGCCGAATCGCCGCCCAGACCGCGCTGTGATCGTCTATGCGCAGCGCTGCCGGGAGGCGTATCCGGAGGCAAATGTCGTGATCGGGGCGATTGAAGCCAGCCTGCGCCGCGTCGCCCATTACGACTACTGGTCGGATACCGTGCGGCGTTCAGTGCTGCCGGATGCAAAGGCCGATCTGTTGATCTATGGCAATGCCGAGCGTGCCATGGTCGCGCTGGCGCATCGCCTGGCGATGGGTGAGCCGATTGCTGCCATCCGTGACCTGCGCGGTACGGCTTTCATGACGGCGCGGGGCTGGTTGCCGGCAGATGATTGGACGGAAATCGATTCAACCCGTGTCGATACGCCGGGACGGCTTGACCGCCCCGCCAATCCTTATGGCGAGACGGTGCGCCAGGATTGCCCGGCAATGGCCAAAACGGCAGAAAGCTCCGTGCCATATGAAAAAGCGGAAAAAGCATCTGTGAAAAAAGCGGCGGCACAACCGCTGATTTTTTATACGCAAGATCGTCAGGCGCGCCGCCAGGATCGTGGCAGTAAATCCGCCGTGGAGTCCGGGAAGGCAGAAAATGCCGGGCATATTGCTGCACGTTCGCGTACCGTGATTCGTCTGCCCTCCTATGAACAGGTGCGCGATGACCCGGTGCTGTACGCACATGCTTCGCGTACCTTGCATCTGGAATCGAATCCCGGTAACGCGCGTGCTTTGGTTCAGGCGCATGGTGCGCGCGATGTCTGGCTCAATCCGCCGCCGATACCGCTGACGACGGCGGAAATGGATGGCGTCTACGACCTGCCTTTCCAGCGCGAACCGCATCCTGCTTACGGGCAGGCCAGAATTCCCGCCTACGAGATGATCCGTTTTTCGATCAATATCATGCGCGGCTGCTTCGGCGGTTGCACGTTCTGTTCGATTACCGAGCATGAAGGGCGCATCATCCAGAGCCGCTCGGAAGCTTCTGTATTACGGGAGATCGAGGATATCCGCGACAAAACGCCGGGCTTTACCGGCATTATTTCCGATCTCGGCGGGCCGACAGCCAACATGTACCGCATGGCTTGCCGGGATAAGCACATCGAGTCGGCCTGTCGGCGGCTGTCGTGCGTTTTTCCTGATATTTGCCACAATCTCATCACCGACCATGCGCCGCTGATCGATTTATATCGCAAGGCGCGCGCTGTGCCAGGCATCAAGCGCATTCTGATCAGTTCCGGGTTGCGCTACGATTTGGCCGTGCGTTCGCCGGAGTACATCAGAGAGCTGGTGGCGTATCATGTCGGCGGTTATCTGAAAATCGCACCGGAACACACCGAGCCGGGCCCGCTTGCGTACATGATGAAGCCGGGTATCGGTGCGTATGATCAATTCAAACGGCTTTTCGATAAGGCATCGCGGGATGCGGGCAAGGAACAATACCTGATTCCTTACTTTATCGCGGCGCATCCGGGGACGGGCGATGAGGATATGCTCAATCTGGCCCTCTGGCTCAAACGGAACGGTTTCCGACTCGATCAGGTGCAAACTTTCCTGCCGACGCCCATGGCGCTGGCGACGACGATGTTCCGCAGCGGACGTAATCCGCTGAAAAAGGTAACGCGTGATGCGCCACGGGTCAGCACTGTACGCGGTGCGCGCCAGCGCCGTCTGCATAAGGCTTTCTTGCGTTATCACGATCCTGATAATTGGCCGTTGTTGCGCGAGACGCTGAAACAAATGGGGCGTGCTGATCTGATTGGCAATGGCAAGCGGCATCTGGTGCCGAATTTTCAACCGGCAGGAACAGGCGATAAGCGGTACGGGAATCCAACCAAAAAACCGAAAATCAGAACCTTGCCGCCGCGCGGGGGACGATCATCAAAATGAGCGCAAGGCACGATTGGGTTACGAATCGTCTGAAAAAAGCAGAACGCCGGCAAATGCGCGATGGAACTGCATATGATGCCGTAAGTCCGCAAGCTGAAATGGTATTTCCAATGGTGTTACATTGACCGGAACTGCAGGGCATTGATAAAATCGCATTTTTTCGACAGGTGTGCCATGCGTCAAAAATTGGTTGTAGGTAACTGGAAAATGAACGGCAGTTTGCAGGCCAACCAGTCGCTTCTCAAGGAACTATCGGCAGGTATTACGGATGCGTGTGGCGTTGCTGTTGCTGTCTGCGTGCCGTTTCCCTACCTGGCGCAGGCGCAGGCGTTGCTGGCTAAAACGTCCCTGGCGTGGGGGGCACAGAATCTGAGTGAAAAGGATTCTGGTGCATTTACTGGTGAAGTTGCCGCATCAATGCTGCGTGATTTTGCCTGCCGCTATGTGCTGGTCGGGCATTCGGAACGGCGTACGCTGTATGGTGAAAATAATGCGTTGGTTGCCGAGAAGTTTGCCGTGGCGCTGGCGGGCGGTTTACAGCCGATATTGTGCGTTGGCGAAACGCTGGCTGAACGTGAAACCGGAAAGACGGGGGAGGTCGTCGCAAAGCAGGTCGCCGCTGCGATTGATCGTGCCGGTATTGCGGCTTTTTCCAAGGCTGTTGTCGCATATGAGCCTGTCTGGGCAATTGGTACCGGTAAAACAGCCAGTAGTGCGCAAGCGCAGGAAGTCCATGCCGCTATTCGGGCGCAGGTGGCGCGTGCTGATGTCAAGGTTGCTGAAGGTTTGCAGATTCTTTATGGTGGGAGCGTTAAGCCGTCGAATGCCGCAGAGCTATTCGGCATGCCCGATATCGATGGTGGGTTGATCGGTGGTGCTTCGCTGGTGGCGAGTGATTTTCTGGCAATTTGCCAAGCTGCGACCCCGGCTTAATAAGGCAAGGATTATTTATGGAGTTTCTTTTTTCGTTAGCGCTGACGCTGCACGTTTTGGCAGCAGTCGGGATCGTTGGGCTGGTGCTGGTACAACACGGCAAAGGTGCGGATATGGGCGCGACTTTTGGTAGTGGCGCTTCGGGTAGCCTGTTCGGTGCCGCCGGTTCAGCCAACTTTCTTAGCCGTACGACGGCAGTGCTTGCCGTCGTGTTCTTCTTGACGAGTCTGTCTCTGGCGTATTTTGCCTCAAATACGCCAAAGACAACTGGTAGTGTGATGGAGGATGCGGTAAAATCCGCCCCAGAAGCTGTGACTGCTCCCGCAGCGGGGGAAGAAGTTCCGGCTCCTGCGGATTCTGCTTCAAAGGCCAAAGATATTCCAAAGTAACAGCTTATTTTTTAAGGTGACGGATCTCTCTCGCAGTACCGTTGCCTGTTGTTTGGGTGTGCCGACGTGGTGAAATTGGTAGACACGCTATCTTGAGGGGGTAGTGACTTCGGTCGTATGAGTTCGAGTCTCATCGTCGGCACCAAATAAAAAGAAAAGGTCGGTTAGGCGCGCTTATTTCCTTATTTGAACAAAAACAAAAAAACGCTCGCCCCAAAAAAGTAATTCGTCTAAGAAAACCGTTTCACGGCAATAGAATTAATTATATTCGCTGGTGAAATTGGTTTTTTACAAAGCGGTAGGCCAAAAAGCACAGATTGCGCGACAAGGAGCAGTATCGGGATTGTTGTGTCCAGTGATTAATTGCTGTCTTGTATTTCTATTTCTTGTCGATGTGTTTTTCCCTATTTATTAGGATGTTTTAGGGGTTATGAATAATCATCTGGTATCTCGCGCTGACGAGAAGCATCTCATAGAAGTCGAACTAGAAAGCACCCAGGCGTATCACGGCCACCTGCTTGATGTGCGCGTGGATCGTGTACGCCAGCCCGATGGTCGCGAGGCGACGCGCGAATACATTCGGCATCAGGGAGCGGTCGTCGTTGTTCCCATTCTCGATAATGGCGAGCTGGTTTTTGAACGGCAGTTCCGTTATCCCCTGCGACGTGTTTTTCTTGAATTCCCGGCGGGAAAAATTGAAGCGGATGAAGATGTTCTGATGACCAGCCAACGTGAGCTGCTGGAAGAAACGGGCTATACGGCGAACGACTGGCGACATCTAGGTGTATTACATCCCTGCATTGGTTATTCTGACGAGCGAATTGAGATTTTTTCTGCGCGTGGTTTGCAGCGGACCCCCGAAGGGCAGCGGCTCGATCAGGGTGAGTTTGTCGAATTGCTAACATTAAGCCTGGATGCGGCGCTAGAGGCAGTGCGTCATGGCGAGATCACAGACGGTAAAACGATTGCTGCGCTCTTTTGGGCAGAAAAAATTATGCGCTCGGACTGGTAGCCAGATACTGCTTGTGATTTCGCCCGAGGCTTCGTATATCGCTCTATTTCTGGAATGAATCTCGTTCTTCAGAATGCGGTGATTGCCCTGAGCAGCGTGCTAGAATCCACCGGTTTTTATCTTGTGGAGAAAGTCTGATGTTCCAGTCCGCCCTGATCCAGGATTTACATGATCGCGGCCTGATCGCTCAGTTGACCGATGCGCGCGGGCTTGATGCCTTACTGGCAAGCTCATCGGTGACACTGTATTGTGGTTTTGATCCGACGGCGGATAGTCTACATCTTGGGCATCTGGTGCCCGTATTGGTGCTCAAACGCTTTCAGCAGGCCGGACATAAGCCAATTGCGCTGGTTGGCGGCGCAACGGGTATGATCGGTGACCCCAGCTTCAAGGCGACTGAACGCAAACTTAATACCCCCGAAATTATCGCGGGCTGGGTTGTGAATATTCGTGCCCAAGTCGCACCGTTTCTGAATTTTGATGGCGTCAATGCAGCAATCATGGCCAATAACTATGACTGGTTTGGCGGCATGGGCGCACTCGATTTTCTGCGTGATATCGGTAAACATTTCTCGGTCAATGCAATGATCAAGAAAGAGTCGGTGCAGCAACGCATCAATCGCGACGAGCAGGGTATTTCCTATACGGAATTTTCCTATAGCCTGTTGCAAGGCTATGATTTTGTCGAGCTGAACCGGCGTTATGATTGTGTATTGCAGATTGGTGGTTCAGACCAATGGGGCAACATTACCGCCGGTGCCGATCTGACACGGCGGCTGAATCAGAAGCAGGTGTATGGTCTGACGCTCCCGCTAGTGACGAAATCCGACGGAACCAAATTCGGCAAGACAGAATCGGGCGCCATTTGGCTGGATGCAAAAAAAACTTCGCCCTATGCTTTTTATCAATTCTGGATCAATACAGCCGATGCAGATGTCTATAAATTCATGCGCTATTTCACTTTTCTGTCTATCGAGGAAATCGACGCCATTGAAGCGGCCGATAATGCGGGCGGGAAGAAGCCGGAAGCGCAGCGCATCCTGGCCGAGCAGGTGACCGAACTGGTGCACGGACAGGCGGCGCTACAAGCGGCACAGCGTATTTCGAAGAGTCTGTTTTCCGGCGATCTCGACGCACTGACCGAATCGGATTTCGAACAGTTGGCGCAGGATGGTGTGCCGGGACTGACATTGGAAAAGTCGGTAGATGGTCTGGTTGATGCACTGGCGGCGGCGGGGTTGACCAAATCGAAGAGTGAGGCGCGCGGCTTTCTGCAAAGCGGCAGTGTCCAGGTGAATGGAGTCAAAATAGACGCCATTGATTACCGTTTTGCCGAAACCGACCGCCGTTTTGGTCGCTTTACCCTCCTGCGCCGTGGTAAAAAGAATTACGCAATGCTGCGCTGGCAATAATGCGGAAAATCGCCGCGCTCTTAACGGACAGGGTTTTTCATGAAGCTGCAACAACTTCGCTATCTGGTTGAAGTTGCGCGTTCCAATCTGAATATTTCAGAAGCGGCGGAAGTTTTATATACCTCGCAACCCGGCGTATCCAAGCAGATCAAATTACTGGAAGACGAGCTGGGTATCATTATTTTTGAGCGTAGCGGTAAACGGCTGACGGCTATTACCGAGCCAGGAAAACGCGTGCTCGAAATTGCACAGCGGCTTTTGCGCGAGACGGAGAATATCAAACGTGTTGGTGAAGAATACGCCAGCGGCAAATCAGGCCGACTGGCGATTGCAACAACGCATACCCAGGCGCGCTATGCTTTGCCGCGCATTGTCAAGGAGTTTGTTGGGCGCTATCCGAAGGTTCGATTGACCCTGCACCAGGGCAATCCCGCGCAGATTGCCGAATGGACTTTACAAGGAAAGGCGGATCTGGCGATTGCTACCGAACTTGATCAGTATCCTGAACTTGTCGTTCTGCCCAGTTACCAATGGGGACTTTGCCTTATCGCTCCAGATGGGCATCCGGTGCTTGCGGAAAAAAATCTGACACTATCCGTACTGACAAAATGGCCGTTGATTACTTACGATACGGTATTTTCCGCGCGCACCCGCGTCGATCAGGCGTTCGAACGGGCGCAGCTTACGCCGAACATTGTACTGGCGGCGATCGACACGGATGTGATCAAAACCTATGTTGAATTAGGGCTGGGGCTTGGCATCATTGCCGATATCGCTCACGATGCTGAGCGTGATGTAGGTTTGTGCGCCATGGATGCTGCGCATCTGTTTGGCTCAAATATCACGCGGATCGGTTTGCGCCGCGGCACCTATTTGCGCTGTTTTGAATACGACTTTATTAGCCTGTTTGCCGGGCATCTGACCCGAAAGGCCATTGATATGGCAATGTCCGGCACGGGCGTCGGTGATGATTATGCCCTTTGAACAAAGAACGTTTAAAGATCCGCTTGCCCGGCTGGTGACATACATTACCGGTGTGTTGTCCATGGTTGCCGCCGTGATTTTTTCCCTATTCCTGCTGACAGTCGCGGCGGTCGTTGGCTTTGGCGCATGGGCTGGTTTTTGGTGGAGAAAACACAAACAGCGCCGCTCGCCGGATGGGCGGGGAAGAAATGGCGTACATACCAACATCCCCGGGCGATTTGCAAAAAGTAGAGTCGACGATGGCGATATTATTGAAGGCGAGGCTACGCGCATCGCGGATGAACATGACGCAGAACATACTTCGCCTTCTTAAGGTCGGATACGGCTATTGCTGTGTAGATGCCCACTCAGCGCGCAATGCTTCGGTATCTTCGCGGCCAGATAGCCAGTTCTGGTAATTGGTCATATCGAAACGCACCAGCCTGACGGTATCGAACATGCCGAGCAAGGCAGCGCAAACAGACTGCTGTAAACGCCACATCACAGGGTCACGCTTGGGCAGCGTCATCCAGTCGTCGAGTGTGTCGTACCAGATGACAAAAATCGCTTTCGGTGCTCCGCCTTTTTCCCGCATCTGGATGCGAATATTGTCAGCCGTAGCATCGAGCGCCAGAGACCGCCATTCATTGAGCTCTTTCATCCGGCTGATGAGGCTTTCTGGAATCGGACTTTCCCCATTTTCCCATTCCTGCCAACGCTGCTCGGAAGTGCCTTGCGGCGCATCATGACTGGTTGTGATAAAGCGCGCTGCTTCGGGAACGGTAAAGAAAAACAGGCGTCGCAGTCCTTTCAACATCGTTGGTGTCATAACTTTCCTCGCAGAGATGAAAATGAGCAATTTTCTGAATATTTTAGGGGTACGCTGAGTAATAATTGGTTTTCTTGTCGGAAAAATCCCGCTATCATGATGCCGGAATGACGATTGATCGTGCCGGAAAAGGGCAGAAATGTCAGGAAGGTTTTAGATGATTTTCCGTAAAAATGAAAAGGGGTTGCGAAAAATGACTTCTTCGCAACCCCAAGTGTTTCTGGCTCCTCGACCTGGGCTCGAACCAGGGACCTACGGATTAACAGTCCGGCGCTCTACCGACTGAGCTATCGAGGATCAACGAGGAGCGCATTGTAGATACTTATCTTTTTAGCGTCAACATGTTTAACGATGAATTTAGAACTTGTCTTTGTTAAAACAGCAGCAGGAGAAGAAGTCCTCACTTCGCCGGATAAAAATGGCGGGGAAGGCGGAAGATTGCCGCGTGCCTTCCGGACGGTGCTCATTCTTGTCGATGGGAAATTGACCGTTGCCGATCTCGGCGAAAAAATGTCCAGTCTTGACTTTGTCAAGATGGCGTTGGCAGACCTTGAGGATCGCGGGTATATCGTGCGGTGTAGGACCAAGGCGGGAGATAGTATTGCCGTTCCGGCAAATGCGCGTATTGGCGCCGACACAGGTGCGGTTGCAGGTGCGACGAGAACCCCGGCTGTGCGTGTCAAATCCGACGAGGCTGATGATGCCGAAAAAATGTCGGTTGAAACCATTGAGTTATTTGGTGTGGAAGGCGCGACTGAGTCGGATTTCGATTGGGCATATACAAAACCCCAGGCGGGAGGAAACCGGGCATCGCCGAGCAAAATGGCCTCAACCGTCAACGATAATGATGATGTCGGGAATGTGGATGGCTTGCCGATCTTGATGGAGGTTGTCGATCCTTCACAAACGGCCGAAATCGGTGAGTTTTCCGAGCACGTTGATTTTGCGGCAGAGGATACCGCAGATGCCGCAATGACCGATGCAGAAAGCCCTGTGCAAGGTCGTACGGATTTGGTTGTGACGCCTGCTGATACAAAAACGCAGAACGCTGTAAATGCACGATCCACCATAAAAACGATCATCGGAAAGCTTACCTCGCTTTCTGGGCGTTGGTGGGGTTGGCGCAACCGCCGTCTGGCGGCACAGAATCAAGAGCAAACCACGCCGCGTCCGTATGCGCCGCATCATCGAGAGACTCCCTCACGTTATCAGATTGGCCGGCCGGGCAGGTTGATCTATCCGGCGCGGAGATCCTCTGGTATGAAAACACTGATTACCTTGGTGTTGCTCATCTTCCTGAGTGCGGCTGTATTTGTGGCTTTTCCGCCTTTAACTATGTATGTGGCAAGCATCGAAGCGGCCGCGTCGAATAGCCTGGGGCGTCCCGTCAAAATAGGCCGACTGAGCGCATCGGTTTATCCGCACCTGGGTATTTTGCTGGCAGATGTCGTCATTGATGCGCCGGACAACAAGAAGGCGATGAGCGGTGCGAATGAAACCAATGAGGGAAACGGCAGTGAAATGGATCAACCCATTCATATAGCCAAGATCTGGCTGGAACCGGATGTCCGGACGCTGTTTGCACCGCGCAAGGATCTGCGGCGTGTTTTTGTAAGCGGTATCGTGCTTACGCCGGAGGTGTTCGCCGCATTGCCGGCCATGTTGCAGCAGATCAATGGAAACCACTCGGAATTCCGTGTCGCCGGCCTGTATTTTGAACAGCTTGCATTGGATATTCCTAAATTATCCATTGGCCCTTTGCAAGGATTGGCGGAATTGTCCGAAACGGCCGGTCTGAGCGCACTGAATTTGCAGACAGATAAACGCAAACTCAAGCTGGTGCTGACGCCTGACGGACAACGCATCAATTTTGAGGCTGAGGGTAGGGCAATACGTATTCCGGCGCTGGCGCCCGTGGATTTCAACTCGATCAGCGTAAAAGGTGTCTGGGAAAATGGCGAGATGAACGTCTCCGCCTTTGATTTTCGCCTGTTTGATGGTGCCATCATAGGACAGGTGAAAGCCCGTCTGGAAGAAACTGTTGCTGTTGAAGGTGATTTGACTTTCGATCATGTAGATTCCGGAAAATTGAGCACTGCCCTAGGAGTGGAGAACCTGCTTGCCGGTGATCTGGAAGGTAAAGCCCGTTTCTCTGGTACCGCCAATGAATGGAACGGGATTCTGCCTGCTTTGACGGTAGAGGGCAGTTTTCTAATGCAGCGGGGCAGCCTGACTGGCATCGATCTGGCCGAAGCGGCGCGCCGCATTTCCGAGATGCCCGTTCAAGGCGGGATGATGAGTTTTGAACAGTTTTCCGGCAAGATGCGGCTCATGTCTTCCCGGTTACGCTTCTACGATCTGAAAGTGGAATCGGGGCTGATGTCCTCGGTGGGGAGCGCCGAAGTGACCGCCGACCAGACGCTCAACGGCCGGATGGACTTGCAGATGCACGGCTCCGTCAATCAGGTGCGGGTGCCCATTGTTCTGGGCGGAACGCTCCAATCTCCGACGGCGCGTGCAGTCAGACCGCAACGGAATGCCACCGTGGTTGCTCCGCCCACTCTGGGCGCTGGCGCCAGTGACTCTTCGGCTACCCAGGCTACTCAGGCGGGCGCACAGACAAAAGCACGGGATGCCGGCAGCTCATCGGCATCCCGTGATAACAGTGACAATATCCTGCTGCCGTCAGTACGGCCCGCCCAGTTCTAAAACGCTAAAACATCGAGCGGGCGCGAAGGCCGCAGTGCGGCAGCGTGTTACAGCACTGCCGCAACGGCATCGACGACGTAATCGATATTACGCGTGTTGAGCGCTGCGATGCAGATGCGCCCGGAGCTGACGGCATAGACGCCGAATTCTTTTTGCAGGCGCGCGACCTGGTCGGCTGAGAGTCCGGTGTAGGAAAACATGCCGCGCTGCTGGACGATGAAGGAAAAATCCTGCGCTACGCCTTTGGCCTTGAGCTTCTCGACCAGACTGTGGCGCATGACGCGGATACGGTCACGCATGCCGGTCAGCTCGCTTTCCCATTGGGCGCGCAGTTCAGGCGTCGACAATACGGCCGCAACAACGCTGCCGCCATGGGTGGGCGGGTTGGAATAGTTGGTGCGGATGACGCGCTTGATCTGCGAGAGCACGCGTGCCGACTCGTCTTTCGACGCCGTGACGACCGACAGCGCGCCGACGCGCTCGCCATACAGCGAGAATGATTTGGAAAACGAGCTGGAAACGAAAAATTGCATGCCCGATGCGGCAAACAGGTTAAGCGCCAATGCATCTTCGGCAATGCCATCGGCGAAACCCTGATAGGCCATGTCGAGGAAAGGCACGAGGCCGCGTGCCTTCATGACCTCGATGATTTCACGCCATTGCGATTGCGTCAGGTCTGCGCCGGTCGGGTTGTGGCAGCAGGCATGCAGAATAATGATGCTGTGGGCGGGCAAAGCATTCAGGCAGGCTTTCATGCCGTCAAAATTCACCCCACGCGTTTTGGCATCGTAGTAAGGGTAGGTTTCGACGGAAAAACCGGCGGCCTCAAACAAGGCACGGTGATTTTCCCAGCTGGGGTCGCTGATATAGACCTTGGACGACGGCAACAGACGGCGCAGATAATCTGCGCCCACCTTCAATGCTCCCGTGCCGCCCAGCCCCTGGGCGGTGATGACGCGGCCTGCCGCCAACAGCGGTGAGTCCTCGCCGAACAGCAGGTATTGTACGGCCCGGTTATAAGCGGGGTTGCCATCGATCGGCTGATAACCGCGCGTTGGCAAGCTTTCTACGCGCGCTTTTTCCGCCTGTTTGACAGCGCCGAGCAGCGGAATTTTGCCGCTTTCGTCAAAGTACACGCCGACGCCGAGATTGACCTTGTTCGTGCGGTCATCGGCGGCAAAAGCTTCGTTAAGGCCAAGAATAGGGTCGCGCGGTGCCATTTCGACCGCAGAAAAAATGGAGGCAGTCATTTCGGTATGTTTTCCTAGGTTGGGTGATAAGAGTGATGAAAAAACGACAATGCGGGAATGATACAGAGATAGGTATCGAGAACTAAAGAGATAACGATCTATCGGAGGATTCCGCGGATTGAATCTGCATCTGGAAATTCTAGAAATTCTGGAAGATGGCAGACCGCTTGTGGCGGCCGCCGTTTTCCCATCTCCGGCAGCCTTTCCGACGACTTTCCCGTAGAATTCTAGCATGACAGATTCCGATAAAAATTCTTCCAGAAAGGCTGCTTCCAAAGCCTCGTCCAGGCGCAAGCAACCAGCGCTGTCGTCGGCGCGTTCAGCGGCGGCGGAGCAGATATCCGATCCGGCGCCCGATCCGGCGTCTGAGGTCAAGCCGGCGCCGGCGTTCATCAGTTTTCCGGGCAGTCCGTTCCGGCTCCACCAGCCTTTCCCGCCTGCGGGGGATCAGCCTTCGGCGATTGCCGCACTGGTCGAGGGGCTGGAAGACGGCCTGTCTTTTCAGACCCTGCTGGGGGTGACCGGCTCCGGGAAAACCTACACTATGGCCAACGTCATCGCCCGTACGGGGCGGCCTGCGCTGGTGCTGGCGCCGAACAAGACATTGGCCGCGCAGCTTTACGCCGAATTCCGCGAGTTTTTCCCGGAAAATGCCGTCGAGTATTTCGTCTCCTACTACGATTACTACCAGCCGGAAGCCTACGTACCCGCGCGCGATCTGTATATCGAAAAGGACTCGGCCATCAATGAACACATCGAGCAGATGCGCCTGTCGGCGACCAAAAGTCTGCTGGAGCGGCGCGATTGCGTGATCGTGGCTACCGTGTCCTGCATCTACGGCATCGGCGACCGCGACGAATATCACAACATGATCCTGACCATGCGCGTTGGTGACCGCATGGGGCAGCGCGACATCGTCAAGCGGCTGGCCGAAATGCAGTACAGCCGCAGCGAGATGGATTTCCACCGCGGTACGTTTCGCGTGCGCGGCGACATTATCGATGTCTTCCCCGCCGAGCATGCCGAGCATGCCGTGCGTATCTCATTGTTCGACGATGAAATCGACGGGTTGCAATTTTTCGATCCGCTGACCGGGCATTTGCAGCAGAAACTGGCGCGTTTTACGGTTTTCCCTTCCTCGCACTACGTCACTCCGCGTGCGACGGTGCTGCGCGCCATTGAAGCGATCAAGGAGGAACTGCGCGAGCGTAGCGCCTTTTTCACGCGCGAGAACCGGCTGGTCGAGGCGCAGCGTCTCGACCAGCGCACGCGCTTCGATCTGGAAATGCTCGACCAGATCGGCTTCTGCAAAGGCATCGAAAACTATTCACGCCACTTGACCGGCCGCCGCGCCGGCCAGCCGCCGCCGACGTTGATCGACTACTTGCCGGCCGATGCGCTGATGTTCGTCGACGAATCGCACGTTGCCATTCCACAGGTAGGCGCCATGTACAAGGGCGACCGCTCGCGCAAGGAAAACCTAGTCAATTATGGTTTTCGCCTGCCCTCGGCGCTCGATAACCGGCCGTTGAAATTCGAAGAATTCGAACGTCTGATGCGCCAGTGCATCTTTGTGTCGGCGACACCGGCCGAGTACGAACGCGCGCATCAAGGGCAAGTCGTCGAACAGGTCGTGCGGCCGACTGGCTTGGTCGATCCGCAAATCTGCGTGCGTCCGGCGATGTCACAAGTGGACGACCTGCTCGGCGAAATCCGCCAGCGCGCCGCGTGTCAGGAGCGCGTTCTGGTGACGACGCTGACCAAGCGCATGGCCGAGGAACTGACCGATTATCTGGGTGAGAACGGCGTGCGCGTGCGTTACCTGCATTCGGACATCGATACCGTCGAGCGCGTTGAAATCATCCGCGATCTGCGTCTGGGCGAGTTCGATGTGCTGATCGGCATCAATCTCCTGCGCGAAGGGCTGGATATTCCGGAGGTTTCCCTGGTGGCGATTCTCGATGCCGACAAGGAAGGATTCCTCCGTTCCGAGCGCTCTCTGATCCAGACCATCGGCCGCGCCGCGCGCCACCTCAACGGTACGGCGATTCTTTATGCCGACCAGGTGACCGACTCGATGCAGCGCGCCATCGACGAAACCGAACGGCGGCGCGCCAAACAGCTTGCCTTCAATGCCGAACACGGCATCACGCCGCGCAGCGTCTCGAAACGGATCAAGGACATCATCGATGGCGTGTATGACGCCGAATATGCTGCGCGCCAGCTCAAGGCGGCCGAGCCGGGGCAAAAACCCTACGAGGCGATGAACGAAAAACAACTGACGCGCGAATGCAAACGGCTGGAAAAGGAAATGCTCGAATACGCCAGAAATCTCGAATTCGAAAAAGCCGCCGCCGCCCGCGATACGCTGTTTCGCGTCAAAGAGCTGCTGTTCGGTGCGGCGGGGCATGACGAGGAAGGGCGCGCATGAACGCGGGGATGCGCGCATGAATGACCAACAACGCTTGCGCTATAGCCGCCATATTCTGCTCGATGAAATCGGCATCGCGGGGCAGGAGAGGCTACTGCACAGCCGCGCGCTGATCCTTGGCCTGGGCGGCCTCGGTTCGCCCGCTGCCCTGTATCTGGCGGCCAGCGGCGTCGGCCGGCTGATGCTATGCGATCACGACACGGTCGATTTCAGCAACCTGCAACGGCAGATCATTCACCGCACGGCCGCTGTCGGACAGCCCAAGACGGCTTCGGCGCAGGCAACGCTGCACGAAATCAATCCGGAAGTCGAATGCGTCCCGCTCACCGAGCGTGCCGACGAAGCGCGGCTGGCAAGGCTCGTGGCCGAGGTCGATGTCGTGCTCGACTGCTGCGACAACTTTGCCACGCGCTACGCCGTCAATCGCGTCTGCCGCGCGCAGCGCACGCCGCTCGTTTCCGGCGCGGCCGTTCGCATGCAGGGGCTGGTTGCCGTGTTTGATTTCCGTGCCGACGATGCGCCCTGTTACCACTGCGTTTTTCCCGAAGACAGCGAGGCGGAAACGCTCCATTGCGCGACGAGCGGTGTATTTGCTCCGCTGGTTGGCATGATCGGCGCCATGCAAGCCGGGGAGGCGCTGAAGCTGCTGGCAGGCGTTGCGCACGGCCTGTGCGGTCAGCTGCTTTCCGTCGACGCGCGGGACATGCGCTTTGCGCGGAGTGCCTTGCGCCGCGACCCCGATTGTCCCGTCTGCGGCGCATCCCGATCGCAGAAATAACAGCGTCCTTTGCCCAAATACCGCGTTGCTGTGTTGCCCTGGCCTTATCGTACTGAATGGTCTGTCTGCGGCTTACTGCCTTGTCTTTGGCAACATCGAGCCATAGCGCCTTCCTTTGCCAAAATACTGCGTTGGCTCGCCTTGCCGTACTGCCCGTACTGTCTGCGGCTTACCGCCTTGTCTTTGGCAACGTCGAGCATAGCGGCTTCCTTTGCCAAAATACGGCGTTGGCTCGCCTTGCCGTACTACTCGT
>CALAIL010000005.1 GCA_937923255.1 uncultured Propionivibrio sp. | reverse complement strand
TTCCTATATTTAAAGTGTCTCAGGGCACCTGCCCGCTAGCCCACGTATTTAGGGCGTTTCAGAGGGGGGGCTTTGAACCCCGCGTAAACAGGGCATCTCCGGGCGCCCTGCCCGCCAGCCCTTTATTTATAAGGGGTTTAGAGGCGCCTGCCCGCAAACGCCCTATCTACACCGGTTTCAGGGCACCTGACTTGAAGTCCTTATTCGCGCGGGTTTCGGTGCCTCTCCCCCACAGGGGAGAATTGGAAAAACACGTGGGCAGAAGCGCAGGTGCATCTACCAAAAGAGGTGGCCTGAAGCCCGCGTATTTAGGGCATTTCAGAGGGGACGCCCTGAACCCCGCGTAAACAGGGTTTTTCCGGCACCCATGCCCTGAATCCCTTTATTTATAAGGGTTCCAGAGGTGCCTGCCCGCAAACGCCTAATCCACGCGGACTCCAGAGGACACGCAGAGAGCGGGCGCGGCGGCATAAAATTTTCCGGGAATCGGCAATTTTGCTGCAAGTGTTTGACCTGGTTGATAGCGGCAAGGATAATCACTTCTTCCCCGGCGCATCGTATTTTGTTTGTTTACGGGATCCCCGGTGCCGGTTTTGCCGTGTTGTGCGCCCGAATCGTCCTGTTTTTACCCGCGATTTTGACCGCACATTTTGTATTTCGAGATTGCAATCATGACTGATAATTTGCCGTCCGCGCCCGTCGATCCGTATTACGACGGCGTTCCCGACTACATGGTCGAAGTCTATGACTGGGCGTATGTTGATCCTAAATGGGTGCGCGCGCTTGATCACAATTGGGTGGTCCGCGTCTTGTTGTTTTTCAATGACCAGCGCTTGATGCGCATGTATCTGAACGAAATCGAACCGGGTATGCGCGTCTGGCAGGTGGCGCACGTTTATGGCGACCTGGTTCGGCGAGCTGCCGAAAAGGTTGGCCCGCAGGGGCTTTTCTTCCTGACCGATGTTACGCCGGTACAGATTGAGCATGCCAAGCAAAAACTGGCCGATGCGCCGTGGGCGAAAGTAATGCGCGCCGATGCGGCGTCGTTTGACGGCCAGGGGCAGCACTATGATCTGATTTGCAGCTTTTTCCTGCTGCACGAGGTGCCAGATGAGAAAAAACATGAGATTGTGAATAACATGCTGCGGCAAATGCCGGAGGGAGGCAAACTGGTTTTCGTCGATTACGCCAATCCGGCAAAATGGCAGCCGATTCGCTATATCCTCAAGG
This sequence comes from uncultured Propionivibrio sp., assembly GCA_937923255.1. Classification (GTDB taxonomy): domain Bacteria; phylum Pseudomonadota; class Gammaproteobacteria; order Burkholderiales; family Rhodocyclaceae; genus Propionivibrio; species Propionivibrio hellwigii. The sequence continues at coordinate 1,749 of CALAIL010000005.1, read as the reverse complement.
TCGTTAATCGCCTGTTGGAGCCGTTTGCAGAGGCGATGTGGGATCACGAAATCAGTTACTATGCCGAGCATCCTGAGCGTTATGTGTGGGAAAAGCGGAGTATTTTCGCAGGCGTTTATCAGTGTGTCGTCGTCCGGCACAAGAAATAAAAGTAAATTTCACTACTCAGGGGGAGTCATGAGTTTTCGCGGTCATATTTTCCGTGCCGTGCGCGCGTGCCTTGTATGCGGAATCGGCCTGTACGGCGGTTTTTTTGCCATGCCGTCATCGGCGGCGGATGTCGGTCTGGTCGGCATTTTCCCCGGCAAGGCGCTGCTGACCATCAATGGCGGCGCCCCGCGCACAGTGGCCGTAGGCGGTAAAACAGCCGATGGGGTCAAGGTACTGGCGGCGGGCGGTGATACGGCAACGATCGAGGTCGACGGTAAAAAGCGGGTCTTGCGTATCGGGCAGAACGTTACCGTGCGCGCCACGGCAGGCGGGCGGGCGACGACCGTGCTGACCGCGGACGGGCGCGGTCATTTCCTGACGACGGGCAGTATCAACGGTGCGAGTATGCGCTTCCTGGTCGATACCGGCGCGTCGACGGTCGCCATGGGCGCATCCGATGCGCGCCGCGCGGGGGTCGATCCGACGCGGGGGGAAAAAGGGTTTGCCCAAACGGCCAACGGCGTCGCGGAAGTTTCGCGCGTGCGCCTGCATAGCGTGCGGGTCGGCGACATCGTACTCAACGATGTCGAGGCTACGGTGCATTCGCAGGATATGCCGATGGTGCTGCTCGGCATGAGTTTTCTGAACCGGATGGAAATGCAGCGCAATGGCGATACCATGACGCTCAGGAAGAATTACTAGCAATGCGCCGGTCTTCCGCACGCGCATAACGTACATAAGTACATGATGGCCAAAATGCCTGAACAGAATGCATTTGCCGCTGAGCGCCAGCGCTTGGCGCGGGCGCTCTCGCCGGCGCCGGTGGCGGCCACGGCGTTTGGCGATGAAGGCCGTGCCGGAGATGGCGAGATTGCCGCCGCAGTGCTCGTTCCACTGGTTTTGCGTGAAGCGGGGCTTGCGGTTCTATTTACGCAGCGCACCGATCATTTGCGTGATCATCCCAGTCAGATCAGCTTTCCCGGCGGGCGCGCCGAGCCGGAAGATGATTCGCCAGCAGCGACCGCATTGCGCGAAGCGCGCGAGGAAATCGGCCTGCCATCGCGGCATATCGAGGTGATCGGCTATCTTCCCGACTATCACACGATTACGGGATACCGGGTGACGCCCGTCGTCGCCTTCGTCACGCCGCCCTTCGCCCTGACACTCGATGCGTTCGAAGTTGCCGATACCTTTGAGGCGCCGCTGGCGTTTCTGATGGATGCCGCCAACCATCGTGAATTCGTCGTCCGGCGTGACGGCCATTTGCGCAGATTCTTTGCCATTCCCTACGGCCGGCGTTTTATCTGGGGCGCCACGGCGGGCATGCTGCTGTCGCTCCATCGCGCCTTATCAGCATAAAACGTCTGCCCAGAGGCCCTTGTAAACAGGGCGTTTCAGAAGGGACGCCCGGAAACCCGCGTAAACAGGGCATGTGCGCTGAAATGCCCTAAATACACGGGCTGTCGGGCAGGTGTCCTGAAACTAAAAAACAAGAATTACTAAAGCATGCGCGCCAACTTTCACCCACGGAACTCCTCTTAATGCCGTTGCGCTGAGCGGCAGCGCGCCCCGCTGACTTTCCTACCTTCTTTCTTTATC
>CALAIL010000004.1 GCA_937923255.1 uncultured Propionivibrio sp. | reverse complement strand
GGTGACTCTGGACAACGTAGCAGACGGCACGGTTGCTGCCAACAGCAAAGAAGCCGTCAATGGCGGCCAGCTGCACGACTTGAAAGAAAAAGGCTTCAAGATTGCTGCTGACAACGGCACGCCTGACACCGTCAAGCTGACCGAGACCGTTAAATACGCTGGCGACAGCAACATCGTCACCACCGTAACGGACAACCAAGTGGGCTTCAAGCTGGCCGACAGCATCACCGTAGGCCCGGCCACTGGTGGCCACCCGGTCAAGATTGACGGCACTGCCGGCACTGTGACTGGTTTGACCAACAAAACTTGGAATCCGGCCAGCATCACCAGCGGTCGTGCGGCAACTGAAGACCAGCTCAAAGCTGCCGTTGATGATGTCAGTACCGTAGCCAACAAGGGCTGGGATATTGGCAATGGCGCGCCTGCCGCTGTTGGTACGGTTAAGCCCGGCAAAAAGGTTGATTTTGTGGCGGGCAACGGTAGCACCAAGGTGGATGTGACGCAGGATGCAACCAGCGGTAACTCCAAAGTAACCGTATCGGCTGCGCCCGGCGCATTGCAGTACACCAGCACCAATCATGCTGCAGGCAGCAACACGCCCAATGCCGATCAGTTCACGCCGACCAATCAAGTCACCTTGGTTGGGCCCGTTGGCAGTACCAGTGGCGTCACCATCAACAATGTGGCGCCGGCTGAACTGAGCGCGACCAGCAAACAAGCAGTGAATGGCAGCCAGCTGTACAACACCGGCAGCAGCACGGCCACAGCGCTGGGCGGAACTTCCTCCTTTGATCCGGCAACAGGCAAGGTAACGGCGGGCCTGAACGTAGGCGGCACGACGCATACCAGCGTACAGGACGCGCTCAATGCCATCAACACCACGGCGGGTGCGGGCTGGAACCTGAAAGCCAATGGCGGGACAGCCTCCAACATTGCGCCGAATGGCACGGTGGATGTTGTGAATGGTTCCAACACCAAAGTGACGTTGACCGGTAATACGCTGAAAGTGGATGTGGTGGATAACCCGACCTTCAGCGGCCCGGTGACGGCTAATGGCGGGCTGACGGTGGGTGCAGGTACGACGGTCAACATGGGTAACAATGTAATCACCAATGTTGCTGATGGTGTGGCTGACACCGATGCTATCAACAAACGCCAGCTGAATGCCGTTGTTGGTGAGAACTTTACCAATCCAGACGGTACGAGAGCGTTAAATGTGTACGACGTGGCCGGGCAAACGATGACCCAACATACCAATGTGATTGCAGCGCTCAACCAGGTCAAGCGGGAAGGCACCAAGTATTCGCATACCCGTGATAACGGCGAGGCACCGATCCTCGGGCCGACGAACGATTCGAGCGCGGGTGCGTTGGGTTCGACGGCGCAGGGTGTCAATGCCATTGTTGATGCGGGGGCTACCAACGGTACGGCGATGGGGCGGCGCGCCCATGTGCGCAAAGCCAATGGCATCGCTATCGGCAATGAGGCCGTTTCAGGTGGCGAGTCGGCCATTGCCGTGGGGGATGGTGCGCAGGCGTTAGCCAACCGTGCGATCAGCGTCGGTACGGGCAACGTGGTCAGGGGCGAAAACTCCGGCGCGATCGGCGATCCCACCATCATCAACGCAGCCAATTCGTACAGCGTCGGTAATAACAACACGATCGCCGCGGGGTCGCATGATGCGTTCGTGCTGGGCAACAACGTGACGGCTACGGCGGCCAATTCGGTGCATCTGGGTTCGGGCGCCGCGGCGCAGACTGCTGCAACACCGCAGACGGCGGGCATGACGACTTACAACGTCGGCATCGTCAACGGGGTGGCGTATAACTACGCAGGCGGCACGCCGACCGGGGTTGTTACTGTCGGCGACGTTGGTCAGGAGCGTCGCATCCAGAATGTGGCTGCTGGTCAGGTCAGCCCGACCAGTACAGACGCCATCAACGGTTCGCAGCTGTATCAAACTACGATGGCAATCAACAACGGCATCTCCACGACAATCAACAACCTGTCCAACAAAATCGACGCAAACCATAATAAGGCTATGGGCGGGGTTGCCAGCGCGATGGCTTCGGCCGGACTGCCGCAGGCTTATGTGCCGGGTAAGAGCATGGTTGCCATGGGCGCTGCGACGTATCAGGGGCGCACAGCATTGGCGCTGGGCGTATCGACGATTTCCGACAATGGCCGCTGGGTGCTCAAAGGCAGTGTCAACACGCACAATCACGGCACGGTCGGCGCAAACGTTGGTATGGGCTATCAGTGGTAAGTGTCGGGACAACGCAAAACAATGGAGAAACAGAATATGCAAGCAATGAAACGGAAACAGGTGCGGTGCCCCGGTGTATTGACGCCATGGGCGTGCTCGCTGGCACTGCTGGTGACGGGGTGCACCTACGCGATTAGCGAAGGGCTGGATGAGCAGGGGAACGCCACCCAGGTTGTTTTCCCGGAGATCACGCAGAATGAGGCGCTGGAGCGCGGAATTTTTCCAAACCTGGATAACCTGCGCCTGATCAAGCCCGGCATGACCAAGGAAGATCTGTACTATCTGCTCGGCGTCCCGCATTTCCGTGAAACCCACGGCGCGCGTGAATGGGATTACGTATTCAAGTTCCATGATGCGGAAGGCGTCACGACCTGCCAGTACAAGGTGCTTTTTGACACGTCAATGAAAGGGCGGAATTTCTACTGGAAGCCGGAATCCTGCGCCGATCGGTTGAGCGAGCAAAAGGATGCCACCGCATCGGCTGAACCGCGCAGAATCCGCCTCAAGGCGGACGCACTCTTCCCCTTCGGTAAGTTTGCCGAACAAGATATGCGTCCGGCCGGTCGCCAGCAGCTCGACGAGCTGGCAACGGAGCTGAAGTCACTTGATTCTTCTGCAAGGATTACCATTACCGGACATACCGACCGTCTCGGCAGCGATGCCTACAACCAGCGGCTTTCGCAGCAACGCGCGGAAACCGTGCGCGGCTATCTGGCCGCCAGAGGCGTTCCTGGTGCGCAAATGTCGGCGCAAGGCATGGGAGAGCAACAGCCTGTCACCGAATGCGGCGGCAAAATGGCGCGCAAAGAATTGATTGCCTGCCTGGAGCCGAACCGCCGTGTCGAGATCGAAGTGACCGGTGAAAAGCCGTTGCAGAAAGCGGCAGGCAAGGAGTAATGCGGCCGCCCGCGCGTTATGCACCACACACCATCCTTCATTCCCTCATTGGGGGTTGTCCATGGGGTGGTGTCGGGGTTCTCGGATTGGGTAAATCCGCGTAATGCAAGCGCGTGTCCGCAAATAAAACGGAGCCGTGTGGCTCCGTTTTTGTTTCCTGCACCCCGCATGTTCAGTGAGGGATAGACGTTGTGGTCGTCCGCGGTCAACGCGTACCTGTTGTCATGCCGGCTCTGCCGCCTACGCACGGAGCGCGTCAATACACGGGCGCGCCTTTAAGCAACGCAGGAATCCACAGTGAAAAGCTGGAGAAGCGAGGAGCGACGGCTCTAACCGCCGGATAATCGGGCGGGCGCACGTCGGCCGAGCGGAAGTCGCGCGCCTGTACGGCTGTTGCGACAAAAGCGGACGCCAGCAAAGCGGACAAGGGCTTCTTCAGAAACATGGTGTTTCCTCCTTGACGGAAAAATTGCCTTACAGGCAAGGTTGGTATGATGCTTGCCGGCTGGCAACCGGATGTTTCCCTGCCTGTTGACACCCATGCACCCCAGTCCAAGTACGAGAAGAATATGCCCCTGGGTGATAAGCACGATGCAAGGCGATTTCGTGTTTTTATTACCTTCCACACCTTTCGACACATCCCGTAATGCCTTATTTAAGGCGACTTCCTGCATACGTTTTGGCAAGGTTTTACCTTGGGAATCCGGATGAACTGGCAGGCCCGGCGTCGATGCGCCGGTGAAGTCGGGCAACGCCTGCCCTGTGTTATGCTTGCCTTGTGCCTTGCTGCGCCAGCGCGCCAACGTGGTGATTGGCCGTGCGCAATCTCGGTGGTTTACGCCTTGTTTCTGTTGTCCTTGTGTGTTGTCGCGCTGTTCCAAGAATGGAAAGTGGTCAGCAAGGCGTTTTTGTGTTTTTTAGCGAAAGGAGTTTGTCTATGAAAATGTCGGCATTGATGCTTCCGGTGTGCGCTGCACTGATTCTGGCAGGATGTGCGGACGGACCGCGTCATCACGTGGGCGGGTCGGATATGCCTCCACCCGGCCAACCGTCCAGAACTCCAACTGCCAATCGGCCGGCCGAGGATCGTTTCAGTTGTGAAAACGGATTGTCCGTGTATATCCGTAATCTTGACAATGACCGGATCGAGCTGGCATTGGATGACAAGCGCGCCATTCTGACTCGCGCAGTTTCCGGCTCGGGCGTACGCTACGTCAGTTCCAGCGGTCTGTTTGGCAAAGGGGCCGAGTGGCATGCAAAAGCCAATGAAGGTTTTTTCGGTTTTGTTGATCCCTATGGCAATCGGGTCGAAACGTCCTGTCGCCTGGCGACGCGCTGAATGTTAAAACGGCCGGGTGGCGCGGATGTTGGCGCGGCCGCCCGGCGTTGATGGAATCAGCTTTTCCTGCACTGCAAAACAAGGCGGCAGCGTCGGAGGAATTGAATTCATCGTTCCTGTGGTTTTAAGTTTTAATCCTTGTGAAGGAATGTTCTCATGCAAAATAAACCGGAATGCTATGTGGCGCATAAGCAGTTTGAAGAAGTCTATAGCGGTGTGCCGACCTTTATGGGGCTGCCCAGAGTCCACGATAAGCGTGATCTCGGCAAATACGATGTGATTTTTTCCGGAATTCCGTTTGAGGGAGTATGCACATGGGGCGGCCCGTCCGGTTGCGAACTGGCGCCCAAAACGATCCGCAACGCTTCGATCCGCTATGGCGGTTATCTGCCGGAATTCGACGTGGACGTGTTCGATCATCTATCTGCGGCCGACTACGGCGATGTTGCCACGCAAAACGGCGATATCGAGGGAACGATGGCCAATATCGAAGCGCGTGCGAAAGAATTGTGGGATGCGGGCGTTTTCCCGATTTCCTTTGGCGGCGACCATTCGGTGGCGTATCCGATCCTGAAAGCGTTAGCGGAGAAGCACGATGGAAAAATCGGCGTCATCCATCTCGACGCCCATCTGGACAATATGGATACCTTTGGCGAATACAAGTACGCGCGCTGCTCGCCGCTGCGCCGGACATACGAGCTTCCCGGCATCGATCCGAAAAATATCGTTCATGTCGGCATCCGCGGCCCGCGCAACAATCCGAAAGGTATGCAGGCGGCGCGCTCGGTTGGGGCGACGGTGATCAGCAGCTTCGAATGCAAGGCGCCAGGCGGCATCGAATCGGCCATCCAGCGTTCGCTCGACATCGCCGGTAAAGGAACGAAAGCGATCTATGTCACGCATTGCAGCGATGCGCTCGATGTGGCGCATAACCCGGGCGGGCCGGCTGACCCGTGCGGGTTGTCGACGTATGAAATGGCCTGCTTCCTGCGTGGGGTCGCTAGCGCGGGCGTACAGGGCTTCGATTTCGTCGAGATTTATCCGCCCACCGACCCCAACAATGTCTCCAGCCATGTGTGTGCCTGGATGTGTCTGTACGTTCTGAGTGGCCTGGTCGAGGCCAGAAAACGTCAGGCACGCTAAAACGAGGTCAATCCTTATCCAGCCCCCGTCTAGCTCTTTCAGGAGTGCGTATGCAATATTTTGATGCCATTACCTTGTTTCTGATCCTGGTGCCGATGCCTGCGGTCTTGATCTGGTCTGCCTATGACCTCTGGCGCGATGGAAAGGACGCATCGTGAAGTTCGATCCGATCTACATTACTTTTGTACTGTATCTGTGCGCGATGATGGCGATCGGCGTTGCCACGTACTTTCGCACCCAGTCCTACGGCGAATACATCATCGGCGGCCGTAGCTTGGGCAGTTGGGTGACGGCGATCTCGGCACAGGCGGCTGATTTCAGCGGCTGGATCCTGATGGGCTTGCCCGGCGCGGCGTATGCGTCAGGGCTGGGCAAGTCCAGTTTGTACATCTGCATCTTCACCGCCATTTTTGCGATGATCAACTGGAAATACGTCGCCCAGCGTATACGCGTCTACACCGAGCAGGCGAACAATTCGCTGACGATTTCCAGCTATCTGGAAAACCGCTTTCAGGATAACAGCCGGTTGCTGAAGCTGGTCACTTCCGCCTTCATCGTCTTTTTCTTCACCGGCTACGTGGCGGCCGGCTTCGTCAGCGGCGGCGTGCTGTTTGAATCGCTGTTCGGCATCAACCGGATTTCCGCGATCCTCATCGGTGCGGGGGTCATCGTCGGCTACACCTTCCTCGGCGGCTTCCTCGCCGTGACTTTCACCGAACTGTTGCAGGGCATCATCATGTTTACGACGCTGATGCTCACGCCGATCCTGTGCATCAGCACTGCGGGCGGAATGGAGACTGTGCTCGCCAAGATCGCTGCGATCAACCCCGACATGCTGAGCGCGCTCAAAACGGTCGATTACAACCTGAAAGAAGGCGTGCTCTGGCAGACGACCGGGACGATCACCTGGATCACGGTGATTTCCGCAGTCGGCTGGGGGCTGGGCTATTTCGGCCAGCCGCACATCCTGATCCGCTTCATGTCGATCAAGAATCACCGCGAACTGGTCAAGTCCCGGATGATTGCGCTGACGTTCGGCAATGTGCTGCCGCTCTACGGCACAATCATCGTCGGCCTCATCGGCGTGGCCGTCTACAACGGGCCGACGGCGCTTGCCAACCCAGAAACGGTGTTCATCACGATGGTCAAGGATTCCTTCAACCCCTGGGTGGCGGGTTTCTTCCTTTCGGCGATCATGGCGGCGATCATGAGCACGCTGAGTTCGCAGCTGCTGGTGGCGGCCAGTTCCTTTGCCGAAGACCTCTACCGCAGCTTCTACAAGCCGCAGGCGACCGACAAGGAGCTGATGTTTGTCAGCCGTGCCATGGTGCTGCTCCTGGCCGTGATCGCCGTCTTCCTGTCCTTCCGCGGTGGCAAGATTCTCGACCTCGTCGGCTACGCCTGGTCGGGCTTTGGCGCGGCGTTCGGGCCGGTCATCCTGTTCTCGCTGTTCTGGAAACGGATGACGCGCAATGCCGCCGTCGCCGGCGTTATTGCCGGCGGGCTGACGGTTGTGGTCTGGCCGTTTACCGGCTCGACGTTGTTCGACGTCATTCCGGGCTTTATCGCCGGTTCTATTGCCGTCTACGTCACAACCCTGCTTGACAAGCCGGTGAGCCCGGCGGTGGTGGCGCTCTTCGAAAAGGTGCAGCGGGAAGTGGAAAAACGTCAGCACACCCACGCTTGAGTGTGGGCGGCACAGACGCAAAGGATGTCACGCAACGGCGCTTTCTCTGGAAGTGCCGTTTTTTCTGAGCGGTGATGCGTGGGTAGATGAGGGCATGCGCGGAACCCCACATGAATAAAGGCGCTCCGGGCACCCTCTCGGAACCCCGCGTGGATAGGGCGTTTCCGGGCATACCCTTTGAGATGCCCTGCTTACAAGGGCTTCAGGGCGCCTCTTTGAAGATGCCCGTGGATAAAGGGCTTCCGGGCATCCCGCTTGTCCTAGTGCACGCATCGCCCGCGTCGTGCCGTCGGCCTATGGGAGCGGGTCAGGATTCGCTATAAAATGGCCTACCCGGATTCCGCAGAATCCACGCCCGTCGTATGTTGGCGATAAACCGGAGGCGTCCCAATGACCCCCTTTATGAATGCCGATTTCCTGCTGCCCGACGCGAGCGCGCAGCGGCTCTATCACGCGTATCACGCGTATGCTGCGTCGATGCCGATCATCGACGATCACTGCCATCTGCCGCCGGCTGACATTGCCGGCGACACCCGTTTCGAGAATAGGGCGCAGGTCTGGCTGGGCGGTGATCATTACAAATGGCGGGCGATGCGCGCGAATGGCATCGTCGAAACCGGCGGACTGCTGACCCAAGACCATCCCCTACTCGCTCAACCCGGCCCGGCGCAGGATGAATGATTGCCTCATGATGCGAACCCCCTATTGATCGATTGACTCATTGACCGAAGAAAACCTGAAGGAGAAAACCATGCGTCTGAATGAAGCGAATCTGAAAAATCTGCCGACGGGAATGCAAAAGCCGACGTATGACCGCAAGAAGGTTGCCAGCGCCATCGTGCATCTGGGGATCGGCGCATTCCATCGGGCGCATCAGGCGATGTTTACCGATGCTGTGCTGGCTTCCGGTGATCTGGCCTGGGGCATCGTCGGCGCCGGCGTCATTTCTGACGATATGAAAAAGGCGCTGCTGCCGCAGGACGGCTTGTACACGCTGGCGGAAATGAGTGCGGACGGGGAAAAGCTCAAAGTGATCGGCTCGATCGTCGACGTGCTCGGCGGGCCAGAGGATGCCGACAAGCTGCTCGCCAGAATGAGTGATGCGGGTACGCGCATCGTCAGCCTCACCGTCACGGAAAAGGGATATTGCCTCGATGTGGCCACCGGAAAGCTGTTGCTGCAGGCGCCGGCGATTGCCGCCGACCTCAAATCGCCCGCAACGCCCAAGAGCATCCACGGCCTGATCGTGCAAGCGCTCAAGAACCGGAAAGCCGCCGGCATCCCGCCCTTTACCGTGCTCAGCTGCGACAACCTGCCCAACAACGGCAAGCTGGCCAAGGCGGCCGTGCTGGCCTATGCCCGCGAACTGGATCCGGCGTTCGCGCAATGGATCGAGGCCAACGTCCGCTTTCCCTGCACGATGGTCGACCGCATTACGCCGGCGACTACCGACGCCGACCGTGCGCACGTGAATGGTAAAACCGGACTGGAAGACGCCTGGCCGGTCGTCACCGAGGAGTTTGTCCAGTGGGTCATCGAGGATGAATTCACGATGGGGCGGCCGGATTGGGACAAGTTCGGCGCCGTCTTTTCGGATGAAATCGAACGCTGGGAGAACATGAAGCTGCGCTGCCTCAACGGCTCGCACTCGACGCTCTCCTATCTCGGCCAGCTGACCGGCCGTGAAACGGTGGCCGACGCGATGGGGCTGAAACTGATTACCGACGTGCTCGACCCGCTCTGGGTGGAAATCCGCGAAGTGCTGCAGGCGCCGAAAGGCGTCGATACCGTTGCCTATGTGGATAGCCTCAAGCGGCGTTTCCGCAACCCGGCGCTCAAGCACAAAACGGCGCAGATTGCTTCCGACGGCTCGCAAAAGCTGCCGCAGCGCCTGCTGGCGCCGCTGCGCGACCGAATCGCCAAAGGGCTGCCCTCACCGGCGATCGCTACGGCCGTGGCCGCCTGGATGCACTTTGCCGTCAAGACCGCGCATACGCCGGGCGGCACGCTGAACGACCCGATGTCGGACGAAATCCTGGCGCAGGCGAGAAAACGCACGGCCGCGGCGGATATTGTGGACGACCTGCTGGCGCTGGAAAAGATTTTCGGCGCCGACCTGCCGGCCAATGCGGCGTTTCGCACCGAACTGATCGGCAAGTTCGTCGAACTGGCCCGCAATCCCGCAGTCGATACGGCTGCCCAGATTCAGGCATGATGACCGAAATCCCACCCACTTTTACTTTGACGGAAGGACTCATTACATGGAAGCACGCGCAGATCTTGCCCTGATCGGGCTGGCGGTTATGGGCCAGAACCTGATTCTGAACATGAACGACCACGGTTTTACCATCGTCGCCTACAACCGCTCGACCGACAAGGTCGACCGATTTCTTGCCAACGAAGCCAAAGGCACCCGGGTCATCGGTGCGCATTCGATCGCCGAAATGGTCGCGCTGCTCAAAAAGCCGCGCCGCGTCATGATGCTGGTCAAGGCCGGCCAGCCGGTGGATGACTTCATCGAGCAGCTGATCCCGCATCTGGAAAAAGGCGACATCATCATCGACGGCGGCAATTCGCTGTTCGAGGATACCAACCGCCGCCAGAAATACGTCGAAAGCAAAGGGCTGCTCTATGTCGGCACCGGCGTATCCGGTGGCGAGGAGGGCGCGCGTCATGGTCCGAGCATTATGCCCGGCGGCTCGCCGGCGGCCTGGCCGTACGTCAAGGATATTTTCCAGGCCGTTGCGGCTAAGGTCGACGACGGTTCGCCTTGCTGCGACTGGGTGGGCGAGATGGGCGCCGGTCATTACGTCAAGATGGTGCATAACGGCATCGAATACGGCGACATGCAGCTCATTTGCGAAGCCTACAACCTCATGAAGCACGGCCTGGGCATGAGCGCCGGCGAAATGCACGAAGTGTTCGCCGAATGGAATCGCGGCGAACTCGACAGCTACCTGATCGAAATTACGCGCGATATCCTGGCCAAGAAAGATGATGACGGGGCGCCGCTGGTCGACAAGATTCTCGATACCGCCGGGCAGAAGGGGACGGGCAAATGGACGGTCATCAATTCTCAGGATCTGGGGATACCGATCACCCTGATGGCCGAAGCCGTCTATGCGCGCTGCGTTTCGGCGCTGAAGGATGAACGCGTATTCGCCTCAAGCCGGCTCGACGGCCCGCATCCGGCGCTCAGCGAGATCGCGGCGGATGCGGCGAAAAAGCAGGCATTTATCGCCGACATCAAAAGCGCGTTGTATGCCTCCAAAATCGTCAGCTACGCCCAAGGCTACATGCTGATGCGCGCAGCGGCCAAGGAGTATGGCTGGAATCTCAACTACGGCGGTATTGCCTTGATGTGGCGCGGCGGCTGCATTATCCGTTCGCGTTTCCTCGGTAAGATCAAGGCGGCTTTCGACAAGGATGCGGCGCTCTCCAACCTCCTGCTGGACGACTATTTCCGGGAGGAAATCCGCAAGGCGCAGCCCGGCTGGCGCAACGTTGTCGCCCAGGCTGCGCTTAAGGGCATCCCCGCCCCGGCCTTCAGTACCGCGCTGGCCTTTTTCGACCAGTATCGCAGCGCCGTACTGCCGGCCAATCTGTTGCAGGCGCAGCGTGACTACTTCGGTGCGCACACCTATGAGCGCATCGACAAGCCGCGCGGCGAATTCTTCCACACCAACTGGACGGGCAAAGGCGGCACGACGGCATCGACCACCTACAACGTCTAAAGCGCCGGCTGCGGCACACGCCGCAACGACCGGATGTCCCGACAACGCGGCGCGCCCAAGGGCGCGCCGTTTTTTCGGGCGGCGATACGTAGCTGAAAAAAGCCTGCGCGCAACCCCTTGTGGATAGGGCGTTTCCGGGCAGGTACCTTCGGAACCCTTGTAAATAAAGGGCCTCAGGGTAGGGTGTCGGGAGATGCCCTGTTTACGCGGGGTTCAGGCCACCGCTTTTTGGAGATGCGCCTGCGCTTCCGCCCTCCGCGTTTTTCCAATTCTCTCCCTGTCGGGGAGATGCACCGAAACCCGCGCGGATAAAGGACTTCAGGGCACCTGCCCGGAAGTGCCCTGTTCTGTTTACACGGAGTCCAGAGCACCCCCTCTAAAACACCCTAAGTACGCGGGCTAGCGGGCGCCTTAAAACTAAAAAACAAGAACCGACACAGCCTGCGCGCTGACTTCCACCCACGGAACTTCTCTTAATGCGGTTGCGCTGAGCGGCAGCGCGCCCCGCTGACTTTCCTACCTTCTTTCTTTATCTC
>CALAIL010000003.1 GCA_937923255.1 uncultured Propionivibrio sp. | reverse complement strand
AACTCGCTTACGCTCAGACAATCAAGCCCTTGTTCCCGCCAAGCTTCCCCGCGCCTGCGGCTGCGCCTAAGGGGTTTTAGGATTCTCCGTTGTTACTGTATGCGCGAAGGAACATGCCCGGAAGCCCGCGTGGAGTAGGGCTTTGCGGGCAGGCACCTCTGGAGCCCTTATAAATAGGGCATTTTCGGGAAGGGTGTCTGGAGACGCCCTTTTTACAAGGGTTTCAGAGCACCCCACTTGGAAATGCCCTAAATACGCGGGCTTCAGGCTACCTCTTTTGGAAGATGTGCCTGCGCTTCCGCCCTCACGTTTTTCCAATTCTTTTTTGTCGGAGAGGCTCCGAAACCCGCGTGGATAAAGGGCTTCAAGGCACCTCCCCGGAGGTGCCCTAAATACGCGGGCTAGCGGGCAGGCGCCCTGAGATACTTTAAATATAGGAATTGCCACAGCCTGTGCGCTGACCTTTCCCCGCGAGGCTTCTCTTGATGCCGTTGCGCTGTGCGGCAGCGGGCTTGATTAACTCGCGGCGCTCAAACAATCAAGCTCTTAACTTCCGCCAAGCTGCCCCGCGCCTGCGGCTGCGCCTAAGGGGTTTTTGGGCGCTTCGTAGTGATCGAATAGGCGAGAGAATATGCCCGGAAGCCCGCGTGGATTGGGCGTTTCCGGGTAGGCACCCCTGAAACGCCCTATTTATAAGGGCTTCAGAGCATCCCCCTTGGAGATGCCCTAAATACGCGGGCTTCAGGGCTGCAAAGCTTGCGCGGCCTGCCAGACCGGCAGCACACCCTGTTCGCCGGGGGCGCAGGCAAAGCCGGCCTCGACGCCCAGTCCGCCTACCCAGGCAAGCCGCCCGTCGATCCACAACAGGGGCATCCGCATCCGTTCCCACGGCGGCACGCCCGCTTCCTGAAGCAGATTGCGCACGGCGCGGCGCGGGCGATTGATGTGCGGCCGGAAGCGTTCGCCGCCCTGCCGCACCCGCAGCGTTGCCCACTCTTTCCGTCCTTCCGCCCGCATGTTTTCCAGCCAACGGCAGGCGATGCCGCTACCAACGGCGGGTACGAAACGCACGCGCCCCGATCCCCACGCCACTTCCGCCTCGCCGCACCAGATGGCCGGTTGCGGCGCGACAAACGCGCAGCGCGGCAGGCAATACAGTTCGCCGCGATAAACGCGCAATTCGCCCTCCGCGGTCGTCACGCAGGTTTCCGCGCCAGGGGCGCAGTCCGCCAGTTGCCGGCAGGCTTCCTCCAGCCAGCGCGCCTCCGGCAGGCGGAAGCCGGCCTCTGCCCACAGGTGGCGCAGCAGATTGCGCGCGCGCGCCGGCGGTAGGCGGTTGAATGCCGCCAGCCCCACGCGTCCCGACGGCAGGCGCGCCGCATCGGCGTCGATCCGCGCCAGCTGGGCGAGCAGATCGGCCGCTTCGGCAAAATGCCCGGCCGCCCGCGCCAGCGCCTGACGCGCGCCGGGGAACGGTTTTTCCAGCGCCGGCAAAATTTCGTGGCGCAGGAAGTTGCGGCGGAAACGCCGACTGTCGTTGCTTTCATCATCGACCCAATGCAAGCCGTATTCGGCCGCATAGCTTTCGATCGCGGCGCGCGGCACGGCCAGCAGCGGCCGGATCAGCTCGATTGCAGCGGCCCTGCGATCGCCTTTTTCCGGCCCGCCGCCAGTGATTTGCAGCGCACGAAGCGCCGGCATGCCGGCCGCGCCGGCAACCCCCGCCCCGCGCAGCAGATTGAGCAGCGCCGTTTCGGCTTGGTCGTCGCGGTGGTGCGCCAGCGCCAGCCAGTCGGCATCGACCGAGGCGAATGCGCGATAACGGCCGCGCCGCGCTGCCGCTTCCAGGCCTTCGCCGCTGTTGCGCTGCACTTCGACGCGGACGATGTTGAGCGGAACCGCCAGACTGCGGCAGAAGGCCGCGCAGAAATCCGCCCACGCATCGGCATGCGGGCTGAGGCCATGATGCACATGCAGTGCCGAGAGCGCAAACGCTGCCGTCTGGCCGGCAGGGCTGGCCTCATCTGATTCATTCGCCGGAATACCGGACGTTGACGCCTGCCCCACGCCGGTTTTGGGCGCCTGACCGTCCGCCACGGCCGTCTGCCGGTAACGGTGCAGCGCATGCAGCAGGACAACCGAATCGATGCCGCCGGAAAAAGCAACGCAAATTCGGGCAACACAAATACGAGCAACGCAAATGCGCCGCGCTACCGGCGGATGCTCGGCGAAAAAGCGGCGCAGCGCCGCGTCGACAAGCGCGGCCGGAGCGGCCTTCGCCGTTGTGCTCGTCACGCTGTCCTCGCCCGTCTTCCGCATTTCGCTGTCGCCCCCGGCCGCTGCCTGCAACGCAAACGCGCTTCAATAATCGACCGGCAGCGGGTCGAGGCTGCGCCAGAGATACCAGGTCGCCACCGAGCGCCACGGCCGCCAGCGTTCGCCCAGGCAGGTCAGCTGTTTGCGCGTGAGCCGTTCGCCGCCGCCATAATGCTGGGCAGCCGCTTTTTGCAGGCCGATGTCGTCCAGCGGAAAGACGTCCGGACGCATCTGGTTGAAGATCAGGAACATTTCCGCCGTCCAGACGCCGATGCCGCGCACCGAAGTCAGCTCGGCGATGATGTCGGCGTCCGTCATCGCCTGCCAGTCATTCGTATGAATGCTGCCTTTGCTGAAATGGCGCGCCAGATCGGTCAGATATTCCTGCTTGCGCGCGGACAGCCCGCAGGCGCGCAGCACCTCGGCTTCCGCCGCCAGCACCGCCGCCGGCGTTACCGCAGGCAGCGCGGCGGCAAAGCGCCGCCAAACGCTGTCGGCGGCCTTGGTTGAAATCTGCTGGCCGACGATGGAACGCGCCAGCGTGCCGAAAGGATCGCCGCGCGAGATCAGCGAATCGATCGGGTGCTGGCGGATGATTGCCGCCATGACCGGATCGGCGGCGGACAGCGCCTGGCAGGCCTCGCGCCAGTAGGCCGGCGCGGTGCCTTGTTCGCCCGCGCGCTCAGACCGATCGCGGCGGAGACGATGATGCGCCATGCTGCCGTCCGGCAGACGCTTGAGATGGCTGCCGCAGCCCGCCCGGCAATCGCTCGCGCCAAACCCCGGCACGACGATTTCACCCGCCTGCTGCCGGTTGACCACACACTCCGGCGCCGACAGGCGATGCACCTTGCAGATCGCCACGCCCGGCGCGGCGAGCAGATAATCGATGTGCCAGTGAAACTTCTTCGCCCGCGCGAGATGGCGGGCGATGCGCGCCTCCAGATTGCGCCTCGCGCTGCCGGTATATACGTAATCGCCGGCCGGAAAGTCGAACGTGCCCAGCCGGCCGACGGCAACGCGCACAGGCGCCTCGATGTGGATGACCAGCTGGTAAGTCCGATAGGGGCCGTCCGTCATGGGCGCGGCAATCGACGCTGGAACGGACACAGGTCTGGGCGCGCCGGCTTCGGATTCAGCCGGCGCAGAATGGGTTGTAGCGCCGTTCATGACCAATCGTCGACATCGGCCCGTGGCCGGAAATGAAGGCGACATCGTTGCCCAGCGGCCAGAGCTTGAGGTGAATGGACGCGATCAAGGTATCGAAGTCGCCGCGCGGGAAATCCGTCCGCCCGATCGACCCCTGAAAGAGCACATCGCCGGAAAGCAGTATGCGGCCCGGCTCATCGAAAAAGACGACATGGCCGGGCGTATGTCCGGGGCAGTGAAACACCTTCAGCGTGGCGTTGCCCACCGTCACGGTGTCGCCGTCCTCCAGCCAGCGATCCGGCGTCACCGCCCGCACGCCGCTAAAACCGTAGGCGCGCGCCTGCGCCGGCAACCCGTCGAGCAGAAAAGCATCCTCGCGTTGCGGCCCTTCGATCGGCACGCCGAGCCGTTCAGCCAGCTCCGCCGCGCCGCCGGCATGGTCGATATGCCCGTGCGTCAGCAGGATTTTTTCCGGCGTCACGCCCAGCTGTTCAATGGCCGCGACGATGCGCGGAACTTCGCCGCCCGGATCGACGATGGCCGCCTTGCGGGTTTCCTCGCACCAGAGAATGGTGCAGTTCTGCTCAAGCGGCGTCACGGGAACGATCTGATATTTGATTGACATGGCATCTCACGATGAAAGTGGATTGAAAGACGATAGACGGCTATTCGGACAATCTTGGACAATCTTGGACAATCTTCACAAGCTTTGCAAAACGACCTCGGCAACATCCTCTGCGGCGCATTTTTGCCATTCCTGTCACTCCTGCGATTCCTATGCTGAGCGCTGCCGCCCGTGCCGATCGGTCTGCTTGCCTGCTGGGCTGGCATCCGCTGCGCCGCCGCACCGCCGCGCCTTGAACAGCGCCTGCGTCCGGCCGGGTTGCCCAAGCCGAGATTCAGGCCGCTATTCAAGCCGCGATTCACGGGCGTCTATTGTACCCGTACCGGCCTCCCCGCCCGCCCTTCATCCCTCGCCTGCCGCTTCCTGTTTGCGCGCGTCCGCGCACGCGGCCGTAGGCGCCGGCAACGGCTTCGGCACCGCCAGCACGGCGGCGAGCAGCCGCTGCGTATACGGATGCTGCGGCCTGCGCAGCACCGCATCGACCGGCCCCTGTTCGACGATGCGGCCGCGGTACATTACCGCCACCTCGTGCGCCAGCGCATCGACGACGGCAAGGTTGTGCGTGATGAACAGATAGGTCAGCCCCAGCCTTTCCTGCAAGGATCTGAGCAGATCGAGAATCTGTGACTGCACCAGCACATCGAGAGCGGAAGTCGGCTCATCGCAAATGATTAGATCCGGCTGCACGGCCAGGGCGCGGGCGATAGCGATGCGCTGGCGCTGACCGCCGGAAAATTCGTGCGGATAGCGCCAGGCCGCATCTTCTGGCAGACCCACCTGCGCCAGCAGCGCGGCAACGGCGGCGGCACATTCGGCCGACTGCGCGGCGCCGCTTCCTTCGCCGCCGACACCGAGCGCCCGCATGCCCTCAGCAATGATTTCGCCGACCGGCAGGCGCGGGTTGAGCGAGGCGAACGGATCCTGAAACACCATCTGCATACGCCGCCGTGCCGGGCGCAAGGCCGCGCGCGACTGGCCGACCAGCTCCCGGCCGTCCAGCCGGACGCTGCCTTCCACCCGGACGTTGCCGCCAGGCCGCAGCAGTTGCAGGATCGCCTTGCCGGCCGTCGTCTTGCCGCTGCCCGACTCACCGACCAGCGCCAGCGTGCGCCCGCGCCGCAAGGTCAGCGAAACGCCATCGACCGCTTTGACATGCCCCACAACGCGCCGCAGGAGGCCGCGCCGGATGGGGAAATGCACGTGCAGATCGGTCACGGCAAGGAGCAGCGGCGTCGGGTCTGGCGCCAGATCAGGCGCAGCGTCTGGCGCGACATTGGGCGCGGCATCGGGCACGGGCAGTCCGGCGCGAGCCACCGCATCGGCAGTGGCCAGGCCATCCATCCACGCCGCGCCATCCACCGCACCATCGGCCGCAAGGTCGGCCAGATCATCCGCCATCGCATCCCTGGCGGCATCGGCCGTGGCATGGCCCGCTAGCCCAGTATCCACGGGCTTTCCAGAGGGGGTGCCCTGAGATGCCCGTGGGACGCGGGCTTCCGGGCATCCCATGCGCATGGTGTTTCGCGTGGTGTTTTCTTCGTTTTCGCCATATTCAAGGCGATCATCGCGCCCGCGTCGCCACGAGGCGTCGGGCAGCGCGGCGAAGAGGCGCTGCGTGTAGGGATGGCGCGGCCGGCTGAAAAAACTTTCATGCGCGGCGGTTTCGATCAGCACGCCCGCGCGCATGACGCCGATGCGCTGCGCCATGCGCGCGGCAACGCCCAGATCGTGGGTAATCAGCAGCATGCCCATGCCGCGCTCACGCTGGATCTGGCAGAGCAGGTCGAGAATCTGCGCCTGAATCGTCACATCGAGCGCCGTCGTCGGTTCGTCGGCAATGAGCAGGCGCGGCGAACCGGCGAGCGCAATGGCGATCATCACCCGCTGCTTCATCCCGCCGGATAGCTGGAACGGATATTCGGAGAGCCGCCGCGCCGCGTCGGCAATACCGACCGCATCGAGCAATTCGAGCGCGCGAGCGCGCACTGCGCCGCCGCGCAATCCAGCGTGTTTTTCCAGCGCCTCGCCGATCTGCCGGCCGATGGTCAGCACCGGATTGAGACTGGTCGCCGGTTCCTGGAAAATCATGGCGATGCCGCCGCCGCGCACGGCGCGCATGTCCGCTTCCGGCAAGCCCAGCAACTCACGCCCGGCAAAATGAACCTCGCCGCCGAGCAGGCGGGCATTCGGCGGCAGCAGGCGCAGCAGGGAAAGCGCCGTGACCGACTTGCCGCAGCCCGATTCGCCGAGCAGCGCCAGCGTTTCGCCCGCCGAGACTTCGAAGGAGATGCCGTCGACGACGGGGCGTGTGCGCCGCGCGCCATTCGACACCCCCGCCTCACCGGCGAAACCGACGCGCAAATCGCGCACGCTGAGAACAATTCGATCCGGATGCGCCATGATCAACGGGCCGCACGATCGCCGCGCATCCGGCGGGTAAAGCCGGGCACAGCCGGCATCCATTGGTGGAAGCACGCCGGCGCGCAGGCGGGCAGTCTGGCACCGACGCCAGCCAGCGCCGCCAGGGGGCCGCGCCCGGAGGCCCGCTTTTTGTGCAGGGCACGCGCTACGGACGGTTGAATCCGGATCTGGCTTGTCATCGTTACACTCATTTTTATGACTTCCGCACTCTCGGTCATTCGCTTCGCCTCGGCCAGCAATCGCGTCCAGCGCCGGTTATCCCAACCGGGGATCAAAGGCGTCACGCACGGCGTCAGCCAGCAGATTGGCGGACAGCACCAGCGCAAACATGGCGGTAAACGCGGCGGCCAGCGACCACCACACCATCGGTTCGCGCGCCAGCTCCATGCGCGCGTTGTTGATCATCATGCCGAAGCTGATCGTCGCCGGATCGACGCCGATGCCGACATAGGACAGTACCGCCTCGGCCAGCACCAGCCCGGAAAAATCCATCACCAGCGTGATGATGACGATATGCATCAGGTTGGGCAGGATATGGCGCAGGAGGATGCGCCCGTCGGTCACGCCGAAAGCCTGCGCCGCCTGCACGTATTCCTGTTCGCGCAGCTTGAGCGTTTCGCCCCGCAGCAGCCGCGCCAGACTCGTCCAGCTCGTCAGCCCGAGAATGAAGCAAAGCGCCAGCAGGCGCAGATCGGCGCGCTCGGCGGCGGTGGCGAACCATTGCGGATGCGTGTCGATCAGCACCTGCATCATCAGTACGGCCGCCGCGATCAGCAGCACCCCAGGAATCGACGAAAGCGTCGTATAGACATACTGCACGAAATCATCGACCCAGCCGCGGAAATAGCCGGCGAGCGTGCCGAACGCAACGCCGACGGGAATCGTCACCAGCGTCGTCACCAGCCCGATGACCAGCGCCGTGCGCACGCTCTTGAGCACTTGGTAGAAAACATCCTGCCCGACCTTGTCGGTGCCGAAAACGTGATAATCGACGCACAACGCCAGCACCGGCAGGCCGATCAGCAACAAAACGCCCAGGCTCATCAGTACGACATTCCAGGCAAAAGCCGTTTCACCGCGCCAGAGCGCGCGCCAAACAGCGCCCAGCGGCCTGCCCTGCCGCCGCGCCAGAAAAAACGCAACGCCCAGGGCCAGCAGGCCGGTCAGCCCTGCCGCAAGCGCGGCTGCGGCCAGCATACGCCGCCGGACATCGGCATTGCGCCGGCTCTCCGCATCGCCCAGATGCGCGCCGCCATAGCGCAGGCGCGGAAATTCGCGCACCGTGTGCACGCGGCCATCCTCGCCGCGCATTTCCAGCGATTCCTTGGCATAGGCGCGCGTCGCCAGAGGCGCGGAATAGGTTTTCTCGTGACGTTCGCGCAGCGGCGCAGCCAGCGCATCGAGCAGCGAGCGCACCTCGACGGCGTAAACCGGCGGCGCATCGGCATGATCGCCGGGCAGGCGCGGCCGGTAATGCAGCGAATCGATCAGGCCGATCAGGACGAACACGGTGAGCACGGTCACCGCCGTCATGCCCGGCCGGCTGCGCCCGACACGCGCCCACGCCGCGCGCGCGAGCGCATTACGCCGCGCCTGCCCGGCGCCCAGCGCGCCGACGCCGACGAGCAGCCAGACGAGCACGTCGGACCAGAGCAGAACGGGCTGGAAGGATGCAAAGTCAAGCATCACGCGGCGGCCTCATCCGATGGGCACGCTGCGCCGGTCCTTTGCGCCGCTTCCGCCGAAGCCGAACGCGCCAGGTCGATGGCGGCCTGAATGGCGGCGCGCGCCTGCGGGCTATTCTTCCAACAGGTCGATCCGGTCAGACGGGCGGCATGCGACACGATGCTTTCCACATCAGCAATGGAGAGTTGCGCTAGCGATTCGATGCCCATCGCTTCCAGGCGGGCAAGAACGGTAGGGCCAACGCCCTTCAGCGCCAGCAGGGCATTGCGTTCTTCCGTGGAAAAAGACATGGCCTTATCCTCCTGCGTTCATTCAAAACGGATGCGTGGATCGACCAGCGTATAGGCGATATCGGTCAGCATCAGGCCGACGATGTACAACACCGAACCGATGAAGACCATGGCGCGAACGACGGAGAAATCCTGCGCGTTGATGGCATCGATGGTGTAGCTGCCCAGACCGGGAATGCCGAAAAAGGATTCGATCAGCAGCGACCCCATGAACAGCTGTGGAATGACCACAACCACCCCGGTCAGAATCGGAATAAGCGCGTTTCTCAGCACGTGCCGGAACATGACGAGCCGCTCCGGCAAGCCTTTGGCGCGCGCCGTGCGCACATAATCCTTGCCGATCTCTTCGAGGAAAATCGTCCTGTACCAGCGCGTCGAGGCGCCGATGCCGGAGATGACGCCGATGGCGACCGGCAGGATGAGAAACTTCCACGCATCCATGCCCGGCGCGTAGCCGGAAATCGGCGCCAGCCGCCACAGCTTGCTGATGAGATATTGGCCGCCGACGATGTAGAACAAGCCGGAAACCGACATCATCGCCACACACAGCACAACGCCCCAGAAATCGAATGGCGTGGCGCGGAAGAAGGCGAGCAGCAGCGCCAGACAAACGGTGACAAACAGCCCCAGAACAAAGGTCGGTGCGGCAACGGCCAATGACGGCCCCATGCGCGCGGCGATTTCGCCGGCAATGTCGCGGCCATCCTCGGCGCGCCCGAAGTCGCCGACGAACAGGCGCGCCGACTTGGCGAAAAAGATGGTGTCGCTCAGTTTGTCGCTGCCCCCAGCCTGGGCGTTGAAGAAAAGCGGCTTGTCGTAACCGTGCTCGGCCTTCCATTTTTCGATCGCCTCCGGCATGACCCGCTTGACGCCCAGCTGCATGCGCGCCATGTCATCCGGCGTATTGACGATGAAAAAGAGCGCAAAGGTGATGAGATTGACGCCAATCAGGATCGGAATGGCGTAGAGCAGACGGCGGATGAGATAGGCGAGCATGGCGGCGTTTCAGCTCAATCGCACCACGACTTGCCCCGCGATGGCGCGATTCGCATTCAAACCAGCCCTTTCGTCTCGTCGATGCCAAGATGGATGTTCATCGACTGGACGGCGGCGCCGGATGCGCCCTTGCCCAGGTTGTCGAGCCGGCTGACGATGAGCATGCGCTCCTCATTGCCAAAGACAAAGAGGTCGACGCGATTGCTGTCGTTGCTGGCCTCGACGTTGAAGAAGCCGCTCTCCGTCGCCGCTTCCAGATCGCAGGGATGGACGCGGATGAAGGCTTCGCCGGCGTAATAGTCAGCGAGGATTTTCTGCACCTCCGCCGGTGTCGCCTTGCGAGCGAACTGGCCGGGATGTAGGTAGGCGGTGACGGCCAGCCCCTTGTAGAAAGGGCCGACGATCGGCACGAAGATCGGCGCGATGTCCAACCCGGCATGGGCGCGCATTTCGGGCAGGTGCTTGTGCGTCAGCCCCAGCGCGTAGGGGCGCGGTGCGTCGATGCGCTGCGCGCTACGGTAGGATTCGATCATCTTTTTGCCGCCGCCCGAATAGCCGGTGATCGAATGCGCCGCAACCTGCGTTCCGGCCGGCAGCAGACCGCTCGCAACCAGCGGCCTGAGCGCCAAAATGAAGGCGGTGGCATGGCAACCGGGATTGGCGATGCGCTTGCTGGCGCGAATCCGCTCGCGCTGCGGGCGCTCGAGTTCCGGCAGGCCGTAGACCCAGCCCGGATGGACGCGATGCGCCGTCGAGGCGTCGATGATGCAGGTGGCCGGATTGTCGGCCAGCGTCACCGCTTCCCGCGCCGCATCATCGGGCAGGCAGAGGAAGGTGATGTCGGAGGCGTTGATCAGCCGCTTGCGCTCGGCCGGGTCCTTGCGCTTGTCCGCGTCGATGCGCAGCACCTCGATATCGTCGCGCTGCGCGAGGTATTCGTTGATCTGCAGGCCGGTGGTACCTTCCTGTCCATCGACAAAGATTTTGTAGCTCATGGCAGCTCGCAAAGTCAGCAAAAGGTGAAAAAACGTGGATACCGCGCGTTCAGGCGCAACGGGCGCAGAAATGAGCGCAGAATCAGGCGGTACGTCTCGGCCATCGTGTCATGGCTCCGGCAGCCCATTTCGGCGACATGCACGCGTGCTAGACGGTACGGCCAGGACGGGATGTTACGTTGCGCCTTGGCCGGCTGCAAATCCATGCCACCGCCCATCACCGCCTCAATGCGCTGCGCCGTTCGCGGCGGCGCCAGGCGAGCACCGCGGCAATCAGGGTCACGACGGCGGCGATGGCGGCCAGCGCCAGCGGCCAGACGACAGGCGGATTCCATGCTTGGCGCAAGCGTTCGCGCGCGGCTGCGTCGATGCGCTGATACTTGAGACCATTGTTGGCGACATCATTTGGCTTGCGGTTATACAGCCAGCTATGGCTGAGCGTGTAGCTCTTGGGATGGAAGCCGAAGATCCACGGCGCATCTTCCTGAAGGATGCGGTTCATGCGCCGGATGATGGCCTGCCGCTGCGGCGTATTGTCCATGTTTTTCATGGTCTCGAACAAGCGATCAAATTCGGCATTGACGTAATTGGCCTTATTTTCTCCGCCGTGCGCGAGCATGCCTTCCTTGCTCGAAAAGAGGAAAAAGAAATTTTCCGGATCGGGGTAATCGGCATTCCAGCCGAGAAAAAAAATCTGCACTGCACCTTTGCGCAGCTTTTCCTGAAAGCGGTTGAAATCGGTTGAACGGACGACAAGCTGGATGCCGATCTTGGCAAATTGCCGACGCAGCCAGTCAAGCTGTGATTTATCGCCCATGCCGGTGCCCGTGGTGTCGAGGTTGAGCACCAGCGGCTCGCCGGTGTTGGCGTCGCGCCCGTTCGGCCAGCCGGCTTCGGCCAGTAGCGCCTTCGCTGCGGCAATGGGTTTACGCCGTGCACGGCCGCCATCCCCATCTTCCGCAGCATGGGAATGCGCCCTCTCCCAGTCATAGACCACGGGGTTGATGCCGGCTTCGCCGCTTTCATGGCCGAAAATGCCCGGCGGCAGCGGATTCATAGCGGCGATGCCGCGCCCGTTAAGGAAGATCGAGATGAACTCTTCCTGGTCAATGGCAATCGACAGCGCCTGACGCAGTTTGCGCGCGCGCATCTCGCCGACGCCGTCCTTACCGCCCACGACGGGGTCGTGCATATTGAAGCCCATGTAGAAAATTGCGGCGCGCACGCTGGTCAGCAGGCGGATGCCGCGTTCGCGCATCTCGTCAGAAAGCTGCACGTCACCGCCGACGTTGAGCCGCACGGCCTGGTCGAAGCTATCGGACGAAATGCCGGAAGCGTCGTAATAGCCTTGCAGGAACTTGTTCCAGTACGGGATACTTTCCTTTTCGCGCGAAAAGACAGCCTGGTCGATCAGCGGCAGCGCCTTGCCGCAGTCGGCCAGCAGGCCAGCGGTGCGGTCGTCTTGCCCGCTCTTGTTCTTGCCTTCGCCCTCCTCGCCCTCGCACGGATACGTTTCGCCATGAAAGTTTGGATTGCGCGACAGCACCATGCGGCTGTTCGGATTATTTTCGGTCAGCATGAAGGGGCCGGTACCGACGGGATACCAGTCGAGCGTTAAGTTTTTTTCGGCCATGCCGGGCTGGCTGTAGAAGCGGTCGGCCTCGCGCGGGATGGGTGCAAAAAACGGCATCGCCAGCCAGTAGAGAAAGTGCGGGTATTTGCCGGTCAGACGCACCCGGTAGGCATAGCGGTCGATGCGCGTGACGCCGCTGAGGGAAAAACGGTCGAGATCAAGCCAGGTATCAGGACGCGCGGACTGCGCCGTCTGCAACGCTGCTCCCAGCTCTTTCAGGCCGACGATGTGGCCGGCCATCAGCCCGAAAACCGGCGAGTTCAGACGTGGATGCGCCAACCGTTTGATCTGGTAGATGTAATCGTCGGCGATCAGCTCGCGCGTTCCGGTGTCTGTCAAGTCGGCCAGCGTGCGGATCGATCTTAGGCGTGCCGCATCAAGATTGGCATAAACCGGCACACCCGCAGCATCGACGGCAAAAGCCGGGTGCGGCTGGTAAAGGATGCCTGGCTTGATGCGGATTTCGTATTCGCTGAAAGCGATGCGTGCCGCCGGCGCATCGGGTGGCAGCGGTTCGCCCGAGGCGTCGAGATAACGCACTTCGGGCACGGCTTCGGCGGTTGCCGGGATCAGCTCATATGGCCGTTTCAGATAATGGTATTGCAGCGGCGGCTCATAAATTTGCCCGGTAAAAACGCTTTCATCCTCGGTATAGGATTGCGCCGGATCGAGGTGTTTCGGCCGCTCGATAAATGCCGTGTAGAAGATGTTGCGGCCGCGCTCGACGGCAGGGTACGGATCGTTCCATTCATTGCCGCAGCCGGTGATTGCCAGCAAAACCGCCCCGGCGAGCAGATACGCGGCACGGCGGATGCTGCACGGCAGCGCGCACAACAAGCGCCGCATGGGGTCGGCAAGTACGGTGAAATCGGCGGGCAACGAAAAACAGGACATGGGTGGAGTTTAACCCGACCCGCATTCTCACGCATTGCACCACGCCGGCAAAAATGCGCCAGCGCCGGCAGTATCGGGACGGGGAGCGAAATCTTTTATAATTTCCCTGCTGAAAAACGTCCGGAAAGGCATAACAACAATCTGCCGCCGATCTGGCCGTGCGTGCGCCGTTGGCCGTTTTTTTGTTTCGTCCGGCACATTCGGTGTATTCGCCGCATTGGCGGTATCCGTTGCCACTTACACTGTACGGGAGCATTTATGGGATTTCTTGCTGACAAACGCATTCTGATCTGCGGCCTTCTCTCCAAACATTCGATCGCCTACGGCATTGCCAAGGCGTGCCATCGGGAAGGCGCGCGCCTGGCCTTCACCTATCAGAACGAACGCTTTCAGGATCGCCTCACTAAATTTGCCGCCGAATTTGACAGCACGCTGGTTTTTCCCTGCGACGTTGCCGAAGACGCCCAGATTGACGGGCTATTCGCCGAACTGGGCAAACATTGGGACGGGCTGGATGGTCTCGTGCATTCGGTCGCCTATGCGCCGGGAGAGGCCATCGAAGGCGATTTTCTCGAGGGATTGTCGCGCGAAGCCTTCCGCATCGCGCACGATGTCTCGTCTTACAGCTATCCGGCGCTGGCCAAGGCGGCGCGTCCCATGCTGCTCAAGGGCAACCACCCGTCGCTGCTGGCGATGACCTATTTGGGCGCCGAGCGCACGATGCCGAACTACAACACGATGGGTCTGGCCAAAGCCAGCCTCGAGGCGGCAACGCGTTATCTGGCCTTCTGCCTCGGCCCGCAAGGCATCCGGGCCAATGCGATTTCGGCCGGCCCGATCAAAACACTGGCCGCTTCCGGGATCGGCAATTTCGGCAAGCTATTGAGCTACAACGCGCAGCATGCACCGCTGCGCCGCAATGTCACCATTGAGGAAGTCGGCAACGCCGCCGCTTTCCTGCTCTCCGACCTGTCCAGCGCAATCACTGGCGAGATTCTCTATGTCGACGGCGGCATAAACACGACAGCGCTCGGCAACCAGGACGCGCTATCGGCCTAAAGCATGGGCCTGGAGCCCGCGTCCCTTGGGGGTTTCCGGGACGGCATCATCCGGTCATATCATGGCCGGCACACAGACTATCCGGACGCTACGGCGTCCGGAATTTCTTTCTTTTTCAGCTCGCTGCGCACCGTTTCCGGCGCCTTCGCGGCATTCCAGGCGTTATGCCGGCCGGATCCCCATCACAGTCTCGGCCACAGTGCATCCATTTTCCCATCTACCGCATGGATAACGGGGACAGCGGCAATAAGCGCGGTTGGATACTGGCGCCCAGAACGCCGACAAGTCGTTTTATCGGGAAAATCCGGGCGGCTTGCTGCCTGACGCAAGCATCTTTCCTTGAGACTGCATTGAGGCAGCGATGAGCAGCGGTATGGATCAGCAGGCCAGTGGGCAAGGACCTGCCCGTCCGGCCATGTCATCTGGTGCAAATGCGAACTACTCACTTGCCTAGGCCGTGACCGATGGTCAAACCAGGCTGCCCAGTCCGGCGTCCGTTGCGCCTGAACACGCGGCATTCACAGTATTTGCGCCTTTATTCACGACACACTTTGCCCGTTACACTCCATGCAAAATGGCGAGCTGTGAACCCCGCCACGACGCAATCACACACCAACCAGAGTCAGCCATTTCCATTCTTCCATCGCTTATTCCGACAGAAGTGCAGAAAAGCGGATTGAAATTGGATTTGGGATTCGGTTCGGGCTCAGTGCTCCCGGCTTTCCAGCAGCGATTTGTTGATGTCAATCTTGTAGCGGGCGCGCAGCGCGTTGATATACGCGGAAAGATCCTCCTGCGCCAGAATGCCCGCGTATTGGCGCTCCAGTGCCTTGCGCCGCGTTTCATCCAGCTTCTCCGGCGGAACGAGCTTGACAAGCTTGT
>CALAIL010000002.1 GCA_937923255.1 uncultured Propionivibrio sp. | reverse complement strand
GCGCAACGGCGTCAAGAGGAGTTCGGTGGGTAAAAGTCAGCGCGCACGCTGTGGCAATTCTTATTTTTAGTTTTATGGCACCTGCCCGCTAGCCCGCGTATTTAGGGCATTTCAGAGGGGACGCCCTGAACCCCACGTAAACAGGGCATTTCCGGACCCACTGCCCGCCAGCCCTTTATTGATAAGGGTTACAGGTGAGCCTGCTTGGAAGTCCTTTATCTACGCGGGTTTCAGAGGTGGGTGGCTGGAGATGCCCACTCCACGCGGGCTTCAGAGGGGGAGCGTTTTAATCCGGCGTTTGCCGAGTATGTGCGATGACGCGGTGGGCGAGCGTATGAATCCAGTCGTCGCGTTCGTTGAGGCAGGGGATGTAGTGGAATTCGCCGCCGCCCGCTGCAAGGAAAGTCTTTTTGCCTTCGATGGCGATTTCTTCCAGCGTTTCCAGGCAATCGCTGACGAAGCCGGGGCAGATGACATCTACCCGCCGCGTGTGCGCTGCGCCCAGTTCCGCCAGCGTCTCGTCCGTTCTGGGGCTGAGCCATCTGCAATAGCCCGGGTAGGACTGGAAAGCGATCCGGTAGTGTTCTGCCGACAGCCCGAGTTCGTGTGCGAGCAGTGCGGCTGTTTTTAGACATTCGTCGTAATAGGGGTCGCCGCGTTCGATGGTTCGGCGCGGTACGCCGTGAAAGCTCATGACCAGGCGATAAGCCGGGTCGGGCTGTCCTTCGCGCATCCAGTGTTCACGGACGCTGGCGGCGAGCGCTGCAATGTAGCGCGGATCGTCGGCGCGGAGGCGGAGTTTTAGGAGTTTCGGCGGGTTTTTTACGCGCGCTGCCCAGGCTTCGGCGGCGTCAAACACCGTCGCCATCGTGCTCGTGGCATGTTGCGGATAGAGCGGTAGCAGCAGGATGCGCCGCATGCCCTGGCGATGCAGGCGCGCCAGCACGTCGTCCAGCGCGGGGCGGCCGTAACGCATGGCATAGGCGACGTGCATCGGATGTTTGTCCGCACCGAGAAACCCGCGCAGGAGCTTGGCCTGTTTTTCGGTGTGAATTTTCAGCGGCGAGCCTTCCGGCGTCCAGATTTTTTGATACCTTGCCGCCGAGCGTTTGGGGCGGACATTGAGCACGATGCCGTGCAGCAGCGGCAGCCAGAGCAGGCGCGGCAGGATGACAACGTGCGGATCGGAGAGAAATTCCCTGAGGTAACGGCGAACCGAGGCCGTATCCGGCGCTTCCGGTGTGCCGAGGTTGACCAGCAGAACGGCCGTGCTGGCAAGGCTGGCGGCGTGCGTGCGGGATTCGTGCAGACCGGATTCGGCGCGGGAAGAAAAGCGGGGCATGGGCAATCGTCGGGCGCTGTCAGGAAGCGATCTGATGGGTCAGTGCCGAGGAGAGCAGTTTGGCCGTGATGTCGACGATGGGGATGACGCGCTCGTAAGCCATCCGCGTCGGGCCGATGACGCCGACCGAGCCGACGACCTGGCCGCCCACTTCGTAGGGCGCGGTGACAACGCTGCATTCGTCGAGCGGCGAAAGGCCGGATTCCCCGCCGATGAAAATCTGGATGCCGTCGGCGCGCAGCGAAACGTCGAGCAATTGCATGAGTGCAGCACGCTGTTCAAACAGGTCGAACAGTTCGCGCAGGCGCTTCATGTTTGAAGAGAGCTCCGCAACGTCGAGCAGATTGCGTTCGCCGGAAATGACATAAAGCGGGTCGGAACGGTGCAGCGCCTCGTCGCCGGCGGTGAGGGCGGCGGCCATCAAATCCTGTAGATCGCTGCGCAGCTGGATCAGGTCTTCCTTAACGCGGTCGCGGATGTGCTCAAACTCATGGCCGGCGAAATACTGGTTCAGATAATTGGTGGCCGTGACGAGTTCGGCCGGCGAATAAGAGCGTTCGGTAAACAAAATGCGGTTTTGCACGTCGCCATCGGTTGTGACGAGGATCAGCAGGATGCGCTTTTCTGACAGACTGACAAATTCGATATGCCGGATTTTCAGTGACGTGCGCCGCGGTGTCAGGACGATGCCGGCGAAATGCGTCAGTTCGGAAACAAGCAGTGAAGCGTTGCTGATGAGGCGCTGTGGCTGCGAAGGCTGCAACTGGTCTTCGATGGCGTGTATTTTCTCCGTTTCCAGCGGTTGCGTGGTCAGCAGGCGATCGACGAAAAAGCGGTAACCGCGCGGCGTCGGCACCCGTCCGGCGGAAGTATGGGGGCTGGTGATGAAGCCGAGTTCTTCGAGATCGGCCATGACATTGCGCACCGTTGCGGCGGACAGATCGAGTCCGGAATACTTCGACAACAGGCGCGAGCCAACCGGCTGACCGTCGGCAATATAGCGTTCAATCAGGGTCTTGAGCAGGGTGCGGGCACGTTTGTCGAGCATGGCGGCGATTCTACAAAAAGACGGAGTACGGCGGAAGATGCGCTACCGGCGGATATGGAAAGTGTGATAGCAAAGATCATGGCACCTGCCGCCAAGCCCAGGATGCGTGACGCGCGGATGCGGGAGGTACGGCGCGTGGCCTTCGACGCGATGTGTGGATTCGAGCAGGAATGCGTGATGCGCGGATGCGGCAAGTACGGCGCGGCGCTTGATACGGGGCGGCCAATGCATGGCCCTGCGGCCAGCTTGCCCGGAAAGGACGGCTGGCGCGTGCGGTCGCCAGGCTCCGTGTCATGCCCCGTGTCAGGCCGCCTACCCGCCCATCCCCTGCGGCTTGAATTATCGGTGATCAGTCGCTTATGCCGTGCGAGCGCAACGATGCCCGGACGGAAGGTTTCGGAAAAATTCCTCATCGACGCCCTCGTGAGGCCGCTATCCGGCAGATATCCGGCAAACATCCGGCAGACCAATTGCATTCCTGATGCCGGTTTCCCCAGAGGTCATTGCCATCGCCCAAGGCGCACCAAGCCGTCGCCCCCGTTCTTGCCGCGCCGTCTGCAAGTCTTGCAGGATGCGTTATGATGATTTTATGACCTTGTTTGATCGGGAGCGCGCCATGAATCTGCCCAATCGTTCTGCCTTATCCGCCCTGCCGACGCTGGCCGGCCTGAGCGATGCCCTTGCCCGCGGCGAAATGACGCCGGATACGCTCATTGAGCGTGCGCTGCAGCGCGCGCAGGATGCCGACTGCGCGCACATCTTCTGTACGCTCGATGCCGCGCGCATCCAACAGGCTGCCGCGCAGGCAACACAGCGGCGGCAGGCCGGGCAGGCGCTGGGCGCGTTCGACGGCATTGCCGTTTCGTGGAAGGATCTCTTCGACCAGGCAGGTGAAATCACAGGCGTCGCCAGCCTGACGACCCGGGACGATGCGCCGAAGCTGCGCGACGCCCTGTGTGTGGCGCAGCTCAAGGCGGCGGGCATGATCGCTTTCGGGCGAACCAACATGACCGAATTCGCCTTTTCCGGGCTAGGGGTAAATCCGAATTTCGGCACGCCGGTCAACGCCTGGTCGCAGGGAGAAGCGCTTGCCCCGGGCGGTTCCTCGGCCGGGGCGGCGTTGTCGGTGGCGCGCGGTATCGTGCCCGTGGCCATGGGGTCGGATACGTCCGGCTCGGTGCGCATTCCCGCCGCGCTCAATGGCTTGGCCGGCTTCAAGCCTTCGTCGGCGCGGGTATCGTGCATCGGCGTCTGGGCGCTGGCGCCAACGCTGGACAGCGTCGGCCCGTTGGCCCATACCGTCGAGGACATCTGCCTGCTGATGCGGCTATTGGCGGTGGATGCCGATGCGGCGCCGGCGATCATCAGGGCGGTCGTGCCGGAGGGGGTATGGACCGAGGACGTCGAGCCGCAGATTCAGCGTGCGTTTGAACATAGTCTGGTACGCCTGAAGCAGGCGGGGGCGGAAATCATCCGCAAGCCGCTGCACGCGCTGGACAGGGTGGCCTCGCTGTTTAGTGAATATGGCACGCTGGTTGGCATCGAGGCATGGCATCTTCATCAAGAGGCGCTGACGCGGGCGCACCTGATGGATGCGCAGGTGGCGAAGCGCTTGCAGGCCAATGCCGCCTATCCCCTGCAAAACCTTTCCCGCTTGCTGGACTGGCGGATGCGCCTGCAACGGATGCTGGCCGAAGAACTGCAAGGCGCGCTGCTGCTGATGCCGACGACGGCGATCGATGCGCCACCCTTGCGCCGACTGGAAGAAGACGAGGCGTTTTTTGTCAAAGCCAACCGCCGGATGCTGCGCAACACCATGGCCTGCAGTTTTCTCGACCTGCCCGGGCTGACTTTCCCGACAGGCATCAACGACAACGGACTGCCCGCCGCGCTGCTGGTCAGTGCGGAAAGCGGCCGTGACGAAGCGGTACTGGGCGCAGGGCAGGCGATGGCGCGCTGGCTGACCGGCGATCAGCCTTTGAACGAAAAACGGTAGGGGCGTCGGCGCCTGCCGCCTGCTGCATTGCCAAAAAGAGGCGCCCGGAAGCCCATGTGGAGTGGGCGTTTCCCGGAACACCCATCTGAAATCCTTATGGATAGGGCGTTTCCGGACTGGCACCTCTGGAACCCTTATAAATCAAGGGCTAGCGGGTAGGGTGCCCGGAGATGCCCTGTTTACGCGAAGTTCAGAGCGTCCCCTCTGAAACGCCCTATCTACGCGGGCTTCAGGCTACCTCTTTTTGGAGATGCGCCTGCGCTTCCGCCCCTGCGTTTTTCCAATTCTCCCCCTGTCGGGGAGAGGCCCCAAAACCCGCGCGGATAAAGGATTTCAGGGCAAGTGCCCTGAGACACTTTAAATATAGGAATTGCCACAGCCTGCGCGCTGACCTTTCCCACGAAACATCTCTTGATGCGGTTGCGCTGTGCGGCAGCGCGCCCCGCTGACTTTCTTTGCCTCGCCAAAGAAAGTCAGCAAAGAAACGCGACCCCAGGCGCAGAAGACTCCTTTCCGCGGGGTTACTTGGCGGCAGGCTTGATAACTCGCTGCGCTCAGACAATCAAGCCCTTGTTCCCGCCAAGCTGCCACGCGCCCCTCTGAAATAGCGGCTTCCTTTGCCAAAATACTGCGTTGGCTCGCCTTGCCGTACTACTCGTACTGTCAGCGGCTCACCGCCTTGTCTTTTGGCAAAGTCGAGCCGCTATGTAATGGAATCAGGGAATCCCTCTGAAGCCCGCGTGGATTGGGCGTTTCCGGGCAGGTACTTCCAAAATCCGCATGGATAAAGGCGCTCCGAGCAGGGTATCTGGAGATGCCCTGTTTACGCGGGGTTCAGAGCATCCTCATTGGAGATGCCCTAAATACGCGGGCTCCAGCGGCGCCTGTCAGCCAGTGCCCTGCGTGATGGATTCTGTGCTGCAAAATAGGTAGTTTTCAGCAGCCTTTGGCTATTTCCCCCGGGAAATCTGGACTACACTGGATTACAGGCGGGCGTGGTGGCGCGCCTGCCTGTGATGGGCTGGGTTTTTCGGCGGTGTATCTGCTGTTTCCTTGTGTCTTTGTATGTTTTTTCAACCGGCGCGGTTCGGTGCGCGCTCGGCGCCGACTGCGGATAACAGGAGAAAGTCATGGCAAAAAAAATTCTGGTGGCTTATGGCGTGGATGTGGATGCGGTCGCCGGCTGGCTGGGTTCCTATGGCGGCGAGGATAGTCCGGACGATATCTCGCGCGGCATGTTTGCCGGCGAAGTCGGCGCACCGCGGCTGCTCAAACTGTTTGAAAAATACAATCTGAAGACCACCTGGTTTGTTCCCGGCCACTCGCTGGAAACCTTCCCAGAGCAGATGCAGGAAGTGGCGCGGTGCGGCCACGAAATCGGCGTTCATGGCTACAGCCACGAAAACCCGATTGCCATGACGCGCGAGCAGGAAACCGCCATTCTCGATTATTGCATCGACCTGGTGACCCAGGTCAGCGGCAAGCGGCCGACCGGCTATGTGGCGCCGTGGTGGGAGTTCAGCCCGGTGACCAACGAGCTGCTGCTCGAACGCGGCATCAAATACGACCATTCGCTGATGCACAATGATTTCCACCCGTACTACGTGCGCGTGGGCGATAGCTGGACGAAAATCGATTACTCCAAGCATCCGAGCCACTGGATGAAACCTCTGGTGCGCGGCAAAGAAACGCCGCTGGTGGAAATCCCCGCCAACTGGTATCTCGACGATCTGCCGCCGATGATGTTCATCAAGAAATCGCCGAACAGCCACGGCTTCGTCAACCCGCGCGACATCGAGCAGATGTGGCGCGACCAGTTCGACTGGGTTTACCGTGAGCATGACTACGCCGTATTCACAATGACCGTGCATCCCGACGTTTCCGGCCGGCCGCAGGTCTTGCTTGCGCAAGAACGCCTGATCGAGCACATCAGCAGCCACGAGGGCGTGGAATGGTGCACCTTCGATCAGATTGCCGACGATTTCATCGCCCGCAACCCGCGCCCATAACCCGTAACCAGTGCGGAAAATGCTGGGGAGATGAAAGGTGCGGGCAGGCCGCCCGCGGCGGATTCCGGGCGGCCTGCGCGTGATTTCACGGACGTTTTGTGGAAGCTTCCATTCACCATTTCACGCGGGTTACGGTGGCCGGCGAGATGCGGTACGGCTTTGCCGGAAACGTATTTGGTATCGACCAATGCAGCCGGGCACGTTGGGCCGTCGGACGGAAAGCTGAGGGTGGACGATTGGGGGCAGCTAGGAGCGACTGAGAGTGGCTGGGTGCCAGCCCATCGGCGCCAAGGCGATGACAGAATGAACGCCGGCCGCCCTGCCGCAGTGCCTCTGTGCGGGCCATACGGCGCGGGCGATGCTATATGGCCATATGGCTCATGTGGCGATAATCAACAGGAAAGGATGAATTGCATGTGCGGACTTTGCGGCATCTTTGGCGAAAGCGCCGACTGGAGCCAGGGCGCGGCGCAGACGGAGGCGGGGCAGAGTGCCGACCCGGTGGCGCGCCGGCGCGTGCGCACGCAGCGCATCGCGCTGCTAAACCGGCTGCTGCGCCCCCTGCACCTGACGGTGAGCGACTGGCAGGGCAGCCAGTACCAGATCGGCAGCGCCACCGGCAAAACCCTGCTGGCCGATAACCTCAGCCAGATTTGGGCGGCGGTGCAGACGCTTGCCGGCAAACCCTACGACCCGCTCATTTTGTGATCCGGCTGTTCAGGGAGCCTGCTCACCATGATTTCTCCATCCTCTAAAACGCCGGTTATCATCCTCACCGGCTTTCTCGGCGCCGGCAAAACCACGCTGTTGCAGAAAATTCTTCGCGCCGAACATTACGGCGACAGCGCCGTGCTGATCAACGAATTTGGCGAAATCGGCATCGACCAGCAGCTCGTCGCGCCCATCTCGCCGAATACCATCCTGCTCAGTTCCGGCTGCCTGTGCTGCCAGATACGCGGCGAACTCAAGCAGGCGCTGCTCGATCTGCTCGACCAGCGGGCGCGCGGGCAGGTTCCCCATTTCCAGCGCATCATCATCGAAACCACCGGCCTGGCCGAGCCGACACCCATTGTCGCTACGCTCCAGGCCGACCCCGTGCTCTGTCACCAGCTCAGCATCCGGCATATCAGCGCCGTCGTCGATGCCGTCAATGGTGCGCAAATGCTCGCGCAACAGCATCCCGTCTGGATGCAGCAAATCATCGCTGCCGACAGCATCCTGCTGGCTAAAAGCGACATTGCCCCCGCCGCCGCCCATTTGCGGGAACAACTGCGCCGCCTGCTGCCGCATACGCCGATCCTGATGCACGGCCTGAATGACCCCGCGCCGGAACTGGACGCCCCCGGCGCATCGCCCGCTCCGGCGCTTGCCGCCACGGCGGAAACGGCGGCCTGCGCGCACGGCCACGAAGTGGCGGAAAGTGTAGAAAGCGTGGAAAGCGCCATCCACCGCCAGGGGCATGTGCATTCGCTCTCGCTCAATATCGACACGCCGATCGACTGGATCGCCTTCAGCGTCTGGCTCTCGGCGCTGCTACACGCCCACGGCGCGGCCATCTGGCGGCTGAAGGGCATCCTCAACGTTGGCGAAGCGTACCCCGTGCTGATCAATGGCGTGCAGCACATGATTTACCCGCCGCAGCATCTGGCCGACTGGCCGGAAGATACGCGGCAAGCCGGCCGACGCTCGCAACTGGTCATCATCGCCAACGGGCTTGACCCCGAACGTATTGAAGCCTCCTTCCGCCGGCACGTGCTGGGCGAAGTGGCCTGAAACCGACCAATTTACGCCGGCGGGCAAAATGAAACCGGCCTGATTAAACCCGCCTGAACCGGTCAGGGATCAGCCTACCATTCCGTCTGTTGTAATAGCCGGAAAAATCTTCCCGTGAATTTTTCTGCGCCGGCTGTCGTTTTCTGGAAAATGACTAAAGCAACAAAATTATTATTTGCGGCGCCTCTGGCTAATGCTGTTAACTAAATAGCCACGAAACGATGGAAACTATAGTTCCGAATGCTAATACAATTCTCCATAGTGCATTGTTTGCACTCAATTTAAAAGCAAACCCAGAGCTTGTTTTTATCAATAAACTGGCAATAAAAATTAGATAACTGACCAAAGGAAAAGC
>CALAIL010000001.1 GCA_937923255.1 uncultured Propionivibrio sp. | reverse complement strand
GCCTTGCGCCGCGTTTCATCCAGCTTCTCCGGCGGAACGAGCTTGACAAGCTTGTAAAGCGAATAACCACCGCGCACATTGACACCCACGTAGACGGGGAGTTTTTCCGTTTCGGCCTGGAACAATGGGCGTACCGCTTCTGCAGGCAAGTCACCACGCTGCATCCGGGTCGCCGTTTTTAGCGGCGACCAGCTCACCTTGTCGGCCTCGCCTTTCTGCAAGGCGGCCAGATGCGCTTTGCCCGACTCCTCGGCCAGTCTGCCCGCCTCGCGCGCGATCAGCAGTTTTTCAATTTCGCCTTTGACGGACTCGAAGGGTTTGAGCGCCGCAGCCTTGTGTTCGACTACCCGCGCCGCGAGCAAAGTGTTCGGCGCAACTTCGACTGCCTCAATGTTGCGCTTGTTCTTGATGGCATCGTCCGAGAACAATGCAGCCCGCACCTTTTCGTTGCCCAGAAGACCGAGCGCTGCCGCCTCCTGCGGCGTCGCGTTCCGGGCAATCCAGCCACTCTGTTGCGGTTGGAGCTTGAAGCCCTCGGCCACCGCCTGCAAGCTGTCAGGCTGTTCATAAACCATGTTGCTGAAGCTTTCGGCAGATTCGGCAAATTTTTGTAGCGCCGCCTGCTGCCGGAGGTCTTTCTCGATGTCGGCGCGCACGCTCTCCAACGGCAGCAGCTTGGCCGGCTTGATGCCTGTCAGTTTGATGATGTGATAGCCAAAATCCGATTCGACCACATCGGAAATCTCGCCGTTTTTAAGGCTGAAAACCGCGTCTTCAAAGGGTTTGACCATCGCGTCGCGGCCAAAATAACCCAAATCGCCGCCATTCCCCGCCGAACCTGGATCTTGTGAGTGCTGCTTAGCCAGGTCGGCGAACTTGGCGGGCGTCTTGCGGACTTCCTTGAGCAATTCTTCAGCCTTTTTTCTGGCGGCCGCTTTCTCGCCGTCATTTTTGGCGGTAATCAAAATATGGCTGGCACGCCGCTCTTCCGCTTGCCGGTACCGATCCTTGCCGGCTTCATAGGCGGCCTTGACTTCCGCCTCGCTAATGGCTGCCTGCGCTGCTAATGCGTCCGGCGAGAGCACCAAAAACTCCGCTTTAACCTGCTCGGGCGTCTCGAATTGCGCTTTATTGTCGTTGTAATATTTTTCGGCTGCGTCAGCGCCGAGTTTGACCTGTGCGGTAAATTGTCCGGGGGCAATATGATGTTCCGCATACTGCCGCCCCCCCAGCTGAATATCGAGCAGCGCATCGGCCTGCGCCTGCGATACGAAAGCCGTCTCGCTAACGGCATCCATCAGTTGCTGAATCGTCAGATCCTGGCGGTACATCGCCTCGAACTGCGGTTTCGACATCCCTTGAGCATTGAGCAGACGGTTGTATCTTTCCAGTGAAAACTTGCCGTTATCCTGCAAAGCCGGAATCTTGTTGATTTCGTTTACGAGCGCAGCGTTGCTGACCACCATGCGGTTCTGACTCGAATCAAGCAATAGAAGCCGCCGGTCGATCAGCGAGTTGAGCACACTCATGCGAGCATCCAAAGAATTAAGCATCTCCGGCCTGAACGATTCGCCCATCGACCGGCGCAGTTGATCCTGACGTTCGCGCATCGCCAGCTCAAATTCATGTGCGGTAATTTTTGTATCGCCGACGCGGGCGACATCATCCCCCGCGCCCGAATTTCGGACATACGCTTCAATGCCAAAAAAGGCAAAAGGCAGCGTAATCAGGGCCAGAAAAACTTGT
The DNA here is from genome assembly GCA_937923255.1 of uncultured Propionivibrio sp. Lineage (GTDB taxonomy): Bacteria > Pseudomonadota > Gammaproteobacteria > Burkholderiales > Rhodocyclaceae > Propionivibrio > Propionivibrio hellwigii. Next base: position 39,607 of record CALAIL010000001.1, on the reverse strand, counting down.
ACGATCTTCTGATTATTTCTGACGGCATCGAACATAATAGTGTGCCTAACTCAAACGACAAAAATACGAATCAAAAAAGAAAAGGCGAACTCACGTTCGCCTTTGAAAACTGGCGGAGTGGACGGGACTCGAACCCGCGACCCCCGGCGTGACAGGCCGGTATTCTAACCAACTGAACTACCACTCCAGAGAGCAAATCAGGCAAAGCGCCAATTTTACGGCTGAGGGAGTTTTGCCATCTCTCGCCTGAATGGTGGGTGCTGACGGGTTCGAACCGCCGACATCCAGCTTGTAAGGCTAGCGCTCTACCAACTGAGCTAAGCACCCGCTATGCGCCAGAACGCAAAGTGCTTAGTTTACTGCATCTTTTAGCCCTTTTCCAGCACGGAACTTCGGCACCTTGGCCGCCTTGATTTTCAGTGTTGCACCGGTTTGCGGGTTACGTCCAACGCGGGCGGCGCGTTTGCCAACGTAGAAAGTCCCAAAACCAACGAGTGAAACAGAACCGCCTTTTTTGAGAGAGGCTTTGACGGTCGTGATCGTCGCATCAAGCGCACGACCCGCGGCAGCCTTAGAAATCTCGGCGGATGCGGCGATCCGGTCGATCAGCTCAGCCTTATTCATAATGACCTCCTTTACAGTTGTTGAGGAAAAAAGGTGGCGTCATAGCCTGATGCCGGCCTAGCATCAGCGAAAACATATACAACCAGGTGAAATCCGTCGGACGCATGAGTACAGACAGGCGCAACACATTACGGGAAACCGGCATCAATCATACGCGTAGTGGCGCATCTGACAACATGAGGTCAGCGCTGTCAAGATCTGTGCCGATAGCATATGCTTATCCGGCGGGATAATCACTATCCATTCTTTATCGTCGCCAACAGCATTGGCTCGCCGTTCTGTATTTGCCACAGACTTCTTGTCCCATCTGCGACTACCCTTTTTCCAGCGCAAACGAATTCACTGAGCACATGAGCACAGCGCTCATTCAGCCACTCGTAAGGAGCCAATGGATTGTAAGGGAGCCCTCTGCCGCCACCGTGGGTAGCGGCGGATTCCAATCAGTGCGTGACAACCGATGGCGCAGTCGATGATGTGTCGCTATTTTCCGGAACGGCCGCAACCACCTTTGTTTCCGGCAAAGGAGTCGGTACTTGCGCCAGCGCCAGTTCGAGCACCTTGTCGATCCATCTGACCGGAATAATTTCAAGCCGATTCTTGATCGTATCGGGCATCTCGGCCAAATCGCGTACGTTTTCTTCCGGAATCAGCACCCGCGCCAGGCCACCGCGCACCGCCGCCAGCAATTTTTCCTTGAGGCCGCCAATCGGCAACACTTCACCGCGCAGCGTAATTTCACCGGTCATCGCCACGTCGCAACGCACTGGAATACCGGTCAGTGAAGACACCATCGCAGTCGTCATGGCAATTCCTGCCGACGGCCCATCCTTAGGCGTCGCACCTTCGGGTACGTGGATATGGATGTCGCGTTTTTCAAATACATCATCCGTGATTCCCAGACGCTGGGCGCGGGCGCGCACCACAGAACGCGCGGCTTCTACCGACTCCTTCATGACATCGCCCAGCGAGCCTGTCATCGTCGTCTTTCCCTTGCCTGGCAAAACAACCGACTCAATGGTCAGCAACTCGCCGCCCACTTCCGTCCACGCCAGTCCGGTCACCTGACCAATCTGGTTTTCACGCTCGGCCACACCGAAGGTATAGCGACGCACACCGAGAAATTTATCGAGATTGCGCGCGGATACGGCAATGCGTTTCTGGTTTTTTCTGAGCAGCAACGTTTTAACTACTTTGCGGCAGATTTTTGAAATTTCACGTTCCAGTGCACGCACGCCCGCTTCACGCGTGTAGTAACGGACAATATCCCGCAACGCCGCTTCAGCGACCGTCAGCTCGGTCTTTTTCAGGCCGTTGGCTTTCATCTGCTTGGGCAGCAAATAACGCTGGGCAATATTGATCTTTTCATCTTCGGTGTAGCCCGACAGGCGAATAACCTCCATACGATCGAGTAGTGGCGCCGGAATATTCAGCGTATTCGCCGTTGCGACGAACATGACTTCCGACAGATCGTATTCAACCTCAGCGTAATGATCGACAAAGGTTGAATTCTGCTCGGGATCAAGAACTTCGAGTAATGCGGATGATGGATCACCGCGGAAATCCTGCCCCATCTTGTCGACTTCATCGAGCAGGAAAAGCGGGTTTTTAACGCCGACTTTAGTCATATTCTGCAGAATCTTGCCGGGCATGGAGCCAATATAAGTGCGGCGATGTCCACGAATTTCGGCTTCATCGCGCACGCCACCCAGGCTCATGCGCACAAACTTGCGGCCGGTAGCACTCGCAATCGACTGGCCGAGAGAGGTTTTGCCGACGCCAGGCGGTCCGACAAGGCAAAGAATCGGCGCTTTGAGCCGGTCGACGCGTTGCTGCACGGCCAGATATTCGATGATCCGTTCCTTGACCTTTTCTAATCCCCAGTGATCTTTATCGAGCACCTTACCGGCAGCGGCCAGATCCTTACTAATGCGCGTTTTTTTGCGCCACGGTAGGCCGATCAGCGTTTCGATGAAGTTGCGCACGACCGACGCCTCGGCCGACATCGGCGACATCAGCCGCAGTTTTTTCAGTTCTGCCTGAACTTTGGCCATGCCCTCCTTGCTCATGCCAGCATCTTTGGCCTTTTTCTCCAGCTCCTCGATATCATTGCCTTCCTCACCCTCACCCAGCTCTTTCTGGATGGCTTTGACCTGCTCATTGAGGTAATACTCGCGTTGGCTCTTTTCCATCTGGCGTTTAACGCGACCGCGAATGCGTTTTTCAACCTGGAGAATATCGATTTCCGCTTCAAGCTGAGAAAGTAGGCGTTCGATGCGAGCGCGAACGTCGAACAGTTCGAGCACTTCCTGTTTCTGTTCGAGTTTGAGCGGCAAGTGGGCGGCAATGGTGTCGGCCAGACGTCCGGCTTCATCAATATTGGCGACCGATCCCAGGATTTCCGGCGGGATCTTTTTGTTGAGCTTGACGTACTGGTCAAACTGGGCAATGACGGCACGGCGCAGCGCTTCGACCTCGTGCTCGACGCCCTGCCCCGGCAGCACGGGCTGCACGAGGGCAACGAACATGTCATCCCGCGTTGAGATTGAGGTAATACGCCCTCGTTGCGTTCCCTCGACCAGCACCTTGACCGTACCATCGGGCAGCTTGAGCATTTGCAAAATATTGGCGACACACCCGATTTCGTAAAGGTCACTCGCCTCCGGCTCATCTTTTCCCGCCGATCTTTGGGCAACCAGCATGATACCCTTGCCGGCCTCCATTGCCGCTTCCAGCGACTTGATCGACTTGGGACGACCGACAAAAAGCGGAATTACCATATGCGGAAAAACAACGACATCGCGCAAAGGCAACAACGGCAATTCAGTCGGCGTGGTGGAAAGCAGAAAATTCGTAGCAGAAGACATCAGTCATACTCCAGAAATGGCGATCACAACGCCAGATGAGGGCGTTCCGCCGTATTTCAATCGCGTTCAGTCGGCGCGTGGACACGCCTCGCTGCCGGTAGGCAAGCCCTACTTGCCGTCACTACGTTTAAGGCAATTTATTCAGCTAGCGCTGGAGGTTTTGGGCGAATCGGCGTAAATCAGGATCGGTTTGGTATCCGTATCAATCATGGCCTCGTCGACCACAACCTTGACTACGTTCCCCATCCCGGGCAATTCATACATGGTATCGAGCAACGCCGACTCCAGGATCGAGCGCAGGCCGCGCGCGCCGGTCTTGCGTTCAAGCGCGCGCCTGGCAACGGCCGCCATCGCCGCCGGGCGGATTTCAAGCTCGACGCCCTCCATGGCAAACAGTTTTTGATACTGTTTGACCAACGCATTTTTCGGCTCCGTCAAAATCTGCACTAACGCGTCATTGGATAATTCTTCCAGCGTAGCGACGACAGGCAAGCGGCCGATCAATTCGGGAATCAGGCCAAACTTAACAAGGTCTTCCGGCTCGACAGTACGCAGGATTTCACCAATGGCCTTTTTGTCTTCCTTGCTCTTGACCTCGGCGCCGAATCCCATTCCTCCTTTTTCGGAACGGGCACGGATGATTTTTTCCAAGCCATCGAAAGCGCCACCACAGACAAACAGGATATTGGATGTATCGACCCGCACGAAATCCTGCCCCGGATGCTTACGCCCCCCCTGCGGCGGCACTGAAGCAATCGTCCCCTCGATCAGCTTGAGCAATGCCTGCTGTACGCCCTCACCCGATACATCGCGGGTAATTGACGGATTGTCGGATTTGCGAGAAATTTTGTCGATCTCATCGATATAGACGATACCGCGTTGCGCTTTCTCAATGTCGTAATCACAATTTTGCAACAATTTCTGGATGATATTTTCGACGTCTTCGCCGACATAGCCGGCCTCGGTAAGCGTCGTTGCGTCGGCCATGACGAACGGCACATCCAGCATGCGCGCCATCGTCTGCGCCAATAGCGTCTTGCCGGAACCCGTCGGGCCGATGAGCAGAATATTGCTCTTGGCCAGCTCAACGTCGTTATCCAGCTTGCCGCGATGGCGCAAGCGTTTGTAATGGTTGTACACCGCAACGGAAAGACTGCGCTTGGCAGTTTCCTGCCCAATCACATACTGATCAAGCAATGCCTTGATTTCTTTGGGCGTCGGCAAATCCTTACGCGCAGCCTTGGCGTTGTCCTGTTCATCCTCGGCTTCGTCACGAATGATGTCGTTGCACAAATTGATGCATTCATCACAGATGAACACCGATTCGCCGGCAATCAGTTTTTTCACCTCATGCTGGCTCTTGCCACAAAAGGAACAGTACAAGAGTTTTTCGCTACCGCCTTGTTTTTCTACCATCGACAACCCCAGAACCCGCCATTCAACTGCTCAATGAAATGAACCATGTTTAGACTGCACCGCGTTTTTCAAGCACCTTATCGATCAGGCCATATTCCGCCGCTTCCTGCGCAGAGAGGAAGTTATCCCGATCCGTATCCCGTTCAATACGCTCGATCGGCTGCCCCGTATGCTGCGCCATGATGGCATTGAGCTTGGCACGCAGGGAGAGGATTTCCTTGGCATGGATGGCAATGTCCGAGGCCTGCCCCTGAAAACCACCCATCGGTTGATGGATCATGACCCGCGAATTGGGCAGGGCAAAACGCTTGCCTTTGGCGCCAGCGCACAGCAAAAATGCGCCCATCGAGGCCGCCTGCCCCATACACAACGTCGACACGTCGGGCTTGACGAATTGCATGGTGTCGTAGATCGACATGCCGGCAGATACTGAGCCACCCGGCGAGTTAATGTAGAAATAAATATCCTTATCTGGATTTTCGGCTTCGAGAAACAACAACTGGGCAACCACCAAATTGGCGCTCACGTCATTGACCGGTCCGACCAGGAAAATGACCCGTTCCTTGAGCAGGCGCGAATAAATATCATAGGCGCGCTCGCCGCGCCCGCTCTGCTCGATAACCATCGGCACCATGCCGAGCGCCTGCGGATCGAAATGCCCGGCGGCGGTGAAAGAATCAAGACTCATACCCTCTTCCCCTACCTGTTTGCACAACGCCGCCTAGAACGGGCGCGCGCCCATCAGTTCGTCGAAAACAATGGGTTTGTCAACAACCTTAACCTGCGAGAGCACCCAATTGACCACATTATCCTCGATGGCGATGCCCTCGATTTCCGCCAGGCGCTGCGGGTTGGCGTAGTACCAGCGCACCACGTCTTGCGGATGCTCGTAACTCTGCGCCACATCCTCAACGATCGCTTTGATTTGATCTGGCTTGGGTTGCAGCGCATGCGTCTTGACCGCTTCGGAAAGAATCAGACCGAGCATCACACGACGTTTGGCCTGATCGGCGAACCATTCGCGCTGAATCGGAAAGTCCTTCATTCTGGCGCCACCGCGTTGCGTCATTTCCTGGCGGGCATTTTCCGCCAGATGGTTAATTTCCATCTCGATCAGCGCCTTCGGCGTTTCAACCGGATTGACCTTGAGCAGCGCTGCCATCACCTGATCCTTGACCCGGTTCTGCAAGCGTTTCTTGACCTCGCGCTTGAGGTTGCCTTCGATTTCCGCACGCATTTTGTCCACGTTGCCGTTACCGATGCCGAGCGCCTTGGCAAATTCGCTATCAATATCAGGCAGGATGGCCTGCCCCACCTCCTTGACGGACACCTCGAAAGTCACGGCCTTGCCGGCCAGATCGGGTGCCTGATAATCGGCGGGGAACGTCATTTCAAAGGACTTCGATTCGCCTGCCTTCAGCCCCTCCACGGCCGCCTCGAAATCGGCCAGCATGGCACCCTCGCCCAGCACGAACGGAAAGCCCTTCGCCTCACCGCCCTGGAAGGCTTCGCCGTCCTTTTTACCGAAGAAGTCGATGATTACGCGATCTCCCTTGGCGGCAGCGCGCTCAACCGGCTCGTAGCGTACGCGCTGTTTGCGCAGCACTTCCAAGGTGCGATCCAGTTCGGCCGGACCAACTTCCAGTGTGGGGCGCTCAATTTCAATATCCGCCAGATCGCCCAGGACAATGTCCGGATACACCTCGAAAATCGCCGTAAATTCAAGGGGCGGCAGCGCACCGTCCTGTGCCGTAGCCGCCTTTTCCGCCTCTGGCGCTTCCTCCGGCGCCTTATCCTGCTTGGCTTCGATGCGCGGATTGCCCGCTACGCGCAGGTTCTGCGCCCGGACAGCCTCGCCGAACGCTTTGTCCAGCGCCGCATTCAACGCTTCGTAATACGCTTCCTGTCCATACTGCCGACGGATGACGCTGGCCGGCACTTTACCCGGGCGAAAGCCGGGCATTTTGACCGTCTTGCCGATCTTGCGCAGACGCTGTTCGATATCTTTTTCGAGATCAGCCGCCGCAAGGGAAAGGTCCAGACGGCGCTCCAGCGCACTGGGCGTCACCGGTGCGGCGTTGTCGGCATGGGCGGCGGCATTCTCGGCGTTCGCATTCGTATCGGTTGCGTTCGTTTCCATTGAAAATCCTCAAAAATCTCGAAAAAATAGTAGAAAAATGCAGGAGAGAAATTCTGAAAAATACGGCGTGTTTGGCAAGAATCCTGGAGTTAACAGCCGAAGCAGTTATTTTTTAGTCCGTTCCACGGGATACTCACGGAAAACCGCACAAAACACCTGCCTGACGCCTTCAACTCCAGTCATTTGCCTTATTGAAGTCTGGCCTAGGCGCGCGATTGTAACATACCGCTCAAGGCCAATGATTTCCGCCAACGCCTGATGCCAACAGGCATTACGCCGCATCGGCCGACAATGCCGAATTTCAAACGAGGGCATCATTCGGGCATTACATCTCCCTTCCGCGCAGGCAACATTGCACTCGATATTCTTGGCTGTAACGGCCTGGTTAATCGATGCACAGCCGGCTTTTTCCGCCCCTTTTGCAGGCTTTGCCACACGGAAACGGCGCCTTAAAATACATCGCCTAAAATACTTCAGTCATCGCTATCGTCATTCAACATCGCATGTGAAGGGACCACTCATGGCCATTCAGTCTGTTCCTCTTGCCAAGTTTTATCGCCTGATGAATCACGGCCCCGTGACCTTGGTTTCCGCCAAGCATAACGGCGTGGAAAACGCAATGTCGGTGGCGTGGGCCTGCGCTTTGGACTTCGACAAGGTCTCCATCGTGGTCGCCAGCACGGCTTACACCCGGGGCCTGATCGAGAAAAGCGGCTATTTCGCCGTACAAATCCCTACCGTTCACCAGGCGGAACTGGTGCTGGACATGGGAGAAAGCCGACATGAAAACCCAGACAAAATGCGGGATGTCGGCCGTTTTTACCAGGACGGTTTCGATGTCCCGCTGATCCAGGACTGCGCTGCATGGATCATCTGCCAGCTCATCACGGAACCGTATAACCAGCAGACTTACGACCTACTCATCGGCAAAGTTTTAGGCGTCTGGGCGGATGACCGCATTTTCAGCCACGGCCATTGGCTTTTCGACACCGCCCCCGATGAATTGCGCACCTTGCATTACGTGGCAGGCGGCCAGTTCTACGCCATCGGCAAGGGCATCAAGTTCGATCGCGGGCCGGACATGGACTGACGTGCGCCGCCGGTGTTTGTCGCCCGACGCCTGCCTTTATCCACCGTAAATAAAGACCAACGACTAGACCACCGACCGGCCGGCGAAAAAACGATGAAGCCGCGGTGAAAAATGTGCGGAAACGGCGGCCGACCGCACAGAAGCCGGTTCCGGATGTTGGGCAGACGGGCGGATTGGTCAGATGTTGCCGAAAGGATAAGTATAAGGGAGCGCGGGAGCGCGCCCCGCTGAAAGCCTTGACTGGCCTGGACTTGCGCTACCCGCTAGCCCGCGTGGATTGGGCGTTTGCGGCCATGCCCGTCAAAACCGCATGCGCAGGCCCCCCTCCGGGTAAATCATTTGGCGCCTGGCGAAATGATAGAATGAGCGCCATCTCTCAACCATCCCCCTTCTCACCATGTTCTCGCGACTCATGCCCCAAGAAGGGAAATTCTTCGATCTGTTTGATGCGCACGCTGAACAGATGGTGCAGGGTAGCCATGCCCTGCTGAACATGCTCAACACGTTCAACCATTCGACGACGCAAGCAGATAGCCAGCGCGCTTTAGTTGATGCCTCTGAAGAACGCGGCGACAAGATTAAGGCCGAAACGCTGCAGCAATTGCACAAATCGTTCATCACACCGCTCGACCGGGAAGAAATTCACCAGTTGAGTACTGGCTTCGACGGCATTCTCGATCTGATTCAGGATAGCGCGCACACTATTTCGCTTTACAACATCCGCCACGTTCCGGAAGAGGCCATTCGGCTGAGCGAGCTGATCGTCGGCTGTACCGAATATCTGAAGCAGGCGGTATTTCTGCTCCGCTCAATGGATAATGCCAGCGAGATTCTCGCCTTTTGCAATAAGATCGACGGGCTGGAATATCAAGCGGATCAGATCATGCGTGGCGCCATTTCGCGCCTGTTCCGTGATGAACCGGATGTGCGCGAGCTGATCAAGTTCAAGGCCATTTATGAATTGCTGGAAGTGATCACCGATCGTTGTGAGGAAACGGCGATCATCATCGAGGGAATCGTTCTCGAAAACTCCTGACGGGCATCGTCGATGGAACATCTGAACATCAGTCTGGGCGTCCTGGCACTGTTGCTCTTTATGGCGTTGGCCTTCGATTTCATGAATGGATTTCATGATGCGGCCAACGCGATTGCCACGGTGGTTTCAACACGCGTGCTCAAGCCGCATACGGCGGTTGTTCTAGCTGCAACGTGCAATGCAATCGCCATTTTCGTCTTCGACCTCAAAGTCGCCGCAACCGTCGGCAAGGGCACGATCGAGGCTACAATCATCGACCATTACGTTATTTTCGGCGCACTGGTCGGCGCCATCGCATGGAATGTGATCACTTGGTATTACGGAATTCCGTCCTCTTCGTCACACGCCCTGATCGGTGGCCTGATTGGCCCCGCACTGGTCAAGGCCGGGCCTGCGGCGCTGATTTCAGGCGGCATCATCAAGACGATCGCATTCATCTTTATTTCCCCCCTGCTCGGCGTACTGCTCGGGTCGATGATGATGATCCTGATATCCTGGCTGTTTCGCAGAACACCGCCACGCCGTGTCGACATCTGGTCACGTCGCCTGCAACTGATCTCAGCCTCAGCGTATGCGCTCGGTCACGGCGGCAACGACGCCCAGAAAACGATCGGGATCATCTGGATGCTGTTGATTGCGGCCGGTATGACTGATCTGCATGCCAGCATGCCGCCGCTATGGGTTGTCATTGCCTGCCACGCAGTGATCGGCTTGGGAACAGTGGTTGGCGGCTGGCGGATCGTCAAACTCATGGGGCAGAAAATTACCAAACTGCGTCCCGTCGGCGGCTTTTGTGCCCAGACAGGAGGGGCGGTTACCCTCTTCTTTGCCACCTGGCTAGGGATCCCCGTCTCGACGACACACACCATTACCGGCGCTATCGTGGGCGTCGGCGCCACCCGGCGGCTTTCCGCCGTGCGCTGGGGCGTCGCCGGCACCATCGTCTGGGCGTGGATATTGACAATTCCCTGTAGCGCCCTAATCTCGGCACTATGCTGGTATGTAGGACGCGCGCTAATTTAAAGCGTCACACTGGGCTAAAAGCCTCTCTGCTCATTCATTCTATCGGCTACGTATCTACATCGCCGCCATGCGACATTGATCCTGTCTATGGGCACTTTTCATCCAACACGCCCGGCACCGAGACACACAAAATAAAGATGAATGCGATCGCCTCAATGAGGCCGCCGGAAGTTTCTGACTGAAGGCCTAGAGACTGCCGGCAATTCCAGAAAACCCAAACGAAACGAAGGGGATTACCAGATTTCTCGGCATGGCAAACGCCATGCCTTGATTTATTTATCCAGCTCCAGCCAGGCCATCGCCTCAATTTTGTGGCCGTCGAGATCACGGACAAAACAGCCATAGTACGGCTCGCTATAATGCGGTCGCGGCCCCGGGGCACCATCATCCTTACCGCCTGCAGCAAGAGCCGCTTCGTAGAAGGCATGAACTTGTTCACGGTCTTTCGCCAAAAATGCAATATGCACACCATTGGCGTTTTGTGCAGGTTGGCCATCAAAAGGCGCCTGTATCCAGAACTCCGGATAGATACGGCCATAAGCAACCGCCTGATGTTCGCTTAAATCCAATATGCGGCCAATGCCAAGCGTTGCCAAAACCCGGTCATAAAACGCTAAGGCCTCGCTGAAACGATTTGAACCCAACGAAACGTGAGAGAGAATGCTTGGGTTTTCCATGTGGATTCCTCCAGTTCTCCGGACAAGGGAATTCGATTTAATAGAAACAGGATGCCCCGCTATCGATCGCAGCTTACCGACCGATATTGTCGAAGGCCCTCACTTTCCCGATAACGTTATTTGCCGACCGCTCTCGTCGTACGCGCCATATTGCGTAGCCTAGATTTCACCGTTTTGTTGGGAAAGCGTATGCCATCGATTCTATGTGCATCGCCTGTGTATGCTATTTGGCAATGAGCACGACACCCATCCGTTCTGCCCTGAGCTATACGGACACTCCGCCGTTCACCTATTGCACAGGTACACGCCTCTTCCAGACTTGTACATCAATAGAGGAACAACGTGTATTCTGTGTCCGACTTGCCCTTTCAGGCACAGAAAGAGAGTAAGGCTCAGGGCAGCGAACGTTCAAGCTGATAAATCTTATCCTTGAGCATGAGTTTGCGCTTCTTGAGACGATGCACCAGAAGCTGGTCCTGATCTGGTAAAGGTGTGGCGGCGAGATGTTCAATGATCAAGTTGAGGTCTCGATGTTCTACTTTGAGTTCATCAAGCGTCGCGCGGGCTTGGGTAATTTCTTCCTCGGTCAGCATCATTAAACTCCTATTATTGGTTGATGTTCAGAACAGCCACAAATAAATGGCAGGTTACACCAGAAAACAACACTAACGGCACGCCACCGTAACTGCCTGTGCAACATTGCAACAGCCCCGGGGCGTCAGGAGATATGTTAGGCGCGCCGTGAGGAAAAAACAATGCCACCACATAAAAATCACCGGAACATGCTTGGTACCGCTTTCGACCCATGTCGGATAAACCACGTTAACGGATAAACCACGTTAATGCACGATATGCGCCGATAACACCCTGGATACGAACCAAATAAAAACCCCGCGCGGAATAACCGCACGGGGTTCGGTCGAAGCATTCCGTTTCTGGTAATAAACCAGAGGCAGGATGAATCTCTTACATCATGTCCATACCGCCCATGCCACCCATACCGCCCATGCCTCCCGGCATGCCGCCGGCAGCCGGCTTATCTTCAGCCAGCTCAGCCACCATGCAGTCAGTGGTCAGCATCAGGCCGGCGATGGAAGCGGCATTTTGCAATGCAGTGCGGGTCACCTTGGTCGGATCAAGCACGCCCATTTCAACCATATCGCCGTACTCGCCTGTGGCCGCGTTGTAGCCATAGTTGTCCTTACCGTTGATGACGGCATTGACCACGACGGAGGGTTCATCACCCGCATTGGCAACGATTTCACGCAACGGCTGTTCGATGGCGCGCAGCACGATCTTGATACCAGCGTCCTGATCGGCGTTATTCCCCTTAAGTTTTCCGCCAATTGCCGACCGGGCACGCAATAGGGCAACACCGCCGCCCGCGACAATACCTTCTTCCACCGCAGCGCGCGTCGCATGCAGCGCATCTTCGACACGAGCCTTCTTCTCTTTCATTTCAACTTCGGTCGCCGCGCCAACCTTGATCAGCGCCACACCGCCCGCCAGTTTGGCAACACGCTCTTGCAGTTTTTCCTTATCGTAATCGGAGGTTGCTTCCTCGATTTGCGTACGAATCTGCTTGACGCGGGCTTCAATGTTAGCAGCGACACCCGCGCCATCGATAATGGTCGTATTTTCCTTGGCGATTTCAACGCGCTTAGCCTGCCCCAACTCGTTGAGCGTGGCTTTTTCCAGTGTCAGGCCAACTTCCTCGGCGATCACTTGGCCTCCCGTCAGAATGGCGATATCTTCGAGCATGGCCTTGCGGCGATCGCCAAAGCCGGGCGCCTTGACAGCACAGGTCTTAAGGATACCGCGTATATTGTTGACAACCAGTGTCGCCAGCGCTTCACCCTCAACATCTTCGGCAATGATCAACAGAGGACGGCCTGCCTTGGCAACCTGCTCAAGAACCGGCAGTAAATCGCGGATATTTGAGATTTTTTTATCGAACAGCAGGACATAAGGATTGTCCAGAATAGCAACCTGCTTGTCCGGATTATTGATGAAGTACGGCGACAAATAGCCGCGATCGAACTGCATGCCTTCAACAACATCCAGTTCGTTATTCAGCGACTTGCCATCTTCAACGGTAATCACACCCTCCTTGCCAACCTTGTCCATTGCATCGGCGATGATCTTGCCAACATCGGCATCCGAGTTGGCCGAAATCGAACCGACCTGGGCGATTTCCTTGGAAGTTTTGCACGGTTTGGAAAGTTTTTTCAGCTCTTCGACGATCGTTGCGACCGCTTTATCGATACCGCGCTTAAGATCCATCGGATTCATACCGGCCGCCACGTATTTCATCCCTTCACGGACCACCGACTGCGCCAACACCGTCGCCGTCGTCGTGCCGTCACCGGCAATATCAGAAGTCTTGGAGGCAACCTCCTTGACCATTTGCGCGCCCATATTGGCGAACTTATCCTTTAGTTCAATTTCCTTGGCGACTGAAACGCCATCCTTGGTCACGGTTGGCGAGCCATACGAGCGTTCAAGAACGACATTGCGTCCTTTCGGGCCCAGCGTCACCTTGACGGCATCGGCCAGAATATTGACGCCTTCAACCATGCGGGAACGGGCGGAATCACCAAACTTAACGTCTTTTGCTGCCATGAAAAACTCCTTAAATCAAGTAATCAGTAGAGACTCAGGGACATCTAACCGGAGAGAGACTCAGGCCTCGACGACGCCCATAATGTCTTCTTCACGCATAACGAGCAGTTCTTCGCCATCAACTTTGACGGTTTGACCGGCATATTTACCAAACAGCACACGGTCGCCTACCTTGACGTCCAACGCCACGGGTTTTCCGTTTTCATCGCGCTTACCAGGGCCGACAGCCAGAATCTGGCCCTGATCCGGCTTCTCGGCGGCATTGTCGGGGATTACGATGCCGGAAGCGGTCTTGCGTTCTTCCTCCAGACGCTTAACGATCACGCGATCATGCAAAGGACGAATCTTCATACTCTTGTCTCCTATGTTTTAACACTATGTAAAGACTGACTTTTTCGGTGCCCACAAGGTCACCGAAGGGATACATGCATGCGCTGTTAGCACTCAACGCTGCCGAGTGCTAATAGTAAGGGCGGGAGTTGATTTTTTCAAGTGAATGCCTGATCTTATTGATATGCATGCCACCCCTCCTCCCGCAAACCAGGACTCCCCAACCCCCCTCTGCGGAAAAAATGAAACGAGCCCGGTATCCGAGATTTCTCTTCCGTTTCTTTTCAACGCATCCTCTCGGCCGCTTTCCAGAACACGCACCATCGTTTTTCTCATCTTGGGCAGTCGTGTCGGTCTGGCGTTTTTTTGTATTTATCCATTCACAAACTGGCTGGCCGGATATCGTGACTACCAACACGCGCTCTTTTTTGCATGGGAACTTAACATACCTTTTATGCCAGAATTCATCTGGCTCTACCTCTCGATGTACGTCCTGTTCCTGCTCCCTCCATTTTTCCTGCCACCTAAGGTTATGGAGCGTTTGGCAAGGGCACTCATTTGGGCAACATGCATTGCCGGATTTATTTTTCTGGCTTTCCCTGCCCGTTTGGGCTTTCCGCGCATCGTGCCGTCGGATCCTCTTTATCGCCCAATTTTTGAGGTGCTGTTTTCCATCGACCGCCCTTACAACCTCGTTCCTTCTCTGCATGTAGTCTATTCCGCAGCCATTATCCTTGCCATTGCCTCGCGACAAATCGGTCGGTCGATATGTATCTTGCTTTTTTGCTGGCTCATCGCGATCATGGCTTCTACGCTTTTTATTCACCAGCACCATTTTCTTGATGTATTGTCTGGACTGGCATTAGCGCTGTTGATGCATTGTCACGTAAAGGAAAGAAATGTTTAAAAACAATATGATTGGAAAGTTATTGCTTGGCCTGATCTTCATTTTTTCGGCTTGCACTGCCTATGCTACAGAGGCAACGGATGAAGAGATTCACCATGAGCTGAGGCAAACGCTCAAGGTTGTCGAATCGGCCATCAACTCGGGAAACTACGAAGAAATGTTGCCGGTATTGAGTGAACATATTCGGGCGACCCCCATCAATCAGGAGTTTTTGAGTAGCCGACCCGACGTTTCCCGCTATTTCACCAAATGGTTTGGCGAGAAGGGGTATCTCTCGAAACTGGAAATCCGTTTTACAGCAGACGCATTAACCGAGCTTTCCGCTGATAAATCGTGGGGGCTTGTCGTTGGTAGCGGCGTGGAAAAATACATTCTCCGCGATGGTCGTCCTTACGAGCTGCACACGCGCTGGACAGCCACAATGGCTAAAGAAGACGATGGTCGCTGGAGAGTCCGCGGCATCCACATTGGCACGAACTTTCTGGACAACCCAATTCTGGGCGAAGCTGAACGGGCGCTTGGGAAGGCCGCGTTGTGCGGTCTCGCTGGCGGTCTGCTAATGGGCGCCATCATTGGCTGGTTGATCGGCCGCCGGAAAAAGAAAATCTAAGTCAGCAGGTGCGCCCATAGGCGGTGCCGGGCGCACACCCTTCCATAGACTCAGATAAATGCGCCAAAACGAAGGCTGTGGCGCAGCAGGATCAACGAATTTCGGCAGATCGAACCAAGGCGCCTCAGGATGCTGATGGTGCGCCTGATGGTAATGGTAGTTCAGCGCGATCCAGCGAAATGGCGGCAACACCTTAAGATTCCATGCGCCGTTACGAATATCGCGAGCACTCCAAGCGTGATCAACATACTGAAGCGCAGACCAGTGCAAAGCAAACGCCCAGTAACAGGCAACGACACTTGCCATTTTGAGATCCAGGCAATAGATCATTCCGGCCTGATACATAAAGGCCAACGCAATTTCCACCCACACCCGCAAAGGCGGCAGTTTTGCCAGATCGGCGACATAAGGCCCAAAACCCAGCGCGGGTGACAAGCGCTCCGTAAAAAAGCGCGAACGGTAAATGCCAGGCGCCAGCAAATAAACCAGATTGCCGAAGACGACCGACCACCAGTACAGCCCGAACAAATTACCTAGATACAGCCAGAGATTGCGCACCCGTTTCGACTGACCGGGAAGATAGTAGTCATACAAATCGAAATCCGTGCGATTTCGGCGGTGATGCCCTTCATGCGCCACACGCTGCATGGAAAAAGAGGTAGAAAACGCCCAGCCAGCGACGAGGCCAAGCAGCTCGTTCCAGCGCCGATTCCGGCTGGCCACACCGTGGACGGCCTCATGCATAATGGCAAACGGCGTATTGGCAACAAGGCTAAATACCCAAACGGCTAACAGCGCATAACCTACTGAAAGGTGACTGGCTGCCCACTGGCAAAGCCACAGCGCCGCGAGCGAAAGCGCCAAAATAGCGGTATTTAAGAGACCGGCCATGATGAATCTTCTTTCTCCAGGATGTTTTTGTTGACTGGACGGATACCAGCATGCCCATAACGGCGCATCGAATGCCGGATAAAGCCGAGTACGGGAATGGCGATACACAAAACGAGACTGGCGGCGATATACATAAACCCCAACATCGCTGCCGGAATTCCGAAATGATGAACGAACCACTCCAGCACCCCGATCGACAAGCCATAAACGGCGCCAAACCCGCCAAAAAACCAAGGGGCATAATCAAAAGCGATGGCCTCCTCGCCCCGCCCCGCAGCCCAAGGCTCGTTGTACACCTTGAGCATCCCAATACGCAGGGCTTTAACCTCGTACAGTAGATTCCAGAAGCCGAGCACAGAACAGAGAACCAGTGCATAACGCAGCGCGTCGGCAAAGCCATCCGCCGGTCGTCCATGCACAAGCCAGGCAATCATCGCCGTAGCGCTGCCGAAAACGAAACCATGATGAGGCCGAAAACGCCCCAGTTTCCAGCGGACATCAAATTCCCACACCTGACACACATTGGTGCCGACGGCCGGCACGATGTATGCCCACAAGATAGGCGTCAGCCACGCTGCTAGCGTCTGCTGCAAATTATCGTACTCATGCCACCATAAATACCATGATGCAGGCGTCAGAATAAGCGGCGCAATATATTGATAAAGCCGAATTGCAGAAATCATCGCAGTCCGAATTTCATACCGTGCTTCTTATACACTTCCTTGCGGAACAATAACGAGTAACGCCAATACGATAAAACTCTTCCCAAAGAGCGGAAACTGGTTTGCCAGTCCGAAAATCGCCAGACCATACCCCCCAGGCTGTTATAGCGCGTGCGCGCAGCGTGACAAGCCTGCGTGAGCTCATCGGGCGACATGCGCGCCGGGCGAAAGGCCGCATGGTTGAATCGGTATTCTGGATGTAGCCACCACCGGCCGTCATAGAGCAGCCGGTTTTCCTGCGCCAGCTTGCGATAAAGCGGCGTCCCCGGATAGGGCATCAAAATATTATAAGCAGCGAAGGTAAATTTATTGTGCAGCGCAAAATCCACCGTTGCGCGGATACTGTCAGGCGTATCGTGGTCGTACCCCAGCGTAAATGCCGCCCACGTTTGCATACCGTGGTCACGCAAAACGGCAATCTCCTGCGCGTAATGCGAGAACCCTCGGATATTCGGCGACTTGCGTGCATCTCGCAAACTTCCGGGGCTAATCGACTCAAAGCCCATGACATGCCCCCAGCAACCGCTTCGTTCCATGAGCCGCATCAACTCCCGATCCTGCGTCACATCAAGGCTGGCCTGGCTGATCCAATGCACGCGCAGCGGGATGAGTGCATGGCACAGTTCCTTAAGCGCCGTACGATCCGAGGCAATGTTGTCATCGACAAAAAAAATGAAATGACGCGGCTGGCTCTCGATCTCAGCTACAACTTCATCAATCCGGCGCAGGTAGTGCTTTTTGCCAAAATACTGACTCACTGCGCAAAAACTGCACGCAAAGCGGCATCCGCGCGAGAACTGCATCAAGGTAATCGGCAGATAGCCTTTGCCGGCGTACAGATCCCGCCGCGGATGGACATTGCCGGATTGTGCAATGCCGGGCGCA
Organism: uncultured Propionivibrio sp.; assembly: GCA_937923255.1. Taxonomy (GTDB): domain Bacteria; phylum Pseudomonadota; class Gammaproteobacteria; order Burkholderiales; family Rhodocyclaceae; genus Propionivibrio; species Propionivibrio hellwigii. Next base: position 21,770 of record CALAIL010000001.1, on the reverse strand, counting down.
CCGTCGTAGCGCCGCCGCAGCCGCTGGGTGCGGGCATCGGCAAGCACCTGTAGCCAACCCGTTTCGGCATCGCCAACAAAAATACTATCGGCGTGCATGGCCGCCTCTTCCGGCAGAAGCGCAACATGCATTCCGCCCAGAATAACCGGCACACCCCGCAGCCGGAATTCTGCGGCAATCTCGTACGCCCGCCGTGCGGTATAGGTTTCGACAGTGATGGCGACAAGATCGGTTGGCTCATCGTAAGGAATCGCCTCCATCCGATCATCGTACAGAACAACCTCGATATCCGGCGGCGTCAGGCCGGCGAGCACGCCCAGCATCAGAGGCTCCATGCGCCCTTCGTCGATATACAGGCTATGCTCGCGGCGGCCGATCGTCGGCTTGATCATGGTAACTTTCACACGTTTTCCTAGGTGCCAAGCACACGTCCCTGCTTGCGATAAATTTCGCGGCGGGAAATAAGGTTAGCGATAGCCGTGATTGCCGTACAAAAGCCGGAAAACGGCATATCGCCGCCCAATACGCGCCGGGCGATCGACGACCAGGCGTAAAAACGGCGCTTAGCCTCGAAACACTCCTGCGCCAGCATTTCGGGCGACATGGCGCGGGGGATGAAAATCGGGTCGCCGTACCGATACTTGGGATCAAGCCACCACTGCGGCGATAACAGCCGCTTCTCTTGTGCGAGACGCTGGTAAAGTCCGGAGCCTGGCGTTGGCGTCAGCGGGTTGAAATTAGCGATTTCCAGCCGCGCCTCCAAGGCAAAATCCAAACTACGGCGAATGGTTTCCGGCGTATCGCGGTCATAACCGAAAACGAATGTTCCATAGATGCCGATGCCGCGCCGGTGCAATGCGCGCACGACGTCGAGGTAATGGCCGGACACCTGATTCCAGCGCTTTTTCATCTGGGCAAGATTTTCCGGCTCCAGACTCTCAAAGCCGATGAGCGCATAGCGACAACCCGCCTCAGCCAGGCCGTCGAGCAGCTCCGGATCACGCGCGACATCGATACTGATCTGGCATGACCAACGCAATCCGAGCGGACGAATGGCTGCCAGCAGCGCTGTCAGATTTTCCCGGTTGCTGAATAGATTGTCGTCGACGAAAAACAACAGGCGGTTACGGCCAACGGTTTCCCTGATCGCTTCTAGTTCACGCTGAACATCTGCAGCCGGCCGCACCCGCACCCGATGGCCATAAAAACCATGAATCGAACAAAAGTCGCAGGTAAACCGGCAACCGCGTCCGTACTGGACCAGATCGACGGGCGCATAGGGCTTTCCAGCAAAAATGGAGCGATCGATACGCAATTGCGTCATCGGCGCATCGTTATCGCCCCGATAAATCCGATGCAGACACCCGGCTTCGGCATCGGCAAGCAGGCGCTCCCATGCGCCCTCGGCATCGCCAACGATGATCGCATCGGCATGCGCCAACGCTTCCTGCGGTAAAAAAGTCGGATGATATCCGCCCATGACCAGCCGCATACCTTGCCGTCGAAAATGCGCCGCAAGTTCATAAGCACGGCGGGCGGTAAAGGTTTCAACGCTCATGGCGACGAGATCGGCATCCAGTTTCTCCGGCACAGCCTCGACCCTATCGTCGTAAAAAAGAATTTCGTGCCCGCTTGCCCGCGCCGCCAGAATACCCATGACCAGCGGCGGCATGGCATCGCCGGAACGGTAATCGCCCATATTCGGGCGGATGAGCGCAATCCTCATAACACGGCCACCTCCGGTTGGGCAGGGCGCCCATCAGGCGGCATAATGCAAGCGCAATGCTGCACAGCATCGTCAAAAGCAACAGTGTAGATCCACGTCCGGTAGGCACTTGGCCGAAAGCGCTTGAGCACCGGGTCGAGCCAGCGATGGCCGGCATGCAGGCCCAGACTCATCACTGCCGTTGGGCAAAGTGCCAGCGCATCTTCAATCAGCATTAGAAATTCGTCTTCACACGTTTCTGACACGGCAAGAAAGGCGAGAAATGTCTGGTCGAGCGCTTTCCCCGGCAGCGGTAGGAGGATTCTTTTTGCCAGGCGGGCGTAACCATTGTAGAGCGGCAGCAATGCATTCAGCGGCATCCGGTAGGCGCAGGCCATCACCTGTTTATAGGCCTGCTGATTCCAAAGCGCCATCACGGCCGACGGGCCAGCATTTCCATCAATACAATAAAAAACCGCGCCTGTCGCCTCTGCCCGCACGGGATCCATCACCGGCGAAAATTGGTAACGACCTGCCTGTTGGTTATGAAAGCGGCAAAGATTTTCCAGTTCGCCAGGCATCGCCTGCCGCCATGCGCCATGCCGGCGACCGCGCGCTTTAGGGAGCGCCAGCGTAACCAGCTCGTTCAGCGGACGATAGCGCGGCAAGCCGCGCAGACCGGCTTCCAGCAATCGACGCGCCGTCCGGTTTTCCGACGCAATCGCGGTATACCAAAGGGCTGCCTTGCACTCTGCCGCAAAATGCGGAATCGATGCATAGCCGATTTTGAGGAGCCGCAAGCGATGTCGATAGCGCGGGCTTATCCGCAAACCGCCCAGATAGCCCACTTGAGTTTGCATGCCGTTCCAGTGCAGCGGCTGTTCGGTACAAACGTACATTCCTACCGCCTCGCCGGCCTCTCCGACACCGGTACGCCTTGCGTCTTTCTTTTCACTCACATCTTCCGCAGTATGTCCCAGCACTACCCATTCGCGCCCGAAATGGCCGGCGCCTGCAAAGAAAGACGGCTCTCGCGTCATTGCCATGCTGACCCACCCAGGCATCGGGTTGCTGCGCAACAATGCACGCAGCGTAGCGTCGTCATCAGGCGTGGCAAGGCGTAGGTGAATCATGGCGCATCCAAGACAAATTCGCTTTCATCACCCAGCGGATAGCCGTTGCGCAGGGAAATTTCGTTCCGGTGCAACGCGTTGATCGGGAAAAAATGGCGAAACATGAATCCATCGCCTCGATTACCCAAACTGCGCCGAAGAATGCTCGACCAGGCATAAAAGCGGCGGCGTGCCTCGACACACCCCTGCGTGACGGCTTCCGGTGACAATTGCCTGGGCACGAAAGGAAGCTCGTTGTAACGGTAGCGCAAATCCAGCCACCAGGCATCGAAGCGTAGGCGACCCTCATCCTGCAAACGCCGATAAAGCGGCGTACCGGGAAACGGCGTCAGATGATTAAATGCCGCAAGGTACATTTTCTGCGCCTGAGCAAAGTCAACCGCTTCGGCAAAAGCATCTGCCGTATCGTGCTCATAGCCAAAAATGAACGTCCCATATACGCCGATGCCGTGCTGACGCAAATTCGCCAGCGCCCCCGCATAACCGCTGCGCATGGTGTTGAAACGTTTGCGCATCAGCAGCAGATTAGCCTCATTGAGCGACTCAAAGCCAATGAGGACGCCACGGCACCCGCTACGCGCGAGTTGCCGCACAAACGATTCATCGTGCGCTGCATGAATGCTCATCTGCGTAATCCAGCGCAGGGACAGGCGCGCAAGCGCCGAAAGCAATTCGCGCCTGTCATCGATCTGTCCGGCAAAATTGTCATCGACGAAGAAAAACAGTTTTCTGCTGGCGCGCAAACCTTCCAGCTCACGAATGACATCACCCACCGGACGAACACGATAACTGCGCTGGAAAAAGGTCTGGACGGCACAAAACTCGCACGGAAAACGGCACCCCCGCCCTGTTTCCACCAGCCCAATCGGCAAATAGCGCTTATTCCGGAAAATACTGCGATCTACCGAAATGGCGGACAAATCAAGGCGCGTCCCGCCGTCATAACGAGCTTTCAGCGTTCCATGCGCCAGGTCATCCATGACTTCGGGCCATACGGCCTCCGCCTCACCCGTCACCACGGCATCGGCAAAACCCGAGGCTTCCTCCGGCATCAGCGTAGGATGGAACCCCCCAAGAATGACCGGAACGCCGTGTTGCCGAAAACGCTGGGCGATCTGATACGCCCGCCGGGCAGTATACGTTTCGACAGGGATGGCGACAGCATCGGTCGGTTCGTCAAAAGGAATGGTTTCCAGTCGGTCATCGTAAAAACGCAGCTCGATATGACGGCCTGTCAGCCCCGCAAGCACGGCGATCGGCAGGGGCTCCATCTGCCAGGAGCGGATGTAAGACTCGCCAACGCGATGGCCGATAGCCGGCTGCACTAAGGTCAACCGCATACGGTTCTCTGAGTGCGCGCTGAAGATTTTGGCGCTTGAAACACCACGCTGCTCACCGCCTTCTTATCTGTGGATAGCGAAGGCAGGGGCTGTATCGGCCAGTCGCACGTGTAGAAACGATGCAAATTGTGTGCATAAAATCGGTAGCCGAAATTGGCAGTCAGTGCCAGCGGTCGGAAGTTGCGCGCCCGCCACAGACGTCTGGCAATTGCCGACCAGCGATAAGTTGCTTTCCAGGCGCGTTCGTGGCCTTCCGCAAGTTCGCGCACGGACATGTTGTACGGCTGAAAAACGACATGTTGCCCATCATAGAGGTCCCAATCCCGGCTAAGGATTCGACCGCTGGCGTCCAAACGACGGTATAGCGGCGTCCCCGGAAACGGCGTAAGGACGGCAAAGCGCGGTAGGTCAACGCCAGCGTCGATCGCAAACTCCACCGTCGCGTCGAAAACACCGGGCGTATCATGCTCCAGGCCAAAAACAAAACACCCCTGGACCGCGATGCCGAGCCGGTGCAGGTCAGCGATGAAATCCTTGAAATGTACCGCACCGTTGAAACGCTTTCCGGCATCTCCAAGGCTTTCCGGTGTGACGGTCTCTAGGCCGAGCAGCAGCCCGCGGCAACCACTGCGCGCCACCAGCTCCAGCAGTTCAGCATCTAGCGCCAGCAGAACGGTCGACAAGCCAAACCATTGCACATTCAATGGGATCAGGCGCGTAAACAGCTCCCTGGCGTAATTTCGGTCAGAAATCAGATTGAGATCGACAAAGAGAATCCGTTTCTGCCCAACGCGACGAATGTCTTCAATGACCCAATCGACGGGTTTTTGATATTGCCGCCGACCCCAGGCGGTGGGCGCGACACAAAACTCGCAGGCATGCGCACACGACCGCGTCGCTTCGAAAACAGCCTGTGTCAAAAATTGACGTGAATCGAACAGATCCCGACGTGCATGCGGCATATCCGGGCGATTTAAGGAAAAATCAGGCGCCTGGCGATATACCGGTTGCAGGCGGCCGGCCGCCCAGTCACGCAGCAATACGGGCCAACTGTCTTCGGCATAGCCTATACAAATCGCGTCGGCATGGCGGGCCGCTTCTTCGGGCACCAACGTGACGTGCGGACCGCCAAGAACGACCGTACGACCCTGACTCCGAAAGCGTGCCGCCAGCTCGTAGGCTCGCCGTGCCGTGCCGGTAATGACGGTCATTCCGACCAGATCGGCATCGATCGTCTCCGGGATAGGGGTAATGCCTTCATCAATCAGCATAATTTCGGCGTTCATATCCGCTGGCACCAGTGCCGCAAGTGTAGGCAAGGTCAGCGGTTGGTAACGAAGGGAGCGCTTGAAAATGCCACCACGCACGCGATAAAGCGGGCCTTTGGGCGAAATCAGTGTAATTTTCATGGGCAGAAAGATTTAAACAGAGGTAACCAAAATGCCTCCCGGCGCAAGGCCAGCGGTTTAATATCGCCGAGGCGCGCACCGCGCGCCAGCATCGTACGCTCAATAACCCGGAATGGTTCCGGATGCGTTAATACCCGCAGCGGTGCAAGCTGTCCGAGCCTGCGCGCATACGCATACTGAGGGTTAGTACACAGCAATGCTTCCAACTTTGCCAGCACTGCCTCGCCTGGAACACGCGTACAGATAAGCACATAGCCTGGGCAGTCAGCATCGGGCAACAGCATGGAAGATACCGGCAACGCAGATAATGCCTGAAGGCAACGAGCCACAAAAGACTCATTCAGTTTCTCTCCAACCAGATCACAGGTCAGCGCACCGCGCCCGACAAATTCCAGAATGGGACGCCCCTGTGTCGTGTGCCCTTCACATCTGAGCCAGTCACCCGTTCGGTAACGATACAGCCCGCTAGCCGTCGTTACAATCGCCTCATACGCTTCACCCATTTGCAACGCATCCTCCAGGAAAAAGCGTCCATCTTTGGCGTATTCGATAAAGACATGGCGAGCGGGTAGCGGGCGCCCCTTTCTATCCGGTACGGTCACCACCGCCTCGGTCGACAGCAGTCCCTTTGGTTGCAGGCGGGCATGCGGGAGTCGCCGTTGAACTTCATCGGCAAACCGTCGGGATGAGGCCGATGCCCAACAGCTGACAATTTTTAGACGCGACCAACATCCCTGCGGATCGGGAATTTCGTCCAGCAAGCGCAACAGAAACGTCGGGCTCCACACCGAAATCAGCTCAAGATCACTGGCTGCCTTGAGATACGCAAGCGTTCGCTGCCGCCATTGCGTCACATCAGAAAGATTCGCCACATCTAGTGGCACCGCTGTCATGGCGGTAAGCATGCCGCCTGCGATTTCGCCAAGGTAGGCCGCATCGGGCAATCCGACCGGAATGCCGTTGTTGAACGCTATCGGCCGAGTCGCCGGACTAATGGAAAAATAGACACGGCCCGTGATGTGATGCCTTTGGATAGTGTCGATCAACCAAGGCACAATATCATTCTGGAAGTCAGACAACCCTTCGTCAGTATAAGGAATCAATTTGACGCCGCCTGTACTACCCCCTGTCCGTTCGTAGGCAACAGGGCGTCCGGCGAAAAGAATGTCTGCATCACCCGCCTGAATACGTGCTAACCAAGGCAAGAGGTCTTCGTAAATACACACAGGAACACGTTCCCGGAACGCGGCCGCTGTTTCAGGAGAACCAAACTGCTTCAGATAGGCAGTATTCCGGTTTCGTTTTAGGGTTTGCAGCAGCCAGGCATTTTTCTGCTCCCCCCTCTCTGTCGCAGCTCCCTCACCATCCTGAAAGTTGCCACTCATGAAATATCGACACCTGCTGCGCGGCTGGCTTTATTGAATATCCGCGCGGCAAGCGGTTTCATATTCGGGGATTCCAATTCACAAAGGCAGACGAGTTCATGCCCCAGACGATAGCCCGGATTTTTTTCCATAAAAAAACGGGTGGATATCCGCTGCATTTCTTCTGGCGTAGGTTCAGCGATCTCGCATTTAAGATGTCCGCGCGATTCAGAGAAACAAACCACACCGGCATTTGCATCATAGTCACTGCCGAATTTTTTGATCGCCAATTGATCGGCTAAGCATTTCAAATCAGGACGAAATTCCGACCAATGAGGGAAAAATGATTTTCCGAAAACAGACAGATACTTAAAAGTACGGTGCCCTTTGACCAGCAGAAACCAGAAAAGCGGGTATTCCGGCATTTCTCGCTTGATCTCACCAACACGCGCAATCCATGCAAAAGCCAAGGATTGCTGCCCCCAATGTTGGGGCGCAACGATAGTGTCTCCGGAATAGACAATACGTACACGGCGTCCATTCCAGTCATCAGAAAAAATTTTGAGTACCGTAAAGCCACACAATTCCTCATGGCAGTACAGCAGAATCGCTTCGTCCTTCTCAGCTAAATCATTGCAAAATAATGTATAGGACGTGCCGTCAAAATGATCCAGATATAAGGCCGCCATCTGGTCAACGACATCATCAGGAATTTCTTCAATCCACATTCGGCGCGTCGTGTAGTAGTTACTCAAAACTTGACCTTTGTTAATCGCTGTTCACGACACAATAGCCGAAAAATTTAGCGCTTCAAATGACTTTGCTTCACCCTGCTATATTTGTGTAGGTTTTCGTTTTCGGCTCGCTACTTTATAGGGTTAGGTTATAAGAAAAAACCAACTTCATCAGCCACAACGCTTACCCGCGTGTTAAAGCAGCTGCATTCAGGATCGGCAACCATAGATAGCCGGCATAAAATATCTATCAATACCTAAAAGCAAACACGAATTGACCTACCTTCCAATCAACCACCAACGATCGATCGTGTCGTCTTCATTCAAATAACGCGCTCCCTGCCCGCAGGCCGGTATTAGGCGGAGAAGGATGAGCCGCAACCACAGGTCGATGTGGCATTCGGATTTTTGATAACGAACTGCGAGCCTTCAAGGTCTTCCGTATAGTCAATTTCCGCGCCGACAAGATACTGATAGCTCATCGGATCAACCAACAAAGTAACGCCATTTTTCTGCATCACCGTATCGTCATCGCTGATTTCTTCGTCAAATGTAAAACCATACTGGAACCCGGAGCACCCGCCTCCTGTCACAAATACGCGCAGTTTCAAATCTGGATTGCCTTCCTCTACGATGAGTTCTTTGACCTTATTGGCAGCGCTATCGGTAAATAAAAAAGGCATTGGCAATTCTGCGGCAGTATTCATTTCTTCAACCTCCTATGGCTGGATCAAGATCAGTCAGCCAGTCCACTATTCGATGCCAGTTTAAGCTCAACATTCTTGGCGCCAGGAAGATGAACCAAACGTCCTTCAATGACAGCGCCCTGCTGGATCTCGATTTGCTGATACTCTACGTCGCCTGTGACATGCGCCGCAGACAAGAGTTCCAGAGACTCACTCGCGCTGACAGGGCCAATGATCGTACCATTGACTACGACATGTCCGACACGCACCTCGCCCTCAACAGTGGCTTTTTCACTGATGACCAGGGTTCCCTGCTGACCTTCCTCACAACGGATATTCCCGCGCACTTCACCATCGATCCGCAAACCGCCGCAGAAGGTCACATCCCCTTCTATCTTGGTGTTGATGCCAATCAGCGTATCAATCGCGTTTTTTGCTGCGCCACTATTTTTTGTACCAAACATAATCCCTCCTTAAAACACGACAGACTGTTTGGCGCGAACTGCGCCATCCTGCAACAATTGGGCTTCCACCGACCTCAGTGTCGCATCCTGTGGTATGGCAAAAACCCCTTCGAGCCGGTGAAGCGACTTCAACTCGAAAAGGAAACGCTCCGTATTTTCCTCCGATTTGGTGGGAATTGATATCGTAGCATTCTTCCCGTTCTGCCGAATTTTGACAATCAGGCGCAGGCGTCCCTGCATCGCTTTCGGCGTAGCATGGCGTCCCACGTTATAAACGACCAACATCCGATACTGAAATTCCCCGTTATTTTTGCTCGGCTCGACACGCAATTGATTGATTTTAAAACCAGTTTTATCACCTAACGTAGCAGAGGGCATCAATTCCTCAAAAAACGCCAGATCCTGCTTCAGTGCAGCATTTTCTATCCCCAGTGCTCGAACCTGTTCGGACAATTGCTGCAACGTCGTTTTCTCAATCTGCAGACGGCTATCTTCCGTACTCGTCATGCCTCGCAACTTAGTCAGTTCACGATCAAGTTCCATCACATGGTTGCGCAAAGACTGGATTTCACGTAACGACTCCTCCTGATCATGAGCAGTCGTCAATCGCGTCCTTAGATAGAATGTTTCGTAACCCCATAAAATAAATGCGACTGCTGCCACTAAAACAATACCTGACAAAACGCGCCAATACCATGGGATATGCCTGCGTATTGCCACACGTGGTGCGCCAATGCCAAACCGCTGACGCAAACGTCTAAGCTTTGAGGCAGCTCTGGAAGTCACCACCTATCTCCATCACAATCAAGACGTAGAAAACGAAAGCCGCCCATAAGGCGGCTTTCTTTGGTAAAGAAGAACACTACAAAGCAAATCCGATCAACGTTTCGAGAATTGCTTACGGCGACGCGCTTTGTGCAGGCCAACCTTTTTTCGCTCAACTTCGCGCGCATCACGAGTAACGAATCCGGCTTGCGACAAAGCAGGTTTCAACGCAATATCATATTCAATCAACGCACGTGTAATACCATGACGCACCGCACCAGCCTGACCAGACTCCCCACCGCCAGAAACATTGACCATGATATCAAACCCTTGGGACTGATCAACCAGCTCAAGTGGTTGCCGCACAATCATCCGTCCGGTCTCACGCGAAAAGAACTCATCAACCGGTTTACCGTTGACCACAATATTGCCTGAGCCTCGCTTCATGAAAACCCGCGCAACGGCACTTTTACGGCGCCCCGTACCATAATAGAAATTATCAGCCATATTGAATGAACTCTCTTAGATTTCCAGAACCTTCGGCTGCTGAGCCGCGTGGGGATGGTTGGCGCCGACATAACACTTCATTTTCTTGAGCATCGCGTAACCTAAAGGCCCTTTCGGAAGCATCCCCTTAACGGCCTTCTCAAGCGCGCGCCCAGGAAAACGTTGCTGCATTTTGGCAAAGTTCGTCTCATACACGCCGCCAGGATAACCTGAATGACGATAGTATTTCTTATCATTAGCCTTATTACCAGTAACGCGAATACTCTCGACATTTGTCACGACAATATAGTCGCCGGTATCAACATGAGGCGTATATTCGGATTTGTGCTTGCCGCGTAAACGGCGAGCAATCTCGGCCGCCAGACGCCCCAATACCTTATCAGTAGCATCGACCACGAACCACTCTCGCGTTACTTCATGCGGTTTGGCAGAAAATGTCTTCATTTCGGACGTCGTCCTTATTTATCTTAATGACAGAAAGTGACGGATTTTATTGCAAGAGCCACAGAAAAGTCAATGGCTGCCACGTCGAACCAATGACTAGAACACCGTTTCGCTCTTACACGCAGCAGTAGGCCAATATGCCTATGCCGCTGGTCTCCTGCATAAAAGACTCACTCATACTCGGGATCTAGCTAACTTCTTCGAAACTGGAGTTTACCCTGTGACGTGCACGATTACGTCGCATTCTGCGGTAATCAGCATCAAGAAAACGGGCCAGCTCATTGAGCGCCTGTTCGTAGACACCGCGCTTGAATTCAATTACCGAATCTAGCGAAACCCAATAATTGGACCATCGCCATGCATCAAACTCCGGATGGTCACAGGCACGCAGAGAAATATCGGAATCACGCCCCGTCAAGCGCAACAAAAACCAGATCTGTTTCTGCCCACGGTAACTACCGCGCCATTCACGCCTGATCCAATGCACCGGCACATCGTAGCGCAACCAGTCACGAGTTCGACCAAGGATGCTCACATGTTCGGGAAACAAGCCAACTTCCTCATGGAGTTCGCGGAACATCGCCTGTTCAGGCGACTCCCCTCGCTTAATCCCTCCCTGTGGAAACTGCCACGAATGCTCCCGAATCCGCTTTCCCCAAAAAACCTCGTTTCGAGCGTTGCATAGAATGATGCCGACGTTCGGGCGATACCCTTCACGGTCGAGCATATCAATAACCTGCTTAATCTATGAGTTAAGAGGATTCTTTCACATTTCGCTTCACTTGGAAAGCACCGCGGTACCAAAAACACACCTAGCAAGTCGTGTTTTGTTATCAGCCTTCCTCGTATTCCTACTATGACGTTCAAAAGCTGAAATAGCACATCAGCACGAATCCGTTGCGCTGCATGATTTTCGAAAAAACCGGCCAGAGGATATGCGTAAGGCTACGTACCGCTGGGTAGATCGCAATCAACCCAGGCTTTCTGAAAACAGAGCGGGCGACAGGCTAATTTTTAGCCATCCCGGCGGGACATAACATCGCATACCCCCTGCCTGTATCCGGTATCTTCAGACAGAGGCAGGAAAACAAAAAAATTTGAACCATCCAGCAACAGATCAAATTTCTACTATCCGCCTGATTGTGACGACATCGCACACGAGTAGGTCGATCTGCACAAAATGCCAGCCAATGCATCCGGGATTTATATCTTACGGACTTCGTCTTCGCTGATCGCTCTTGTAGAATTGCGTTTTTATTTTTAGACCTAGGGTATTCAGACCTATTATGCGCAGCTCGCAATTTTTTATTTCCACGCTTAAGGAAGCCCCCAACGACGCCGAAATTGTCAGTCACCAATTGATGCTACGCGCCGGACTGATCAAACGCCTCGCCGGCGGCATTTACACCTGGATGCCACTTGGCCTACGCATCCTACGCAAGGTAGAAAACATCATCCGCGAAGAAATGAATCGCGCCGGCGCCGTCGAACTGCTGATGCCGGCCGTGCAGCCGGGCGAACTGTGGCAAGAGTCTGGTCGCTGGGAAAAATATGGCCCCGAACTGCTTCGCCTGAAAGACCGCCACCAGCGTGATTTTGTCATCGGCCCAACACACGAAGAAGTTATCACCGATATTGTGCGTCGCGATGTCAAAAGCTATCGCCAGTTACCGTTGCACTTCTACCAGATCCAGACGAAATTCCGTGACGAGATTCGTCCGCGTTTCGGCGTCATGCGCGGCCGCGAATTTCTAATGAAGGACGGCTACTCTTTCCACGTCAGTTTTGACGATCTGCAACGCGAATACCGCAATATGTTTGACACTTACACGCGGATTTTTACCCGTCTGGGACTGGAATTCCGTGCTGTCGCCGCAGATACCGGTTCAATTGGCGGCACCGGTTCGCACGAATTCCACGTACTGGCTGATTCTGGCGAGGATGCGCTTGCGTATTGTTCGGACTCCGATTACGCCGCCAACGTTGAACTCGCCGAGGCACTCGCACCGACCAAACCACGCGGCGCGGCCGGCGAATTGATGCGCAAGGTCGCTACACCGAATCAGACGCGCTGCGAAGATGTCGCCAACTATCTCGGTTTGCCCTTTGAGAAAACGGTCAAAGCTATCGCCGTCATGCACGATGAGGCTTTCACACTGCTACTGCTACGCGGCGACCACACTCTCAACGAGATCAAGACAGGCAAGCTGCCGGGGCTTGATCCCTTCCGGTTTGCCACCGATGCTGAAATCGAACACTTCCTGGGCTGCCAACCCGGATACATCGGCCCGGTCGGCGTCGCCCCTGCCAAAGTACGCGTCATTGCCGACCGCACCGTCGCTACCATGAGCGATTTCATCTGCGGCGCCAACGAAGCGGGCTTCCACCTGACCGGCGTCAATTTCGGCCGTGATCTGCCGGAACCTTCCATCGTTGCAGACATTCGCAATGTCGTCGCCGGAGACCCTTCGCCAGACGGTAAAGGCGTGCTTGAGCTGTGTCGCGGCATTGAGGTCGGGCATATCTTCCAATTGCGCACCAAATATGCCGAGGCGCTCAATTGCAGTTTCCTCGACGAGAACGGCCAAAGTCAGTTTATGGAAATGGGCTGTTACGGTATTGGCGTCACGCGCATCGTCGGTGCAGCTATCGAGCAGTGCCACGACGAACGTGGCTGCATTTTTCCAGCGGCCATTGCGCCATTTACGGTTTGCATCGTTCCGATGGGTTATGCCAAAAGCGAAACAGTCAGAACGGCAGCCGACGCACTCTATACCGATTTACAAGCAGCCGGTATCGATGTTCTGCTCGATGACCGCAATGAGCGCCCCGGCGTGCTGTTTGCCGACATGGAACTGATCGGCATTCCACACCGTGTCGTCATCGGCGAACGCGGCCTCAAGGAAGGGCTGTTCGAATACCAAGGACGCCGCGATACCGAAGCGAAGATGGTACCTGCCCGCGAAATCATCGCATTCCTGAAAGCGCGTCTGTGCACCGCCTGAGCCATATCATAGGCCGGATAGCGGACCGCAACCCGGACAGCATTTCAAACCGCCTTCATGGGCGGAATTTGCATACGCTGCAACCAATCCCTGTTCGGATCTGTCTCGCCCTGATTTTACTGGCTACACCGGCCATCGCTTTGGCCGGCGCACAGAAGTACGAACCGCTTTCAGACAGCGTCCGTGCCGCGCTGTCGCGCACCATTGCCGATCAAGCGCCGCCCAGAACTTCCTTCAAAACTCCCTTGGAAGCCATCGACTGGCTGAGCGAGATGTCCATCCGCCTGGCCAAGCGCATGCCTAACCGCGAAGCGCGGCTAGAGTTTCTGCGTACCGTGCATTACGAAGCAACGCGCGCCGGGCTGGATCCACAGCTTGTGCTCGGTCTGATCCAGGTGGAAAGCGGCTTCAAGAAATATGCCGTGTCTTCGGCGGGCGCGCGTGGCTTCATGCAGGTCATGCCTTTCTGGATCAAGGTTATCGGCCAGCCCGATGACAACCTTTTCCATCTACGCACCAACCTGCGCTACGGCTGCACAATTCTGCGCCACTACCTGGATATCGAAAAAGGCGATCTTTACCGCGCCTTGGGTCGCTATAACGGCAGTTTGGGCAAACCTGCCTATCCGGCGATGGTCAAGGGCGCCTGGCATGCCAACTGGCTGTTCTCGCCAAAGCCCACTGTCCCCGGCAGCGCCCCAGCACAACAGACAAATCAGCCACCCCAATAACCGCATAAAAATAAAGACCAAGGCGCACAACGCGTCGTATCGGCACATGCGAACATTTAACGAAGTCCCGGCAACATTCCCTTGACACCACGCATCAACTTGCCGATGCCTCCTCGGGAAAACTGTTTCATCACCTTCTGCATCTGTTCAAACTGTTTGAGCAAGCGATTCACCTCTTGTACCTGAACGCCCGCCCCGGCAGCAATACGGCGTTTGCGCGAGGCTTTGAGCAGCTCCGGTTTACTGCGTTCGAGCGGCGTCATCGAATTAATGATACCCTCGATACGGCGCACAATCTTATCCTCGCCGCCCACGGGCAGCTGGCTCGCCGCTTGAGTAAACTGCGCCGGCAGCTTGTCAAGCATTGAAGAAATGCCGCCCATCTTGCGCATCTGACCAATCTGCTCTTTGAAATCGTTGAGATCAAAACTCTTGCCCGACTTGATTTTTTTGGCAAATTCGACGGCTTTTTGCTCATCGACCCCCTTGCGCGCCTCTTCGATCAGTGAGAGCACATCACCCATACCGAGGATGCGCGAGGCCATGCGTTCCGGATGAAACGCTTCGATACCGCCCAGTTTTTCGCCGACACCGGCAAACTTGATTGGCTTGCCAGTGATGTACCGCACAGACAATGCCGCACCGCCGCGCGCATCACCGTCCAGCTTGGTCAGGATCACGCCGGTCAAAGGTAAAGCCTGATCGAATGCTTTCGCCGTATTGATCGCGTCCTGCCCCAGCATGGCATCGACGACAAACAGGGTTTCAATCGGCTTGAGTGCCGCATGCAGTTCGGCGATCTCTTTCATCATCGCATCGTCAATCGACAGCCGACCCGCCGTATCGACAAAAAGTACGTCGTAAAAATGCCGGCGCGCCCAATCAACGGCATTGCGTGCGATATCAACCGGTTTTTCGCCAACCGTCGAAGGAAAAAAATCAACCCCTGCCTGCGCTGCGACGGTTTTTAGCTGCTCGATGGCCGCGGGGCGATACACATCACAGGAGACAACCAGCGCTTTCTTCTTCTGCGTTTCCTTGAGCCATTTGGCAAGCTTACCGACCGTCGTCGTCTTGCCTGTGCCCTGCAAACCCGCCATCAGTACGACAGCGGGTGGCTGTACGGCAAGATTAAGGCCGGTGTGCGCTTCGCCCATCAACGCCGTCAATTCACGGTGCACGACGCCGATCAGCGCCTGACCCGGACTCAGCGAGCCGATAACCTCCTCGCCCACGGCTTTTTCCTTGACTGCGGCAATGAATGCTTTGACCGCGGGCAGCGCCACATCGGCCTCAAGCAATGCCAGGCGCACTTCACGCAAGGCATCTGCAATATTCGTTTCAGTCAGCCGCGCTTCTCCACGCAGGGTTTTCATCACGCGCGCCAAGCGCTGGGTCAGATTATCGAGCATAGTGTTTTATCAATATCAATTAATGAGGCCACTCAGACGGAAGAAGTTATTTTTCGGGTTGAGCAAACTAAAAATTATGGGTCAGAGGATCAAGACATGACTCTGATAAAAAGCCACTTGGCAAGTCACGCCGTTCTCAATCCCTATCGATACGCCAATGCCTGAAATCAATTGTGCGCGTAATCTCGCGAGTTTATTCTGACCTTGAATTACCGACACTGGAGATTTTACTGCACCCCGCTTTGCCGTCGACATCCCGTGACATCGGGATAAAACCCAGACAGAGTGTTGCCCAAATCCATCGAACCCGGGCAGATCACTTCAATTTTCCATAAAGTGTGAAATTTGCCACTTTACAAATACACAAACTCAATGCATGATTACACTGACATACATAGTGTTTCTCGGTACAAAAGTACGCTTGACTACGCAAATTTCTATCCGAGTTCTAACCGAGTAAAAAATCGAACAGATTCAAGCAATTGATTCATACCAATGGCAGCAAAACCCCAAGCATCGACGCTAAGCGGCCTGGCTAGAGCGCTCGTACAGGCAGGCAAACTCAGCGAAACCGAGGCAGAAGCCCTAACTTCGCAGGCAGCCGCGATGGGCGCCTCGTTCATCCAGCAACTCGTTGCCGCCCAAAAAATGACGGCAAGTGATGTTGCCCGCTTCGCTTCAGAGACTTTCGGCTTTCCCCTGCTTGATCTCAACGCCTACGATAGCGTTCATATCATCAAGGATGCCATTGACCCCAAGTTGGTTGCCACGCATCGCGTCATTCCGCTTTACAAAAGAGGCAATCGTCTATCGGTCGCCACGGCCGATCCGACCAACCTGCGCGCACTCGATGAGATCCGCTTTCAGACAGGTTTGGTCGTCGATCCAATTATCGTACGTGAAGATCAGCTCACGCCGTTAGCGGCAAAGCTTGCCGAATCTGCCGATACGACTTTAAAAAATTTGGTTAGCGAGAGCATTCATCTCGAGTTCGACGAAGACCAGGCAGGAGAGCCCGCGCCGGAAGATGATACCGACGTCGAAGACGCGCCAATCGTTCGCTTCATTCATAAAGTACTGCTCGACGCAATCAACGACGGTGCTTCGGACATCCATTTCGAGCCCTATGAAAAAAGCTACCGCATCCGTTTTCGTCTTGACGGCGCCCTACGTGAAATCGCCGCGCCACCACTAGCGCTCAAGGACAAAATCGCCTCGCGCATCAAGGTTATTTCCCGACTTAATATTGCCGAAAAGCGGGTGCCGCAGGATGGTCGGATGCGCCTCGTACTTTCCAAAACCCGCACGATTGATTTCCGTGTCAGTACCTTGCCCACGATGTACGGCGAAAAAATCGTGTTACGGATTCTCGATCCGAGCAGCGCAACGCTCGGCATCGACGCGCTGGGCTATGAACCTGACCAAAAAGCCTTTCTGCTCGACGCCGTTCAGCGTCCCTACGGCATGGTGTTGGTCACCGGCCCGACGGGTTCCGGGAAAACCGTCTCTCTGTACACCTGTCTGAATATTCTCAATAAACCGGGAATCAATATTGCGACAGCCGAAGACCCGGCAGAAATTGCGTTGCACGGCATCAACCAGGTCAATATCGACGACCGCCAGGGACTGACATTTCCAGTCGCACTCAAAGCCTTTCTCCGCCAGGACCCAGATATCATCATGGTCGGCGAAATCCGTGACCTGGAAACGGCAGAAATTGCCATCAAGGCTGCTCAAACCGGCCATATGGTGTTATCGACCTTACACACCAACGATGCGCCATCGACGCTGACACGTCTGATGAACATGGGAATTCCGACTTTCAACATTGCTTCCAGCATCCTGCTGATTACCGCGCAACGCCTGGTACGGCGCCTATGCACCTGCAAGAAACCCATCGATGTGCCAGTCGAAACCCTGATCAACGCCGGCTTTTCCGAAATCGACCTCGATGGAAGCTGGACGCTCTACGGACCGGGCGGCTGTGAACGCTGCAAGGGTAGCGGCTATAAGGGGCGGGTAGGCGTCTATCAGGTGATGCCGGTCAGCGAGGAAATTCAGCGCATCATTATGGCCAACGGCACTGAAATCGATATCGCAGAACAGGCACAAAGGGAAGGCATCAACGATCTCCGTCAATCCGGCCTGCTTAAGGTCAAACAAGGCCTGACTTCGCTCGACGAAGTCCTAGGCAGCACCAATATGTAAATCTTCAGGAAGGGAAAGCTCATGGCAACTGCATCGAGACCGGTAAGAAGACGCGTGCAGGAAGTCAAAGAATCGATATTTTTGTGGACCGGCAAAAACAAGGCGGGCAAGATAATCCGCGGCGAAATGCGCGCCCAGAGCGAAGCGGTCGTCAATGCAACGCTACGCCGCCAAGGGATCTTCGTCACAAAAATTACCAAACAGAGATTCCGTGGCGGCGGCAGAGTCACGGAAAAAGATGTCGCGCTGTTTACACGGCAATTAGCAACGATGATGAAAGCCGGCGTGCCGTTACTGCAAACCTTCGATATCGTTGGACGCGGACATGACAACCCGGCGGTCGGCAAGCTGTTGCTCGACATCCGGGCAGATATTGAAACCGGCAGCTCATTGTCGCAAGCCTTCCGCAAGTATCCCGTGCATTTCGACGCGCTGTACTGCAACCTAATCGCCGCGGGTGAACAGGCTGGTATTCTCGAAACGATATTGGAGCGCCTAGCGACCTACAAGGAAAAAATACTGGCGATCAAGTCGAAAATCAAATCCGCCCTGTTCTATCCGATCGCGGTCATTGTCGTTGCCATCATCGTCACGGCCGTCATCATGATCTTTGTGATTCCGGCATTCAAGGAAGTATTTACCAGTTTCGGCGCCGATCTGCCCGCGCCAACCCTGATGGTTATCGCCATGTCCGACTTCATGGTGGCCAACGGTTGGCTATTATTGCTTATCCTCGTTGGCGGCACCTTTGGTTTCTTCTACGCATGGCGGCGATCAGAAACCATGCAGATCGCGCTTGACCGCCTTTTCCTCCGCCTACCGATTTTTGGCGACATCATCCGTAAATCGGTCATGGCGCGCTGGACGCGCACGTTATCCACCATGTTTGCCGCCGGCGTCCCGCTTGTCGAATCACTCGAGTCGGTCGGCGGTGCGGCAGGTAACTATGTTTACAAAATTGGAACGCGTCAAATCCAGAGTGAGGTCAGCACCGGTGTCAGCCTGACCAATGCCATGCAGAACAGTGAGCTGTTTCCGAACATGGTGGTGCAAATGGTTGCCATCGGCGAGGAATCCGGTTCGCTCGATTCCATGCTGAGCAAAGTTGCCGACTTTTTCGAAACTGAGGTTGACGATGCCGTCGAAGCGCTTTCCAGTCTCATGGAACCGCTGATCATGGTCGTTCTTGGCGTTGTCATCGGTGGTATGGTCATTGCTATGTACCTGCCGATCTTCAAACTCGGAGCCGTCGTTTAATGGCAGAACTGGGTAACGTACTTTCCACAGATCCCCAGTCGTTCGCGTTATTGTGCGGCATTCTCGGCCTGCTGGTTGGCAGCTTTCTCAACGTCGTTATCTATCGTCTGCCGAAAATGATGGAAAATGACTGGCGCGCTCAATGCGCAGAATTGCACGGAGAAGAAATGCCGGCCAGCGAACCGTTTTCGCTGCTGCGACCTCGTTCACGCTGCCCATCCTGCCTGCGGCCGGTCGCTGCATGGGAGAACATCCCCATCTTGAGCTGGCTTCTGTTACGTGGTAAATGCGCGGGCTGTAAGACGCCGATCTCACCGCGTTATCCGCTTGTTGAAGCGCTGACCGGCCTGTTGTCGGGATTCATCGCGTTGCATTTTGGTTTCGGCTGGATCAGCGTCGGTATATTACTGTTCACCTGGGCACTGATTGCCCTGACCTTCATTGATGCCGACACTCAGCTTCTGCCTGACTCAATCACACAACCCTTGCTGTGGTGCGGCCTGCTGTTCAATCTTTTCGGAATTTTCACCGACCTGACTTCCGCAGTCATCGGGGCTATGGCCGGCTATTTGGCGCTCTGGTCAGTTTATTGGGCATTCAAGCTCATTACCGGCAAGGAAGGGATGGGTTACGGCGATTTCAAATTACTCGCCGCCCTCGGCGCCTGGCTGGGGTGGCAAATGCTGCCGCTGATCATCCTGCTATCTTCATTGGTCGGCGCTATCGTCGGCGTTACCCTGATTGCCGTAGCCAGACGGGATCGCCAGGTTCCGATCCCATTTGGTCCTTATCTGGCTACAGCAGGACTGATCGCCGCACTATGGGGCAAAGAACTCAGCCAACAGATGTCGTTTGTTCTGGCATAAACAACTGGTATCCCCCACTCAAATAGACAAGGGAAACCATTCCCGGATAACGGTATAATTTTGCCCCCTACCATCGTCAAAAATCCTAAGCATCAGACAAAGTTTTACGCGGAACTTTTACACCAAGTTTTTACCCATCGCCATGCCGATTTACGCCTATCGTTGCGAAGCCTGTGGCTTCGCCAAAGATCACTTACAAAAAATGAGTGATCCGCAACTCACCCTCTGCCCAAAATGCGGTCAGAGTACCTACCGCAAGCAATTGACTGCCGCGAGTTTCCAGCTTAAAGGGCAAGGCTGGTACGAGACCGACTTTAAAGACTTAGGCAAGCCCGCCTCATCATCAGAATCCAAATCGACTGAATCCTGCCCATGCGGCTCAGGAGCCGAAGCGTGCGCAAGCAATTAATCAAGCGCTACTTCATCACCGGGCTGTTGATCTGGGTGCCGCTGGCAATCACCGTCTGGGTACTTTCACTGATCGTCGGTACAGCTGATCGCATCTTGCAGATACTGCCTGATGCCATGCATCCGCGCGCCCTGCTCGGCCGCAATATTCCCGGCATTGGCGTCATCGTCACCCTATTCATTATCTTTCTCACAGGCCTGCTCGGTGCTAATTTCATCGGGCAGCGGTTCGTTGTCTGGTGGGAACGGCTGCTCGATCATATTCCACTCGTCAACAAAATTTACAGCGCGGTCAAACAGGTTTCCGACACGCTGTTTTCATCCTCCGGCGAAGCCTTTCGCAAAGCCTTGCTGATCCGCTACCCACACGCCGACGCCTGGACCATCGCCTTTTTGACCGGAACGCCCGGCGGTGATGCCGCCAACCATCTCCAGGGTGACTACATCAGCGTCTACGTACCGACCACGCCAAACCCGACTTCCGGTTACCTCCTGATGTTGCGCCGGAGCGATGTTATCGAGCTGGAAATGGACGTAGATGAAGCCTTGAAATATATTATCTCGATGGGCGTCGTCGCCCCGCCCAAAACGGCGTCAATCGCTACGGGCGCTACGGGCCGCGTTTCCGACAAGCCCGATCTTCTCCAGAATTTTCCAGAAACCCATTAAAAACTGTCCAACTTTCATTCCGGGACCAAGTATGCGAACTCATTACTGCGGGCAGCTCAATGCCCAGACGATCGGCCAGGAAGTCACTCTTTGCGGCTGGGCGCATCGCCGACGCGACCACGGCGGCGTTATTTTTATCGATCTGCGCGACCGCCAAGGCCTGGCCCAAGTTGTCTGCGATCCGGACCGCCCGGAAATGTTCAAAATCGCTGAAACGATCCGCAATGAATACTGCCTGAAGATCACAGGCAAAGTGCGCACCCGGCCGGCAGGATCGACCAACCCCAATATCGCCAGCGGCGAAGTTGAGCTGCTCTGCCATGAAATTGAAGTCCTCAACCCGTCGATCACCCCACCCTTCCAGCTTGACGACGAAAACCTCTCCGAGACCGTCCGCCTGACGAACCGCGTGCTCGATCTGCGCCGCCCGCAAATGCAGAAAAACATGCAGCTGCGCTACCGGACGGCCATGGCCTTCCGCCGCTATCTCGACCAGGCCGGGTTCATCGACATCGAAACGCCGATGCTGACCAAGAGCACCCCGGAAGGCGCGCGCGACTACCTGGTGCCATCGCGTGTCAATGACGGCCAGTTCTTCGCACTACCGCAATCGCCGCAGCTATTCAAACAACTGCTGATGATTGCCGGCTTCGACCGCTACTA